>JAMCTA010000048.1 GCA_023381895.1 Chloroflexota bacterium
ACAGTGTGCAACTGGCAGGGGGAAAGGCACCCAACAAGCGCCAGCTCACTGAGCAAGCCATCGCGCTTGCTATGCAAGGGCAGTGGGAACAGGCGGTGGAGATCAACCGCCATCTGTTGACATTCTTTCCCAACGAGGCGGATGCCCTAAATCGACTGGGCAAAGCGCTTACCGAGCTGCGCTGTTACGGCGATGCGCTGGCGGCCTACCAACAGACGTTGGTCGTGGACCCCGGAAACGTCATTGCCCAGCGCAACGTCGACAAGCTCAAAGAGCTCGTTGCTCACGCAGAGTCACTATCTGGAGCGGTGACACGCGGCGAGCGCATTGACCCGCGACTGTTCGTTGAAGAACCCGGCAAGACCGTTGTCGTCCCACTAGAGAATCGTGCACCCGTGGGAGTCCTCGCACGTATGAATCCCGGCGACATCGTCTCGCTCATTCCCAAGGGGAGTGCACTCCAGGTAGTTGGTGCAGCCGGTGAAGTGCTGGGACAGCTCGAGAGCAAGCTGGGCGAGCGGCTCATCAGTTTTCTCGCAGTCGGTAACCGGTATGTCGCCGCGGTGAAGAGCGTTTCCGATGGAGGGCTCTTCGTATTCATCCGTGAGACTTACCAAGCTCCTTCGCTGGCTGGCCGTCCGTCATTCACGCGCACGGCCTCATCGCCGCATCCGGATTTCGACGAAGAGGACGAGGAGTTGGGTGAGGGCGAGATCGAAGACGAGGAGGCCGATGCGGAGGCCAGAGACGAGGACAGTGAAGACGACGACTCGCTGGAGAACGAGACCGAAAGCGGCTTCACCGTGGAGGAGAATGACGTCTAGCACGATCCGGCCAGCATTCCTGAGTTCGCTCTTGGCTACTACCGACCGGGCGCCTACCTCCTGATTGGTCAGCCGTTGGTGTGATGTTTCCCCCCCGGCTGCACCTCTTGGTACAATTAGGTCACTGGGACGCTACACGGCGAAAAAGCACGGGGCTCCGTGCTATGTTGTCAAGGCGAGATGTCGTTCCAGTAGGTGTTAACCGGCAATGAGCGGCACAGTTCGGACTCACGAAGAACAGGACAGGGACCTCACGCCACGGCAAGGTGCTGTCCTCAAGGCAGTGGTTGACCGCTATGTCACGACGGCAACGCCAGTTGGCTCAGAGGCGCTCGCAAAGGCGGAATTCGTGTCCGTGAGTAGCGCGACAATCCGGAACGACTTCTCAGCGCTCGAATCTGCCGGACTGATTTACCAGCCCCACACGTCGGCGGGAAGAGTTCCGTCAGATCGAGGGTACCGCTACTTCGTGCAGCACTTCGTTACGGAGTCAAGCCTCTCGCAGCAGGAGCAGCGCACGATTCTTCACCAGTTCTCGCAAGTCGAGCAAGACGTTGATGGGTGGTTGAAAATTGCGACTTCAGCGCTGGCGAGAGTGAGCGGAAATGCTGCCGTCGTCAGCGGTGTGGTAACTCCGGAGTACCGTCTGCGCACCTTTGAGTTCATGCCGATCGACTCCACGCGAGCGCTCCTGGTAGTCATTACCAGTGATGCCGGAGTTATTCAGCACATCTGGCAGGTGCCACTGGAGGACTCATCGGCGTTTGATCTCCAGGATCGTGCCCGCACAGTAGCTGCAGCCAGCGCGGACTTCAACTTGGATGAGCTGCGAGAGGCGGCGGAAGCTGAAGAGAGTGGACGTACGTTCGAGCGACTGGTGCGGATGGAGGTCGCCGCCGTGCTCGAGACGTTTCATCACCGTCAGTGGGAAATTCGTTTTCGGGATGGTCTGGCCAATATCCTCGGCCAGCCCGAGTTTTTGCGGGCAGGTAGCGAAGAAGAGCGGCAGCAGCGGGTCATCGATCTTCTCACCTTGCTCGAGCGCGGCGACGTCTTCCGGGACCTCTTTCCAGATGTCGTCCGTCATGGCTCACTGCGCATCCTGATTGGTGAAGAGAGCCCGCACACCTTGAGACAAGTGGCAGTTGTCCTATGTCCTTATGGATCAGCGGAGCGGGTGGTCGGTGTGGTCGGAGTAGTTGGTCCGCCCCGGCTCAACTACGGGCGGGTTATCGGGGCCTCACGCTATGTGTCGGGTATTCTGGCATACCTATCTCAGGACTTGCCACCATATCAGCTGACCCACGAGTTCGCGAAGGTTGCATCATGACTGACGAGAAGACAACGATACCAGCATCTTCCCCCGAAGATCAGACTGCGGAGGATCTTCAAGGTAAGCTCGATCAGCTTATGGCGGAGCTCGAGAAGGAGCGCGCTGCGGCTACCGACTACATGAAGAAGTGGCAGTACGCACAAGCCGAGCTTGCCAACGTTCGCCGGCGCCTCACACAAGAGCGTGACGAGGCGAGCAAGTTTGGCAACCTTGAGCTGGTCTATGGCACCTTGGAGGTGTTGGATCATCTGGAAAGGGCAGAACGGACAATTCCGGCATCGCTGGCGGGGCTCAGCTGGATGACTGGGATTGTCCTCATACGCCAGTTGCTGGAGCACGCCGTACAGCGGGCTGGCGTCGAAGTCGTGGACGTTGAAGCCGGGGCTTCATTCAACCCTTCAATGCACCAATCGGTCTCGAGTGGCCCCCATGAGACGGTCAGCGAGGGCCACGTCGTCGAAGTGGTGCAGAGAGGGTACCGTCTTCACGGCCGGCTGCTCCGGCCGGCTTTGGTGACGCTGTCAACAGGCGCGCCTGGGGGTGGGCACGAAACGGCTGCCCCGGTCGGCGCGTCCGGCGAGGCGGATCCTGGCGAAGCGCCGCCCCACGGTGGCGAGACCCAGGAATCCTAGCGCTGCCTTTGTAAGGTCGATAGGTTTCTGGGCGTTCGACTCCCACGGGTGGCTTCCCGGCGCGCTAATAAGATTCTGATGCAAGCACCGGGCAGACAGCAAGAACGGGTACCCCCTGGTGGTAGAATCACCAGTCGGAGTGGCACGTCAGTGGAGCAGCACGTATGGCGATGAAGCGAGACTACTATGAGGTCCTTGGTGTGCCACGATCTGCAAGCGATGATGAAGTCAAGAAGGCCTTCAGGAGGCTAGCACGGCAGTACCATCCCGATGTGAACAGGGACCCAGCCGCTGAGGAAAAGTTCAAAGAGGCAAACGAAGCCTATGAAGTACTGTCGAATCCGCAACGACGCACCGCGTATGACCAGTTTGGGCACCGTGGCGCCGCCGCTGGGGTCAACCAGACCAACTTCGATGGATTCGGTGGGCTTGGCGACCTCTTTGAGACTTTCTTCGGCGGGGTCGCGAGCACAGCGCGTCGTGGCCCTCAGCGTGGGGCCGATCTTCGCTATGATCTCACGCTCACCTTTGAAGAAGCGGTCTTTGGAACAACCAAGACCCTGGAGATCCCGCGTTGGGAGACGTGCTCAGTGTGCCGGGGCGCAGGCTCAAAGGCCGGCTCTCAGCCCGCGCGCTGTCCCACGTGTGGCGGATCGGGGGAGATTCGCCGTACGCAGCAGTCAGTTTTTGGCCAGTTCGTGAACGTGGTGATGTGCGACCGCTGCCGCGGTGAGGGGAGAATCATCACCGATCCCTGCACGGAATGCCGCGGGACTGGCCGCGTGCGAACCGTGCGCTCGCTCGAGATCAAGGTGCCGGCAGGGGTGGACAACGGCACACAAATGCGCGTCAACGGTGAGGGAGAAGCCGGTCAACGAGGAGGGCCGCGCGGAAATCTCATCATTGCCTTCCACGTCCAGTCCCACGAAATATTCGAGCGGCGCGGCAGCGACATTTTCGTGAGGCTGCCGGTCTCCTTCAGTCAAGCCGCTTTGGGCGATGAGGTCGAAGTGCCAACTGTCGAGGGCCCCGTCTCTCTCCGTATCCCTGCGGGGACACAGACTGGTCGTCGCTTCACCTTGCGCGGGAAGGGCGTTCCTGGGCTCGAAAGCTCCGGACGTGGCGATCAGCACATTTCCGTCACGGTGGTCACTCCAACAGACCTATCTGCTCGTGAAAAGGAGCTCTTCCGGGAGCTGGCCCACCTCGAAGCCGAGAAAGGCCAGCACAGCGGAAAGGGCTTCTTCGAGAAGGTGAAGGAAGTGTTCTCGGGGTCTCCTGACTAGGTCTCCGTCAGGTCAGATCTACTCACTCTCTTCCGCCTCCACCTCCTCGTCTTCCTCATCGTTCGCAGTGATGGTGAAGGCTGCGACTTGATCCATCTTCACGGCCTCGAACGAGAAGGTCTCCCCCTCCCAATAGGAGAACTGGCGGATGGCGCCGGACTCCATGTCGCTGACGAGCGCCTTACCAAGCGCACGAACGCCCTCGTCTGCTGGATCTTCGTCGACGAAGTCACTCACAGTGAACGTCTCGCCAGACCTCATGAGGAACTCTATCGTGACGACCCGGGAAGGACGCTGTTGACCATTCATCATCGGTGGACCCCCCTCGTAGGCAGTAGATGTCAAAAGCGGGCCAGGTGAAGATCATAGCGGAGAAGCCTGTGTGCATGCTACCCGTGATCAGGCCACGGCTGCGACTGCCGGTAGCGCATCCGGCCGTAGTTGTCCTTGCTTCTCATACAACTCCACGGCGCTGCTGCTCTTCCTTCTCCCCGTCACACTGCTATCGTATGGATCAGCACTGCCGTGCACAAGGTTGCCGGTGAAGCGTGCGCCGGGGTGCGTCGAGGAAGGAACCCACCAATGACCCCACAGCTCGTGACACTCACGGCCGTCGACGCGCCAGAGATCGTGCCGTTCTGCGCGCGTGCTCTGCCGTACGAAGAGTGGTCACCAGCTCTCGCCCGCTATACCTTGCTGCAAACGGATGACGCTGAGCCAGACGTGGCACTCGGTCTCCGCGTGTCCGGGCAGCTCGTCGCGGTAGCCATCGGCGCCGCTAACAATCGTGAGGGCAGGGTTTCCGGCTTCGTGAAGCTCGTTGCCACAGAACGGACGGAACGGCGGCGAGGTCACTGCCGTATTCTCTTGGGCGAGCTGGAGCAGCGGCTCCACGACTTGGGGGCGACAGCGGTGGCGATCCGGGCGTGCCGCCGTTACCTCGTACCTGGCGTCGACGTGCGGTATAGCGAGGCGCTCTGCCTGTTCGATCGCGCGGGGTACCAGCGGGGACACACGACGTATAACCTGGAGGTCGATCTGACCCGCGAGCCGATCCTTCTCGAAGAGCGCCTCGACCAGCTCCGGCAGCACCACATCGAGATCCGGAGATTCGAGCGCGACGACGAGGGTGTGCTCGACGCCTACCTCCGGCAGTACTGGAGTCCCGGCTGGCGCTTCGAAGGTCTCGAAGCCTTGCATCTCGGCAGCGAGCCCGTGCCCGGCTTTGCCGCCTGGAAAGATGGGGCCATCATTGGATTCGCCGTGTACGACGTGACGCGTCCCGGTTGGTTCGGGCCGATCGGCACCAATCCAGAGGAACGCAGCAGCGGCGTCGGCGGAGCCCTGCTCCTGCAGTGTCTGCGCGACTGGCAGCTCGCCGGGAGGCAGCGCGGCGAGATCGCGGCGATCGGACCGCTGTACTTCTACGTCTCCACCTGTGGCGCGCGGACGTCACGAGCGTTCGTGACGTACCACAAAGAGCTGAGCTGAGGAGCGTGTAGTGTGGCGACACGTGGTTCTGTCACCGTTGGCGCCGGAGCGGTGGTTGTACGGGAGCAGCGCGTTCTTCTCGTCCGCCTCGCCTACAGCCCGCACGCGGGAAAGTACATGCTTCCCGGGGGCTACGTCGAGCCGCAGGAGACCGCTGAGATGGCCGCCATCCGGGAGACGCGGGAGGAAACCGGCGTCAGCGTGCACATACGCGGTTTGCTCGGCATGCGCTCGCGGATAGAGCACGGGGAGAGCAACACGTACTGCATCTTCCTGGCCGGCTGGGCTGGAGGTGAGCCCCGGCCGGACGGCAAGGAGAATGACCGCGCCGCCTGGTTCACCGTCGAGGATCTGGAAAGGTCACCACACCTCTTCGTGCCGCTGGCACTGCAGGCGGCGCTAGCCGGTCTCACCGCCGCAGCGGGAGCACTGCCGTCTGTGGCGAGCCGGTGGTGGCCAGAGCGATCTCCCGAGTGGTGGCAGGTCTACCTTTCTGATCGCCGCACATAGCCAGCCGGCCATCCGGGGGATTCATGCGGTGGTAGACAGGGGGGCAATGAACGACAACAGGCGGTACCTGAGCCTGTTGGCAAGGCTCGTGTTCTGCAGTCGTGGCGCGCTACGTCAGGCCTTCGTACGCTCTGCCACGATAGCGCGTACTGCCTGCGCAACGTACGTGAGCTCTGGCTCTCCCAGGAAGGGATGGGCTGGCAGTGAGAGAACCTCCCGAGCAGCGCGCTCACTCTCCTCGAGCGCACTATGAGGCCCGAACTGCTCGAGGGCAGGCTGGTGGTGCAGTGGGCGAGGATAGTGTACGGCGGTTTCCACGCCACGGTCCTTAAGACGCAGGGCGAAGTCATCGCGTGTCATGCCCAGTGCTGCCGGATCAATGCGAACCGTAAAGAGGTTGTAGGAGTGCGACGAGCTCGCCGTCTCCACGGGCAGTGTGATCCCGACAATCCCTTCGAGAAGCGCGCGCAAGCGAGCCGCGTTTGCACGGCGCTGAGCGAGCTGGTCACGGACGACCTTCAACTGCTCGCGCCCGATGGCCGCCGCGGTGTCCGTCAAGCGATAGTTGAGGCCGACCACAGTGTGGTAGTACTTGCGTGCCTGTCCGTGTGACTTGAACAGCGACATCCACTCGTAGAGCTCACGGTCGTTCGTCGTGACCATGCCTCCCTCACCAGTCGTGAGGTTCTTGGTTGGGTAGAAGGAGAAGCACACCGCGTCGTCGAGGCCGCCGACATCGGCACTGTTGTACTGCGTCCCGAAAGACTGAGCGGCATCCCAAATGATCTTGAGGTGATGGCGCTGAGCAAGATTAGCAATGCCGGCGACGTCGACCGCGTTCCCAAAGAGGTGAACAGGGATGATGGCGCGCGTCTGCGGCGTGATTCGCCGCTCGGCATCTTCCACGTCTATGGTGTAGGTAGCTGGGTCTACGTCAACGAGTACAGGGCGTGCGCCAGCAGGAATGACGCACGTGGCACTGGCAATGAACGTGAATGAGGGTATGAGGACTTCGTCGCCCGGCTTCAGGAGGGCCATCGCCACAATGTGCAACGCTGCAGTCCCCGAGCTGCAGGATACGGCGTACTTGGCACCTACTCGCTCTGCGAACTCACGCTCGAAGGCAGCACACTGGACGCCAGCGCGAAGCTTGCCAGACCGCAACACAGCCGTCGCGGCCTCTACAGCCCCCTGCGTCAGATTTACCTCGGCTATGGAAATGGGAAGCTTCACCTGAGCTGACTCTGCAACTGCCACGTCTCACCTCTTCCTGTCTCATTGCTTGCTACGCGGTCAGTGAAGTAGATCTCGACCGCGACACCGGCTCTTTGACATACATTTGCTCCAGAACCTTGAGCAGGGCGATCGAGTCGTCGACCGAGTTGATTAGCTCTACCTCTCCTCGAAGGATTCCAATGAAGGCTCGAAGCTCATGCTCGAAAGCATTGATGATCGGAAACTCTTGGGTTGTTGCACCGCGGTCGAAGATGCCTCGAGCCTGCTTACAGTACACCTGAGTAGGCAGGTAGTGGAGCATGCTGGTGAAGATCGAACCGTTGCTTCCCTGTATCTCGACGTGATTCATGTACGATGGTGTGGCGAGATCGCTCTCACAGAAGACTATGCCGTGCTCAGTGTGCAGACGAGCGAGGACGAAATCTTCTGCTGTTGCCTTCACTGTCTCGCCATTGATGTGGCGCACCGGATACAGCACCTCACGGGCGATCAGCTCAACCGACTCGATGTCCCCCAACAGCCAGCGAATCAGGTCCAGGGCGTGCACCATCATCTCAGAAATCGCCCCGCCCCCTGTTTCATGCTTGTGCTTCCAAACGGCAGCATCTCCGCGCCCACCGAGGCGCACGAAGGCTAGCGTCGGCGGGCCGATGATGTCGTCGTCCAGCACCTGCTTTACGTACTGGAAGACCGGATAGAACCTATACAGATAGCCGACCATCAGGTGAACACGGTTGTTTACAATCGCGCTCTTGATTGCGTAGGCTTCGTCCAGCGTCTGGCACAGTGGCTTTTCGCAGAAGATGTGCTTGCCGTGCTCTGCGCCAGCAATGGCCAGTGACCGATGATGCGTGGTTGGCACGCATAGGTCGATCGCTTCGATGTCTGGCCGGTCAAGGAGGGCGTCCAGCGTCGTAACGTAGTCCAAGCCAAACTCTTGAGCGCGGCGTTCGGCGGCCAGTACGTCCACGTCGAAGAGCGTCACCTTCACACCGAGATGACGATAGGCGGCGAGATGCCGTTCGGCGATCCGGCCGCAGCCGATCACCCCGACCGCGTTTACCATCGCTTCGCCCTATTCTCCTCTCGTAAGTGCTGAGGCAATGGTGAGCAATGAGCAGGCACACCTACGGCAAGATGCCACGGTGGCACATCTCGTGTCACGACACTGCCAGCGGCAACCATCGCGCCTTCACCGACCCTAACTCCTGGAAGAATGGTAGCGTTCGCGCCGATCGTCGCGTGATCCTCGATGATTGGACCCTGTGGCTCATATTCATCCCGGCGACGCAGCGAGTAGCGATCATTCGTCAGCGTTGCATTCGGTCCAATGAAGACGAAGTTGCCGATCGTCGTATGCGTCGGAATGTAGACGCCACTTTCAATCTTGACTTGACTGCCGATGGTGCACTGGCCATCAATGACGGCTCCGGTACCAATGACGACAAGCGAACCCACCGTGGTGTGCTCCCGTATCAGCACGTTGTGGCCGATACGAACGCTGTCCCCGCAGGTCACATCACCATAGATCGTCGAAAAGGGCCGGATGATACAGCGACTGCCCAGGACTGCCGGACCTGCCTCAGCACGGTACTGATACCCTACGATTGACGGGGGGATGATCTGACAGGACTCCCCGACGTGCGCATGCTGCTCCGGGTTCTCCGCCATCTCATCCAGCCTCGTGGGTTGCGTTGTTGCCTAGTAGCGCGACACCGCAGCAGGTGATAATAGGAAGCGGCAACTGTCCTACACTGTTACTAGCGCTGGCGATGGCTTTCGCCAGGTCGTCTTGGGCATGATCACGTCATCGAGAATGCGATGGCGATATCGCTGAATCGTGGTGATGACCGATTCAACAAGCGTGTCCGACAGCTTGTGCGGCTGAAGCCCGAGGTCGAGAAGCTTCGTATGCTTGGCGTTGTAGTAGTGTTCTTCCTTCTCTACTCGAGGGTTTGGTGTGTGAGTTACGGTGGCCTTGACGCCCAGATCCTTCGCGGCTCTAACCACAATCTCAGCTAGCTGGGTGACGTTGAACTGCTCCGTAAACTGGTTGTAGACGCGCATCTCTCCTGGTGAAGCCGGGTTGTTGGCGGCGAGCTCAACACACTGCATCGTGTCTCGAATATCCAGGAAGCCGCGGGTTTGCCCGCCCTTACCGTAGAGAGTCAGCGGCAAGCCGACGACCGCCTGAACACAAAATCTGTTGAGCGCTGTGCCGAAGCACTCGTCGTAGTTGAAGCTTGTACACAGACGCTCATCAAGCGCTGACTCCGGTGTGTCAATGCCGTACACAACCCCTTGATTCAAGTCGGTTGCCCGCGTGTCCCAGATGCGACACGCGAAGTGAATGTTGTGACTGTCGTGCACCTTCGACAGGTGATAGAACGATCCAGGAAGCTTGGGGAAGGGGAGGACGTCAGAACGGCCATTGTGCCGAATCTCGACGTACCCCTCCTCGATGTCGATGTTTGGCGTTCCATACTCACCCATCGTCCCCAGCTTCACGAGGTGACAGTCGGGAGCGAATTCCCGCATCGCCCATAGAACATTGAGCGTGCCAACAACGTTGTTGACCTGCGTGTACACGCAATGGTCACGATCGATCAGCGAGTAAGGAGCAGCAGGCTGCTCACCATAGTGAACGATGCAATCCGGCCTGAAGTCACGGATCACGCCGCTCAAAAACGGCCAGTTGGCGACATCACCAATCGCAAGGTGGATCGTCTTGCCCGTCACTTCCTGCCAGACCTTCACACGCTCGTGCAGGGTGCGAATAGGGGCGAGGCTATCTGCCCCCAGCTCTGCACGCCATTGGCGCTTGGCAAAGTTGTCGACCGCCAAGACCTCGTGCCCACGGTACGAAAAATGCTATGGAAGTTGGCCACCCGAGGTAGCCATCAGCACCAAGGACAAGAATACGCACACTTCTCCCCTACATCTTATTTGCTCGACTGCATGTCGCTGCGACGCGGCTGAAGACTAAGAACGGCCCCTCGCGCTGCTTGCGACTACCACCAACCATTCCAAGTAAGTGACATTTCCTGAGCCAACGTCGCCTGAATGTACCCATGTAAGGGGACCAAGCTGCTACGAGAAACAGCGGCCTCAGTATACCGAGGAAGTGGCGAAACGCAATGGGATGGGAAGGGACTCAGGGACCTAGCAGGGTCTTTCCCCTCGAAAATCCCTGGCGTTCGCGACGGTCGGCGTCGAGGTGATCGAAGGAGTCGGAGCCGAGATCGTGGTAGGGGTGCTTGGTGCGCAAGACGTGGTAGATGGTGGTGAGGACGCTGTGGGCGACGGCGAGCAGAGCGCGTTTCGTGCCGCGTTGGCGGGCCAGGCAGCGGAGGAAACGATGCGGCGGATGGGGGGTGTTGCGCCTGGTATCCCGTTAGCGGCAGATGACCGGTTGCAGGCTGCCGCGTGCCCTTCCCAGGTAGGTGTCACTGAGAAACTGGCGGCAGAACGGCACAGCGGCGAGGAGGTCCTTGGTGATGGGGATCGCTGGGTCAGCCTGCCGGACGGCCTGCGCCGCTGACGCCCCCCGGCCGGACTGGACGTGGATGTAGCGGGTTCCCGCCGCTACGGCAGCTTGGTAGTCAGTGAAAGCATCACCAACAAACAGAGATGAGGACAGATCGACGTTGAGCTTGGCGGCCGCTTCCAGCAACAGTCCCGGTCGCGGCTTGCGGCAGCTGCACCCGTCCTGGGGCTGGTGGGGACAATAGAGCACCGCGTCGATTCTTCCACCGCTATCCCGCACGGTCCGGCACATGTGCTCGTGAATCTCCCAGACCGTCGCTGCTGTCGCCAGTCCCCTCCCGATGATCGACTGGTTCGTCACCACGACGATGGGCATCGGCATGGCGGCGAGCTCCCGCAGCGCCGGTAGCACACCGGGAATCCACTGCAGCTCAGCGATGCTCTTGACGTGGTCGTCGCGGTTCTCGTTCAATACACCGTCGCGATCCAGGAAGAGCGCGTTCATGATCTCCCCCTTCTTCCGAGCACAGTCGCAAGATGACCGTATTGTCATCTTTCTGTGGCTACGAACATCAAGAAGGTGGACTTCTTTCCTATGACAGGGGGGAAAGAGTAGCACGGTAAGAGGAACGTAGGCTCGGAAGGGCGGGAACGCCCATGTAAGTGACGGCGTATCAAGCACAGCGTGATCTCAACACCCTCGCCGGCAGCGTGAATGGTCTGGGCGGACGTCCAAATCACACTGTAAGCTTTGCCAGGCGCATCTATTCTTTGGTCGCGAAGGTTGGAAGTAGAATATGGCGACAACAGGAGATGGCAGAGAGTGTGAGGAAAGCACTGATTCTTGCGGCGGGTGAAGGGACGCGGCTGCGGCCGGTCACCTACAGCCGGCCCAAGGCTCTCGTAGAGATCGCCGGGGTACCGCTACTAGATCACACCCTGGCGCTCCTTCACACCCACGGTGTTCGCGAGGTGGCGATCAACCTGCACTACCGGCCTGCCGACATCCCTCGCTTTGCTGGTGATGGCAGCGACTGGGGCCTGCAGATCACCTACCTTGAGGAACCAGATCTTCTCGGCTCTGGAGGCACCATCCGCGCTCTACATGACTTCCTCTGCGAAACCTTCTTCCTCATCTACGGTGACGTGCTTACCGACATCGATCTCACCGCTCTGGCGAACTACCACCGCGAGACTGGCGCGGACCTTACCTGCCTGTTGCATCGGGTACCCGATCCCTGGAACAAAGGGGTCGCAGAGCTAGGGGAAGGCGGGGACATCCGCCGCTTCGTGGAGAAGCCGCCGCGTGGCGAGGAGCCCGGCGACCTCGTCGCTGCCGGCGTGTACGTGGTAGAGCCCAGCATCATCGACGTGATCCCCGACTGTGTCCCCTGTGATTTTGGAACCGATGCCGTTCCCGCCCTCCTGTCGTCTGGCCTACGTATTGCCGGTGAAGTTCTGCCGGACGGTATCTATCTGCGTGACATCGGCACGCTCGAAGAGTATGCTACAGCCCAGGCGGATGCTGCGACGGGGTGCGTCCACCTGATGCAGCGCACCGCCGCTCCTGGGTAGCAGGCAGACCGGGAAAGGCTCAGAGACTGACCGTCCCTTTCTTGCCGAGTACACGCGACCAGCGCGGCCCGGCGCGATGGTGTACGCTTCCAGCGAGAAGACCAGTCGTGGAAAAGGGAGGAACCGATGTTACCGGTCAGTGGCGCTCCGAACGGAGGCAGCATCCTCAGGCACCTGGTCGTTGCCCTGGTGATTCCACTCTTGGCCCTCCTGCCAGCTCCCGTGGCAGCGGCGCCGCAAAGTGGCTGCACCTTCCAGCTTGGCTTTGCGGCCTTGCACGCGCTGATCCCGGATGTCGTGGGGAGCTGCCTGGACAATGCGGTCTACAGCGGCACCACTGGCGACGCCCTCCAGCACACGACCAATGGCCTGCTCGTATGGCGCAAAGCCGACAATCTCACGGCTTTCACGGACGGCTATCACTCCTGGATCAACAGTCCCTACGGACTGGTGGAGCGACTGAACAGCGAGCGCTTCCCCTGGGAGCCTGACTTCACGGGAGATCCCCGCTTCGCCGTCGTGCTCGGAGACGTGCCACCCGATGCGGCACTGCACGCGCTCAACCTCCTCCACGCCCGCTGGTTCGACGGCAGTGTTCCGCCTGCCATGCAGTATGCCCCCACGCACCTCCAGGCCATCGATTCCAGCAACCTGAGCGAGCTCGCCACGCTCGCTGCGCTCTACCCCGGCCGCGTCTGGTCTCTCCAAACCGAGCCGAATGGCATCAGCGCTGGCTCACCCTACGCCCAGCCCGCCGCCTATGCCCGGCTCCTGCACAGCGTCGCCACCACTCTCAAGGGAGCAGATCCCACCGCGCGTTTGATCGGACCAGATGTGCTCAACTGGACAGAGGGGTGCGAACTCTGTGGCCCAATGGTGACGGGTGAGTCCTGGACGGTGCAGATGCGGGCGGACTACGTGGCTGCCTACGGAGCGGAGCCCCCGTTCGATATCTGGAGCATTCACACCTATCCACTCGACTGGGCCCACCTCCCCACGGTCGACTACAAGCTTGAGGAGCAGCAACTGGTCGAGTTCCGCGGCTGGCTCGATTCGATTCCCGGCCTGGCTGGCAAGCCAATCTGGGACACTGAGCTGGGAGTGCACTGGGGCTACACCGGCTTCCGCCTCGTCCAGCAGAATGGCCACCAGATCGTCGTGCCGGCTGGCCGGTTGCGCGCTGGTCTGGTCGCAAACTATCTCCAGCAGATGCTGGACTGGCTCGTAGCCAGCGGACAGCAGTACAACATCCGGCGTTGGTTCGTCTTTGCAGCTTACAACCCGGACGACCCTGGTGACCACGCCGGAGCGGTCAGCCTCCTCAGTGGCCCGGGAAGCGGCTTCCAGCTCACTCCAGACGGGGAGATCTTCGTCCACACCCAGAGCGCGGGGCAGTGAGCCGGCGGATCCGGTGTGATCTCGCCTTTGCAAAGACCTCCTTTATCAGTATCAAGTGTGGCACCGGTCGCCAGCACCCTCAGTCAGGACCCCTCGAAGCCGGGAGCACACTGGGCGGGCGGCTGTAAACGCTTGGAGGAATAGGGCCCCTTCAGGCCCGCGACGAGTCGCATGGCGGTGCAGTAGCTGTTCCACTCCGGAGCTAGGGGTGGCGTCGCCGGTCGAATGTCCGCTACCGGTATCCGCCACGCGTGATCAGTGCTCAGTTGCGTGCTCGCACCGTACAGCCGGGCGCCGGACGGCGCGAGCAACTCGAGCTGATACACCGGTGGCGGGATGCCGGGCTGCACTTGAACGTGCAGGACGTAGGCAGCGCCACTCGTTGCTGAGAGGACCGCCGCCGGCACGTGATAGCGCAGGGTGATCTGGTGGGACCCGCCTTGGGGAATCACGATGAAGCCGCGGATGACCAGGTGGCCGCTCTCGATCGTCGCCGGCCATGCATCGGTAATGCCGGCTGTACTCTGGACGGTGCTTCCTGCCGGCAGGAAGAGGCGGAAGAAGTCGCGGAAAGCGGTCGTGGGCACGATGCCAGCCCCTCCTCCTGCACCCGCCTCCGTTGCGTGCGGATAGTTGTTCTTCCATACGATGGTCAGGGCGACGTCCGCGCTGCCGTTGGGTAACAACTGGACGCGGTCGGTGAAACTGCGAACGACGTCTGTATCGACTTTATTGTCGCTCATGCTCATGCCGTCCAGGAAAACGTAGTCGCCCGGCGGCGCGTTCACCGCGCCTGCCCAGCTCATTGACCGCAGCCAGGATTCGAGGGCGAGGTCGTTGAAGTAGAGCAACAGGTGCTTCTCACTCAGGAGCGCCGGAGCCGCCTTCGCCAGCGCCAGAACGGTGCTCGGACTGGGATGCTTCAAGCGCTCCAGCAAGGCCTGGGCAACATCAACGATGAAAGTCTTATTGGGAAACAGCGCCGGCGGCGGCAACCCGGGCAAGGCCGGCCCGCGACCCTCAAAGTAGTTCGCCAGGGTGACGACGTTATCCACGGTGACCGGCTCGGCGAGTCTGGGCAGCTTCACCGGACCCGTGACGCGGAGGAGCGCTTGAATGACAGCGGGATCGAACGCGATCACTCCGTCGATGTGACTGGGCTGGTCAGCCTCAAAGAACTGCTCGAGGACTACCGCTGTGGTGGGGAAGTCGGGATACCAATTGGAATCCTGGATGTCCATGCAGCAGAAGTGAAGGTAGCGCTGCACCGGTGGCGTCTGGACGGGCCAGGCGCGAGCGGGATCGCGGACGTTCTCCCATTGCGGGTAGGGACGATAGTCGAGGTGATCGATTTTTCCCTGATCGACCGTGAGCAGCCCCAGCGAGCCGATGAAGCCGCCAGTGGGGCGCAGATCCTGCGGGTCTTGCGCGACGGCGAGGAAGTGCCGGGGAACAGACGAGTCGAACACGGGCGGTGCCGTGATGGCGAAGGAGAGCCCCGCTTCAGCGAGCGGCAGCGCCTTGTCCGCCGTCCCAAGGTGCGATTGTAGCTGGCGAGAGAGCACACCGTCTTTGATTTGGGCGAGCTCGCGCTCGAGGTCAACAGTGGACACCAGGGCAGCGGCGAGCTGTGTCTGTTTTTCCTCGAAGAAGCCCAGTATGCCGGTCGAGCTTCTCAACGCCTGAGGATCCGCCAGCAGTGGGGAGAAAGCGTGCAGCAAGCCGTGGAACAGGCTGACGCCGTCCTGAACTGCCGCGAGGCCGCTCTCAATCTGCTGGAGCTCCTGCGCCGCAGCCCGCTGATGTAGCGCTGGCCAGAGCAGCGGTCGCACTCGCTCGATTGCCGACTGGAGCCACCTGGCCCGGCTCTGAGCGTCGTTCAGATCAGCGTCGAGCGCGCTGAGTCTGGTGTGAGGCAGAGTCGAAAGAGAGAGTGTGTGGAGGCTCCGGCTCAGCGTGGTGAGGTCGCGGCGCAGAGCGAGAACTTGCCTGGCGGAGGCGACGGCGAAAGCGGCAGCGCCAGCCAGCTCGGCACAAAGGAGAACGATCCCCAGCCAGAAGAGGAGGCGCTTTACCAGCCGCATACGGCCCCCTCCACCAGGCTGGCCATTTGAGGCAGAGCGTGACCGGCGTCAAGATTGACCGCCGCATCCAGCAGGCGCCTCAAAGAGAACGTGGAGCCCTCATTGGGGTCGCGCGCAGCCTTCACCTCGCCAGAACAGGGACCGCCGGAATCACCAGCTGGAGCAAGTTGGGCAACCGTCACGACGCCCGAGAGCCACGTAGCACTGCCGGCTCCGTCATCCGCACGACCTTCATGTCCACGACAGGGCTCCTTTCACCGGTATACTTCAGACACAACGCAAGTCACTCGGCAAAGCCTATGATCTGATTCCTTTCACTTACCTGCCAGAGACCGATCATACCTGGCTGGATCTGTAGCTTCAGACACTAAGGGATCGCAGCAAGCAAGCCGTCTGGCTTCCTTACGATCAGTGCAGCAATGACGGGGGATAGAGCGCGTGGGTAAGGATTCTCCCGCCATATTGGCTACAGTATGCCTTCTCATAAGGAGCTGTGCCAGAATAACGAAGTGTTCCTCGTGGGAAGGCAGCGGCAGGTGATCCGCCTAGTGTAGAGACAAGCCCATGCTCCTCGTGCGCGCTCCCGTCCGCATCAGTTTCGCTGGCGGCGGTACCGATTTGCCATCGTACTACGTCCCCTATGGCGGCATAGTGGTCAGCACGACCATTGACCGCTACTTCTACGCCATTATCGAGGCCGACGGCGTGCGGCCGTTGCAGATCACCTCGGCGGACTACAGTACCTTCTACCGTCATATGGCCGAAGGCGATGTACCCTGGGAGAACGGTGATCTACGCCTGCCGCTCGCGGTGCTCAACCACTTCGGCATTCGCCAAGGCCTCTCGCTCTTCCTGGCCTCCGAAGTGCCGGGCGGTACAGGGCTCGGCTCCTCCAGCACGGTGACGGTAACGCTGGTCAAGGCGATGGCGGCGCTCTGTGGCATCAGTCTCACTCTCGGCGAACTGGCAGAGATCGCCAGCTATATCGAACTCGTCAAGCTGGGCTCGCCCATCGGTAAACAGGACCAATATGCCGCCGCGTTCGGTGGCTTCCACGCTTATCGCTTCCACGCTGGCGGCGTTGAGGTGGAGCCACTGCTACTGTCGCTCGACGTCCGGCTAACCCTGGAACAGCGGCTCTGCCTCTTCTACACTGGTGGTTCGCGGGAAGCCAGCGTCATCCTGCGCGAGCAGAGCGCCGGCACCGTCTCCGGTCAGAACGTCGAGAGGCTGCACGCCATCAAGGCGATGGCAGAGGACGCTCGCCGCTACCTCACGGGTGGGCAACTGGGCGAGCTGGCCGGTCTGCTACACGAGAGCTGGCTGCAGAAGCGCCAACTGGCGCCCGGTATCTCCAACAGCCGCATCGACGAACTCTACGAACTGGCGCGTCAAAAGGGGGCACGCGGTGGTAAGCTAGCAGGCGCAGGAGGGGGGGGCTTCTTGTTACTCTACTGCGAGCCGGAGGCGCAGCCGCGGTTGACCGAGGCCCTGCAGGCGGCGGGCCTGCGCCGGCTGGACTTCCGCTTTGCCGATATCGGGGCTAACGTGCTGATTAACTCCGGCTTACGCCTGCGGCATCTGTCGCGTCGAGATCTGGGGGACATCCTTGCCTCAGCCTAAGCAGCCGCTGATCCTAACGGCGCTCGTGGATCTCCTGGCCTTGATCGGCGCCTTCTTGTTGGGCTTTCAACTCCACTTCGTCGACGCCGTACTGCTGTTAAGCGCAGGCCCGGCAGACTTTCACCGCTACCTGTTCGCGATGCTGGTGCTGGTCCCGTTCTGGCTGCTCGTCTTTGCCTTCTGCGGCATGTATGGCCAGGAGCTGGTATTGCACGGGACCGGTCTCGTCCAGCGCACGACGGAGACGGCGGCGGTCGCCGCGTTCAGCTCGTTAGGCGGCGTCTATCTGGCGGGCGACCCGAGGCTCTCCCGGGGCTGGTTTGTGACGACCGCTCTGCTCTCGCTCCTCTTCGTTGTCACCGGCCGTCAGTTGGTGTTGACCTGGTTGCGCGGGCAGCGGCGGCGGCGGCCCTGGCGGATACTGCTCATCGGCGCCTCCCAGGGCGGCGAGGGCGCAGCCCGCGCGCTGACTCGCCGGCCCGACCTCCAGGTCGCCGGCTTCCTAGATGACTATCTTCCCCTAGGCCTGTGCGTCGGCGGCGTCTACCGTGTGCTGGGCCGGCCGGCTGACGTGCGGCGCGTGGCGGCCGAAGAGCGGGCGGATGAGCTGCTGGCTGTCGAGGGGACGCTGTCGCAGGAGAGTTACGACCACCTCTTGCGTGAGGTGTACCTGACTCCCGACATGCCGCCGCTGCGGCTCATCCCCAGCGTGGTGGGCGAACTGGTCACCCATCTGCACCCGGCCTATCGCGGCACGGTACCGATCCTGATCCCGGAGTTGAGCCGCATCACCGGTCTGACGCGGATCGCCAAGGGACTGCTGGATCGCAGCCTGGCGGTGCTCGCTCTGGCGATGGCCTCGCCTGTCCTGCTGGTGCTCTGGCTCGGCGCGCACCGGCGGGGGCTGCCATTATTGCGCGAGACGGCTATGATCGGCAGCCGGGGCTACCAGTTCAAGCGGCTGTCGTTGCAGCTCTGGTGGCGGCCGGGAGAGTTTGCCGACAGCACGATGCGCCTAAGCAGCTTCCCGGAGCATTCCCATTTCAGCTACCTACTGACCAAGCTACCCCGGCTGCTCAACGTGCTTCGCGGCGAACTCAGCATCATCGGTCCGCGTCCGATCACAGCCGAGGACCTGACATTGTACAGCGAGTGGGCGGGGGTGCTGCTGGCGATGAAGCCCGGTCTACTTGGTCCCTGGTTGCTACACAGCAAGAGCACGCTGACGCCGCAAGAAGAGCTGCAGGCTGACCTGGCCTACGTGCGCCACTACACTCTGCTGCGTGATCTCACTATCCTGGCCCGCACCGCGCGCCAGCTGGCCGGTCTGCTCTACCGCCGGGCGGCAGTGGCCGCAGCCAGCGATGGCGCCCAGGGTGAAGCCTTATGGCCGCCCCGATGATACATCGTCGGGTGATCTGGGGGAATTCGAATCTATGAATATCCTCGTCACTGGCGGCGCCGGTTTCATTGGCTCGCATACCGTCGATCTCTTGGTAGCGCGAGGGTACCGCGTCCGCGTGCTGGATTTGCTGACGCCGCCAGTGCACCTGCCCGGGCGCTGGCCGGCCTGGCTTGATCCGCGGGTGGAACGCGTGCACGGCGACGCGGGTGACCGCGCGGCGTTGCAGACCGCGCTAGACGGTGTGGACGCCGTGGTGCATCTGGCCGCTTACCAGGATCATCTGACGGACTTCTCGCGCTTCTTTGCGGTCAACGCCGCCGGCACGGCGCTGCTCTACGAGCTGATTGCCGGTGAACGGCTGCCGGTACGGCGGGTGGTGGTTGCTTCCAGCCAGGCCGTGGCGGGCGAAGGGCTGCATCACTGCGCCGAGCATGGAGCAGTCGTGCCGGAGCAACGCAGCGAGGCACAACTGCGGGCCCGGGAGTGGGAGGCGCGCTGCCCCATCTGCAGCCGGCCGGTAGCCCCGCTGGCGACTCCGGAGTCGGTGTCGAGTCCGCACAACAGCTACGCTATGACGAAACGCGACCAGGAGGAGATTGCCCTCAAGCTGGGGCGGCGCTACGGCATCCCCAGCGTGGCGCTGCGTTACTCCATCGTCCAGGGCCCGCGCCAGTCTTTCCGCAATGCCTACTCCGGTGCGCTGCGCATCTTCACCATCCAGGCTCTGGCCGGTCGTGCGCCGCTGGCCTATGAAGATGGGCAGCAACTGCGCGACTTCGTGAGTGTGCATGACGTGGCGGCGGCAACCCTCCTGGCCCTGGAAGACCGGCGAACTGACTGGCTGGCGCTCAATGTGGGCGGCGATCGGCGGGTCTCCGTCCTGGAGCTGGCCAGACTGGTGATGCAAACTGCGGGCCTGCCCGGCGAGCCGCATGTGCCGGGCCTCTACCGCTTCGGCGACACGCGTCACGCCCTCTCCGATGTCAGCCGCCTGCGCGCTTTCGGCTGGGCGCCGTCACGCAGCCAGGAGGCGATGGTGACGGAGTACGTCGAGTGGGCGCGGCAGCAGCCGGACCTGGCCGACACGACCGTTGCTGCCGAAGCGAGCATGCGCAGGCTCGGCGTGCTGCGAACAGCTGGGTAACGGGTCCTTGGGGAAACCGCAGCCACTGAGGGGCCTGGCAACATGAACGCGGTCGCGGGAAGATACTATCCGGTGCTAATCAGCGACGCCCTCACGGACTATCAGGCGGCGTGTGCGGCTGGCGTCCAGTATATTCACGTCTGCACTGGCCGTGGCGCTGCTGATGCCGTGCCGTCCTGCGTACCGGCGCGTCTACTCCTGGCGATCCTCGCCTCCGCTTGACCGCGCGGTACAGCCTGGTTCCTACGCCGTCTCCCACAGAGTAGTTGAGCAGAGTCGCTTCGGATTACTGCTGCGGAGTGCTGGCTCACAGCACCGAACTTGCTCCCTTCCACGAGTGATCCCAGCAGTTATTCCCTTGATCGTGTTCAGCGTCACCTTGAGGAGCTGCTGTCGCAGCCCGGGGAGCAGGAGTGGTGCAGCGCCTGGGCGCACGGGCACACTCTGGAAGACCGTGACCTCATAGGGAGTAGCGTGCTCGAACTCCACGGGGGCAACGGACCTGGCCCGTACAGGCGGGCTTTGCTCGCCTTAGCCGGCGACTTCAGTCGCTGGGGGCTATCCTCTGCTCCGGCGAAGCAAGGATGCACCGCAAATGAGGGCAAGTGCCAGGAGGAGCGCCGCGAGCGTGATGGCAATGACGAGAGCCGACAGGGCGCTGGGGCGAACGCGTGCCCTGCCGAGCAAGTCGGCAAGAATGCCGCTGCCAAGAGCCATGAGAAGCGCGAGCCAGAGCCAGCGCCGTACGAAGCCAGGCGCCGGCGGGATGGGAGTGCGTTCCGGCGCTGCGCTGGGGGCGCCGCTGGACGTAGTCTGCTGGGCCGCTGGCGCCGGCGCAGGCTGGATGGAGCCGGCCGGTGGATTTGTAGGCGGTGCAGCAACCGGGGAAGGTACCGGTGGGTCAGGTTTCGCCAGTGGCTGGGCGGCCGCGGCTTGCGGCACGGCGCTCGCATAGCTCGCATAGATGGAGCAGCCCTCAAACGTTCCCAGGCAGTAGATCCCCTGATGGCCCGCCTCGATCGGTTGCGGCCGCTTCTTGGCGTAGCAGCGGTGCCGGGGCGTGGCGAACGTCGCATGGGTGGCGCGGTCGTCCGCGAGCCCCAGGAGAGGACAGGAGCCGAAACGCGTTCGCGGCGGAGGTAGCGCAGCCCCGGCCCGGATTATGTTCCCGTCACCCGGTCGGGACGCCTCCGCCACGTGTTCGTCTCCAATCCCGTATTCTTTCCCTCTTTTGGGGGATACTGGGTGCCCCAGTGGCAAATATAATAGCGGATGGTGTAAGCAACGGGAACGGCTGGTCGATTGGCAGATCGTTCATTCGGGTTGACCAGCGGCGCGGGGATCCATCCTGCCTTATACTACAGTACGGCTGGACAACGGACCGGAGCGTGGCTAACAGCAAACCGGCGCGCCAGAGAGGATTCATTGAGTGACACTTGAGCAGTTTGTGCGCGCGCTGCGCATGCGGCTTCTCCTCCTGGTGCTGCTGGTTGCCGTCGGCATCGGCGCGGCGTACGGCTTCAGTCGTGAGCAACGCCCGGTGTACCAAAGTACGGTGACACTCGTCATCAATGCAGCGTCTCCCAATAGCGCGATCCCGTACGTCAGCGCGGCACTGGGGAGCGGTCAATCGACGTTGCAGACGCTGGCCGGAACGTACAGCGAATACTTGCAGAGCGGCGCCTTCACCAAGCTCGTCATCGAGAAGTTGAAGCTGCCGGTGCAACCGAGGCAGGTGGGCGAGGCAATTTCCAGCGCGTTGGTTGGTAACACGAACTTCTTCCACATCACTGTGAATTGGAACTCCGCCGCCGAGAGCGCGCGCATCGCCAACGGCATTGCCACACTATTCATTGCGCAGAATCAGCAGGTCTTGCAGCAGCCTGCCTCGTCCGGTCCAACGAATAGCGCGCAGGCGGCGCTGGAGGTACAGCAACGCTATTATGCGCTACAGGTGGCCGATCTTCAGGCGAAGATGGCGGCGATCGAGGGGAATAAGGGAATGACCGCCGCCGAGAAAGCGACGGCGGAGCAGCCTTTGGAACAAAAGCTGCTGCCCATGCAGGATACGTACACCAAGATTCTGGCCAGCCTGGTGTCGAGTCCGGCTGCGACCTCTAATAATGCCAAATCGGCACAGGTCATCGATCCGGCCGGCCCCGGTATCAAAATCGCGCCGATCCTGTCGCGTAACCTGCTCTTTGGCGGTGTGGCCGGAGTGGCCGTGGGCATCGGTCTGGTGGTGCTGCTGGAATACCTGGACTACACCATCAAGTCCGCGGCGGAGTTGCAGGAGACGCTGGGCGCACCGGCGCTTGGTGGGATTGGCCTCATCGACGGTCATGACCGATCAACGCGGCTCCGACGGAACAAGAAGCAGACGACGGTGGGCGCGGCGGAACCCGACGCGATGACGGATTCCGCCTTCGATCCGAAGCTCGTTACGGTGGCCCAGCCGATGGGCCACGTTGCGGAGTCCTTCCGGCTGCTGCGCACCATGCTGGATTTCAGCAATGTGGACGACCCGCCGCGGACGTTGCTGGTGACCAGCACAGGGCCAGGCGAAGGCAAGACCCTGATCTCGAGCAACCTGGCGGTCGCCATCGCGCAAGCCGGCAAGCGGGTCATCCTCGTGGATGCCGACCTGCGCCGGCCGTCGATTCACCGCGAGTTTGGACTGGATAATCGGGTAGGGCTGACCAACCTGATCGCTGCCGGCGGCGAGGCAACCCTTTCCTCGCGTGACGGCTACTTTCAGGACGTTGCGGCGGTGCCGGGGCTGGTGATACTGACCAGCGGACCACTGCCCCCGAATCCTTCCGAATTACTGGGCTCGACGCGGGCGGGGGAGTTGTTCAGGCATCTGGCGGGTATCGCCGATGTAGTGATTTACGACACGCCCCCCGGTAATGTGCTGTCCGACGCCTCGGTCTTGGCCACACGTGTGGCGGGGGTGATCGTGCTGGCGCGTGCCGGCGCGACGCGGCGGGACGCCGTGCAGCACCTGGCGGCGCGACTGCAGGCAGTGGGGGCGCACGTCGTTGGCGGCGTTCTGAACATGGTTCCGGCAGAACAGCTCTCCGGCTACTATGCGCAGCGGTACTATTACCAGCCTGGCGAGGGTGTCCGCGGGAATCAGGGCGAGGCGCCGGTTTGATGTGCGGAGGACAGCAGGACTGATGGTTCGAATCGGGAAAGTCTCGCATGGCAGTTGATACGTCACTTCCTCCCCTGCTCGATCAGGCGGACCGCAGAGCACCGGAACCTGGGACGTCCAGCTTCACCACCGTCATCGAACCGAGTAAGGGCTGGGCGCCGCTCAGGTTGGGCGCGCTCTGGCGCTACCGCGAGTTGCTTTCCTTCCTGAGCTGGCGTGACATCAAGATTCTCTTAAAGCGGGGCTTCCCCGGCAGCGCGCCTGCATGCAGTGCGGTTCATGGTGTAGGCAGCGTTGCGAACATGGGGCCAGAAGAACAATCCTTCGGCTGCCATCCGACGGTTTGCGGTGCGGGGCAAGCGCGACCCGCCGACAAGCTGACATGGAAGACGCGGTCGAGATGGCGACCGTAATCGCGGGAGGGTCCGGATCGGGTCTTGCGCCCTCGCTAGTAGACGCGGAAACGGAGGCTGCCGGGAAGGTCTTGAGCGACCCCGGGACGCCACGGGCTGATCACAGGGTTGCACGGCTTGTCGCGAGTAACACATTCGCACAGCTTGTAGCGCGCGGCGCCATTATAGTCGCCGCGATTGGCGCCAACGCTATGCTCAGTCGGTATCTCGGACCAAGCGCCTTTGGCCGCTACAGCCTCGTGTTTGCCTATGTTGGAGTCGTAAGTGGCATCTTCGCGAACTGGGGTCTTGGCTCAATTGCCGTGAGGGACGCGAGCCAAAAGCCTCGTGAAACAGAGCCGATCTTGACGAGTGCCGCTGCCATGCAATTGCTTGCGTCGGCTGGTTCCTACGCTGTCTTATTACTGTTAGTCCGCGTCGCTGCACATGGACAGGATGAACTGGCCGTGGCGGTTGCCGGCGTTACGCTTCTGCTCATGCCCGTCGACATCCTGGCCATGGCGCTGCAGGTCCAGATGAAACTGGTTCGTGTCGCCTTTGCGAGTATAGCGGGCGCACTCTTGAAGTTGGGTGCCGCAGCAGGAGCAGTAGGGCTGGGGTGGGGCGTGACAGGTATTATTACCTCGACCATCGTCGCGACGGTGGTTGGCTACGGACTGTTAATCTTAGTTCTCCGCGGCTGCCTCGATTGGTCGCGCCTTCGCCCACAAGCACACCGGTATAGACCGTTGCTTGCCGAAGCGTGGCCGCTTGCTGTCGCAACAGTGTTCGTGACCCTGGTCAATCAAATGCCCCTTATCCTGCTGGGCAAGCTGGCGACAGCAGAACAGGTTGGCTACTTCAGTGCGGCGAATAAGGTCGCGTCTCAGCTGGTCGTCGTACCGCTTGTACTCTCAACGTCTCTATACCCTGTCTTCTCACGGCTAGCGTTGGAAGATCGGGCGTCACTGGGTCGCATGCTGAGCCGGACGCTTCGCTACATGACGATACTTGCCATGCTCTTAGTTGTGCTAGGGGCAGCGACCGGACCATGGAGTATCCAGGTCTTGTACGGCCCCCTGTTCCGGCCCGCCGTGCCGGTCCTGTTGCTGCTGGTCGCTCAGTCGGCGCTTCTCTATCCAGCAATCCTTGCTGGGGAGGCCCTGGTTGCCCTTGGCAGGCAGCGAACTAACCTCGTCATCCAAGTTTCAGGGGCGGTCGTTGTGACGTTCGGATGCGTGGCGTTATCACACCTTTATGGCGCTGTCGGTGCGGCTGTGGCGTCGCTCGCGGGCTATGTGGTAGTTTGCGTATGCACCATCGTTGTGGCCCACCGCACCTTGAGAGGGTGTCTGCGGGTGCGCTGGTTAGCACAGATTGGCGCCTCGCTCGGTTTCCTCGCTGGGCTATTGATTGTCGGCCGCTTTCTTCCTCTTACGAGGGCTACCGCCGTTGCTCTTGTTTTCTATGGGCTGCTGTTGTTTGCCCTCCGAGTTCTGGATCAACGGGACATACGTCTTGCTCGCTTAGTATTGGCTGTTCGGCGGGCCGGGGATTACGCGGAACCAATGGCTACCCACGGGAAATGAGAATATCCAGCGGAAGGATGAATGAAATATGGCGTTAACGCGCAAAGCGGAAGCTACATCGGTGGGCGACGGGACGACTATCAAGTTTACCGCAGCTTCACGAAAGCTCAATCTCGGCTCTGGTATGAAGCCGGTGGCCGGAGCCATAAACATTGATCGCGTGGGTACCGTACCCGCTGACATTCAGCACGACCTGAACGCTATACCATGGCCGCTACCGGACAGTCACTTTGATGAAGTGTATTGTACCGACGTTCTCGAGCATCTTGCCAATCTGGTCGCGGTAATGGAAGAAATCCACCGCGTTGCAAGACCGGGGTGTAAGGTCTCAATCGTAACACCACACTACTCCTGTGCGAACTCGTTCACCGACCCCACACACCTGCACCACCTTGGCTATTTTTCATTTGACTATTTCACTGGCGATACCAAATGGGACTATTATACAAGTCGACAGTATCGCTACCTGAAACGGCAGTTGATCTTTTATCCGACAATGAAAAATAGGCTGCTTAGACGCTTGGCCAACCGACAACCTGCCTTCTACGAGCGGCACCTGGCATGGCTTCTGCCTGCATGGTTTGTCTGGCTTGAACTTGGGGTGGTTAAGTAATGCGGTCGGCATTGGCTCAGTGCGCGTAGAAGCATGAAAAGCGAAGTGAGCGCGAAGGAACTCGGAGAGACCGGGCACCCATCCTCCCCTATGAGAATCTATACAATTTTGCCGCACAAGAGGAAGGCTGCAACTTCCCCCTTGTGAGTATAACGAAGGAGCGCACCTCAGGTGATCGATCTTCCCAAGAGAGACTCAGGATTCTAGAGTTTTGCACGAGTTGGACCGACCGGGAGACCGTACCCGGTCCGCGATTGTTGCCGGAACGTGGACTGGGGGTATGAGCAATGCGTATCATTCAGGTTGCAACCCATTACGCTGATATCGGAGGTGGCCCGCGGATGATTCATGATCTCGCGGCGTTATTTTTCCGCTTCGGGCACGACGTGAAGATCCTACATGGTGCCCCTGTAAATCGGCCTTTCCGGGATGTGCAATGGCCGGTGCGTCAGGTCGAGGGAGTTCTCGTCCGCGACAGTGCGCCAGGCCCGGAAACAGTGCAGATACTCAAGCGCGAGGTCGCTGAGTTCACGCCCGACTTGGTCATTTTCCACGGGCCCATACATCCCGCGCTGCTCGACTCAGTCGGAACCTCTTGGCCGGTGGTCAAATTCGTGCATGCGTACCATGATTGCCCGGCACATAGAAGGCTATTTACGCGCGGCGATCGTGTGTGTGAGCGAGTGATCGGTCCGGGTTGCTTTGTAAACTGGTACGCCAGGAAGTGCGGCACCGGAAGGCGGGATCCACGTTATGCGGTTGCCTCCTTTCGGTCGGCATGGCTAGAGACGCAAAGCCTTCGGCGGGCTCCGGTGGTTCTCACGAACAGCGAGTACCTGAAACGATCGCTCGTGTCCAGCGGCTGCGCGACATCGAGGGTACAAGTTGTGCCGCTTTTCTCGATGGACCCGACGGAGAACACCGAAACGAAGACCGTGATACGTACTGGCTCAACGGGCACTGGTGGCCCACTTTGCACAGATCGGACAGTGCTCTTTGCTGGGCGATTAGGCTACGAGAAGGGGCTGCCGTATCTTCTGCGAGCCTTTGCGCGCCTCTCCCCAATGTCTCAACTGGTGATCGCTGGCGACGGACATATGCAAGGGAAGTGCCGCGAGATGGCGCGCGCGCTGAATATCGCTGACCGCACACGATTCCTGGGTTGGGTGCCGGCACCGGAGATGTCTGCAATTTACACCGCCGCTGATGTCCTGGCAGTGCCGTCGATTTGGCCAGAGCCGTTCGGACTCATAGGAATCGAGGCGGCAAGATTTGGCTGCCCAGTTGTTGCCTTCGACGTGGGCGGGATAAGCGAGTGGCTAGGGTCTCTAGTTCGAGGCACGGCAGTACCGGCTCTTGACGAGGGAGCGTTGGCTGAGGCGCTCGATCACTATCTCGGCGCGCCGACTGATCGCGCTCAAGCGATGGAAGATTTCTACGCGGCCAATCAACGGCGGATGTCCTCCGTGCTCTCACTTTTTGAGGAGCTAGCCCAGAACGAGGGGCGGTTCCGTCGAAAGACGGGGGGCGGTGCGCCGTGACGGAGCTAATCGTGTCTATTGTTTGCCACAATAATCCCTCCCTCCTGGAGCAGTGCCTGTCATCCGTCCGCGCTAACTGCACATTGCCTTTTCGCTTCATTGTTGTGGATAATGCCGACAACTCTGAGGTGCAGCGGGTGGCGCGGCACTATCTCGAGGAGCCGGACGTACTCATCGTCAATAGCGAGCCCCAGGGTTTCGCGAAGAACCACAATCGGGCATTCACACAAGCTAGCGGCGAGTTCTTTCTATTGCTTAATGACGATACCGTCGTGCTCCGCCGCGCGCTCGAGGGCATGGTCTCAGTCTTGCAGAGTCACGCCGATATAGCGGCCGTCGCGTGCAAGGCCTACACGGATTGGCGTCTTAACCAGACGCACGATGTTTGCGGATTGCGCTTTCCCTCCGCGATTGTGGCACTGCAAGACGGAGTGCTAGACTACTCTGGATTGGCTCGATCGTTTCCCCGTGCGCAGCTTGTCCGACGGTGGTTATTCGTGGATCGAGACCATAATACATCGCAAGAGGCGGCTCACCTCAATGGTGCGTGCCTGCTACTTCGTAGGTCGGCAGTAGAGCAGGTGGGCACACTGGATGAACGTTTCTTCATGTTCCTTGAGGAGACGGATCTCTGCCTGCGGCTGCGACAGAGGGGCTGGAGACTCTGGTACGAGGCGAACGTGGGGATAATACACTTGGGGGGGTCTAGCGTTGGAGGAAAGGCGAGGGATCGGCTCTATGATCGAAGCATGCTCTTGTTCCTGTCGAAGCACTACGGGCCAAGGTCGGTGGTGGCCTACCGTATTGCCACCTTCATCCTGTCTCTGCTGCGGCTCTGGCGCCGTTCCGCGCAGGCACTAATTCAGTATTTCCAGAAAGCGGTAGGTGATGTCCCCGTGCCCTGACATGGGCATTCGGCGGGCGTTGCGTTTCGCCCGGTTTGCTGGTCTTTACCGAGGGATAGGGGTGATAGCCCGTCAACCTCTCCACTTCGTGTCCCTCTCTTGTCCCTGGGAGTCCCTTGGCGCACCGGATCTCGCCCCGGTGCGCCAAGGGACTCGTAAGAGGCAGTCATGTCCGATGGGTGCAACGTAAATGAATCTTCTGGAGGCATTCGCAAGGACCACTAACCCTCTGAATCTCCGCGTCGGTGATGCGCTCATTGTCGAGCAACCAACCGTCTGTTAGGCGTTGTACCTTGAACAGATTGGTGTGCCTTGCAGCAGGCGTGTTCCTACGGCGGCTGCGCCAATGCTCGACGTTTTCGGCAAGAAAGGACGGCCTGCGCGACCCTGGGGCGATTGTCCCAGCTTCAGCCAGAGAGCCTTACGTGAACGAGAATGAGCTGGCAGGGCTCTGCCCGTCCGACCCAACTAAGCCTGATTTATGAGAGGTACACCGAGCATATCTCCCGGACCATGGCGGTCATGAAGCGGTGCCTCACACGAGGGGAAACGATGATCGAGACTGGCTGTACGCAGGGTAACATGAGCTTGATGCTAGCGGAAATCATTGAGCATGTCGCGCACCCACGGGACATTGTCAGTAAAGCGCTGAAGTGGGTTCATCCCGGGAGCGTCGCCGCTGTGCTCAAACGTCGCCGCCATTCCCAGCGATGCATTCCGCGTAAATTGCTTATAAGCAGAGTTGGTGTCCATGAGGGGGGCTCCGAACCGCTGGAGGGACCAAGGGTAGCCGTCGTGTATCCCATGCCCTTCGGCGAGGAGGGGATCTTCGGCGGCGGAGAGCGCTACGCACATTCGCTGGCACGCGCACTGGCCGAGCGGGTGCCGACGCGTCTCGTCCTGTTCGGCCGAACGCGCCGTCGTTACTTCGAAGGAAAGTTGCTGATCGAAACCTATCCCTGGCTGACGTTACTGCACGGCCAGCGCCACAATCCGCTAGGCTTCGGATTCCTGCGCAGCCTGCTGGCCGTAGACGTGATCCACTGTGTGGTCTGGCACACCATGATGACCGACATGTCCATTCTGCTCGCTCGATTGTCGAGGAAGCGGGTTATCGTGACTGATGTTGGGGGCGGCGGCAGCTTGAGCCTGCTGCGCTGGTTCGATGTTGGCCGGATGGTCGACGGCTTCTACGTCCTCTCGCAGTTCGCGGCCGGGTTCTTCGCGCGATACGGCTCCAAGTGTCGGGTGATCTACGGGGGCGTCAGCATTCCGCCCGTTCCTCAAGCAGCGGATCCTCTCGACGCCGGTACCCCCAAGATCCTTTTTGTCGGCCGACTCTTGCGACATAAGGGCGTCGACTTGTTGCTCCAGGCCGCGCCGATGTCGGTGCCGGTGACCATCGTTGGCCGTCCCTACGATGGCGAGTATTTCACCTATCTTCAGCAGCTCGCAGTCGGGAAGCACGTTACCTTTTTGACCGACGCCGACGATGCCCGGTTAAACGAGGAGCTTCGTACGAGCACCATGCTCGTTCATCCCGCTGTCTACGATGGGTGGGGGGGGGGGCCACACCGACGTGCCGGAGCTTTTTGGGCTGGCCGTCGTCGAGGCAATGGGACACGCTCTGCCAACCATCGTGTCGAGCGCCGGTAGCCTGCCGGAACTGGTCGCTGATGGCGAGACCGGCTTCATCGTGCCACCGGGCGATGTGGCTGCGCTGAGGCAGGCCATTCTGTGTCTGGTGTCCAACCCCGTACTGGCACGACGGATGGGGCTGGCTGCGCGCGAGCGAGCCATTCGTCTGTTCTCGTGGGAGGCAGTGGCCGAGCGCTGCCTTCGCCACTATGCCGGCGAGGAAGGTTGATGTTCCAGTCGCCCCCCTTTTTTCAAGCGCGGGTTGGACTGCGAGTCCCATCCGCCGTGAGATTGGTGGCGCTCGTTGCCGTCGCCTGCCTTCTCGTGATCTACACCTGCTGGCTCACCGTCAACCGTTCGCCAGCACTGGTGGCCGCGCCTATCGCCCTTGCTATGCTGGCAGTGTTGGCCTGGCGACCGTACGCCGGGGCCGTGATGTTGCTCCTTTACTCCACCGTGCATTTCTTCGTGGTGCGCGTGATCTTTCAGATGGGCGACAGTCCGAGCCTGCTGATCAATACCTGGAAGGACTGGTTCCTCCTGCTGATTTGCGCCGTCTGGATTTACCAACGTAGGGGCAGAGGCTTTTCGGCGGTACCCGGCTGGCTAATTGCCGCACTTGTGACTTACAGCGCGATAACGTTTGTCCAAGCATTTAACCCACTGGGATTCGGCTTTAGGGCTGCTTTCACCGATTTCCGCTGGACTACGCTCAGCATTATCTTCGCCCTGATCATCGCCGATACCCTGCGATCCGCCAAGACGCTGCGTGTAACCTTGGCTCTTCTGCTGGGTATGGGTGTGTTCCAAGCTATCTACGGGATCTATCAGAAAACTGTTACGTTTCAGCGAGCCGTCGCTCTGGGCGCCGATCCAGGTTACGGAGGAAGTTTCATCCTCGGTCACTTGAAGTCGTTTGGCGCTGTGGGCGGGCAGTTCGGTCCGTACCTGGCGATGCTTCTTCCGTTTGCGGTGGCGTGGCTGATGACGACGCCTCGGTGGTGGCAACGGCTTCCGGCATTGGCGATCTGCATGGTTCTCCTGATTGCCATTGTAGATGCCTCGACGCGCGTGGCATGGGTGATGGCTGCCGTTGGCATTGTCGCGATGTGCGTAGTCACTCGGCGGTGGTTGTTCCTGGCGCTTGCTGTCGTCGCGTCCCTGGTCTTCGTGGCCACGGCGAGCGGGTACACGGCATATCGACTACATGCCGTGCTTGACCCCTTGGGGCAGAGCTCGACCTTCAAGGGGCGTACTGTCGCGTGGGCAGGAAACTACCAACTCGTCCTGCAGGATCCCTTTGGCTTTGGCCTCGGCACCACCGGAGATTCTCGATACCGGGCGGGCGTCGTGGCAGCGGCCGATAACGTGCCGGCATTCTTGGAAAACGAGTGGCTTGATCTGGGATTGGAGATCGGTCTGCCGGGGATCGTTGCCTTCGCCTGGGTGCTGGGTGGGGTGGTGCTCGCCAGCATCCGGGCCCGCCGTGATGTAACGGATCCCTGGCTCAGGGTCGTCTGGGCGGCAGCCTTTTCGATTGTCATCATGTGTATCATCGCTGGCCTCGATGCGCGCACTGTCACCGCTTCTGCCCCAATTTCCTGGTACTTCTGGGCCTCCGTCGGGCTACTGTTTGCCTTGCCCCATATCCAAGTCGTAGAGAGCGCCCTGCCCGTGAAGATCCACAGCGGAGACGCCGGTCATGCGACGTAACACTGGCCGCGTCCACCAAGAGATTGTTGCCACCGTGTACCCCAGCGAAACGGCACCCGATGGCAGCGCGCGGCGGCAGCGCGACGTGTGGCTGGCGCGCGTAGGAGCGCGAATCAATGGGGCAGGCGCCGGGTCAGCCGTCGGCAGGATTGGTTGGACCCAGTACACGGCGCTCACGACGCGAGCTTTGATCGCCGGTTTGGAAGATGTCCGACCCTTCGCCTGGGGACAGGTGCTCGATGTGGGCTGCGGTGCCAAGCCATACGAGGCTATGCTGCGTGGACGCGCGACGGCCTGGGTCGGAGTCGACTTTCCACAGGCGTTTTCTGGATGGACGCGCGCCAACGTCTTTGCCAGCGCCCTGGCGATGCCGTTCAAAGATTGCGCCTTTGATACCGTCGTTTCCACTGAAGTTCTGGAGCATCTCCCTGAACCCGCCAGAGACCTCCAAGAGATGTTCCGGGTGCTGAGGCCTGGCGGACACGTTATCTCCACCACCCCGTTCTACTACGGGCTGCACGAGGAGCCTCGCGACTACTTTCGTTATACGGCGCATGGACTCCGGTATCTCGCTACCCAGGCAGGTTTTACCGTAGTGTTACTGGAGCCCTGTGGCGATGTCCTGAGCGTGATCGGGCAGCTCGTCGCCTACTGGCTACCACTCGGCCGGGCTGGAAGCTGGAAGAGCAGGGCCATGGCCATGGCACGGTTCGCAGTCCAACGCCTCTGCGCGCAACTCGATCGACGCCATCACTGGGGACACGACCCATTGCGCTACGTCATGGTCTGCGCCAAGCCGGTCACCGACGTATTGGGAGCCTGAGCGATACGGTGGAGAAGGGAGTCACTCACCTATGACGCACGGTGTCTTAGCCCACACGGCTGCCGCTGATCCTGTCGAGAGTTTCTGGGATGCGGCCTATGGAGCGACCGTGATATCGAGAGCTGCAGCGGAGCCGGGAGCATTCATTGATACTTATCTTGATGCCGTTGGTACGGTCGCCGGGTTGCGGGTGCTAGAGTGTGGCCAAGGTACCGGGGAAATCACAGTAGGCTTGGCCCGACGGGGAGCACACGTTACCTGTTTTGATGTATCCGCAGTTGCCTGCGAGCAGACTAGGGCACGTGCTGCCATCCTGGGTCTCGGGGAGCGCGTGACCGTCTTGTGTACTTCTCACTTGCAGGTGGCTCGCGAGATCGACGCGATGCGATTTGACGTCGTCTGCGGGCGTTTTTTCTTGCATCACATCCCGGCTGTGGAGTTTGTAAACCTGGCTAGGCATGTGTTGTCTCCGGTTGGACGCTGCATCTTCTGGGAGAACTCAGCGCGTAATCCGCTGCTGATGTTTGCCCGTAATTACATCGTTGGTCGCTTCGGTATCGAGCGCCACAGTGACGCGCGGGAATACCCGCTGACCGACAGCTACCTGGAAGAGCTACGCTGCTACTTCCGCGACGTCCGTGCGTCCGTCCCGCGTGACTACTTTCTCTTTGCTGGTGAGCTGCAGCCGCTGCTCATGCAACTCGACCGCAAGGCCAAGAATGCCGCGGCCAAACGGGCGATTGGCCTCGTCTGGGAGGCAACAGGGCGTGTCGATCACCGGCTGGGACGCGTGCTCCCGAGCCGTTTACGACGCTATGGTTGGTGGCAACTGGTGGAGTGCAAGGCACTTGATGTCGAAGGAGTTTCTGTCAGCACCGGCGGGATGCCTGGGTGGGGTGGATGAATGAACCACTGCGGGTCTGCGTCATCTCCGGCAGTTTTCCGCCGAAGGTATGCGGCATCGGCGATTATACGGCGAATCTGTCGGCGGCTTTGCGACGACGGGGCGTCTTCGTGTTGAACGTCGTGCCGCCGCAGTACGCGCGGCCCTGGCCGCCGGGCGAAGCCGGCGCGGAATCCGTCCTCGGCGCAGTCGAGGGCTGGTCGCCTTACCACCTGGTCCGTCTGGCCCGAACCGTGGCACGGCAGCAGCCTGACGTCGTTCACCTTCAGTATCAGGTGAGCCTCGTCGAGGAGAGCGTCGCTATTGGCCTCTTGCCGTTGCTGGTGCGCAGGCTGCTCCCCCTGACGCGCTTTCACGTTACGCTCCACGATCTGCACGCTCCCCATCAGCGCCGCCTGGGGAAAATCGCGCTCCGCCCCCTGGTGGCCTTCAGCGATTATGCCCACCATTCCATCAGCTCCAATCTCCCCCGCGTCGTTCGTCTTGGACGCCCGCTCGCGCGTGTCGTCGTGCGTAAGACGGTCATTGGTCCCGGTATCTCCGTCGGGGAGTCGCCTGAGAACAATCGTGATGCCGTGCGCCATCGTTTCGGCATCGGCCCGGACGAGTTCGTCCTCACCTGCTTTGGAACGCTTTCGCCTACTCGAGATTATGAGACGCTCTTTGCAGCCGCGAGCCTGCTGCGTCAAGAGATCGGCGTGATGCGCGTCGTCCTGGTCGGTGCCGGCCATGCTGACGATCGCTTTGCCTATGGCACTCCGGGCCTTGCGGCGATGGCAGCACGCCACGGGCTGGAGTTGGGCCGGCACATTCTCTGCACAGGGAAGGTGACACCGCAGGAAGTGGTCGACATTCTTCGGGCCGGGGATGTGACGGTCATGCCTCTGCGGGATCCAGAGCACATCGAGAGTCGCAGCAGCTTTAGCCTCTTGCCGTTCTGCGCTACGCCGATTGTCGTGACAGCCTCCCACCGTCCTATTCCGCCCCTCCAGAACGGGCGCAATGTGCTCACCTATCGGCACGGAGACCCTGCCGATCTCGCCCGGCAGACCGCCCTGCTGCACCGCAATCCCCGATTACGAGGTACGCTTGTCGGCAACCTTGACTCTCTCCGCCGCCACTACTCCTGGGAGCAGATTGCCGGAGATACCGAGCTATGCTATCGAGCATCGTTGGGCCTGGGCAAGCCTATAGTGAAGCCACGATGAGGCGCGTATTTCGCACGCGCCGGGCCATGTAGATTCCATCGTGCCTTTACTTTAGTTAGGGAGCAGTGGTCAGTTGCGAGTGCTTTTCCCCACAGACTCTCGCACCGTACACGGCATCGAGACCTCATTGCTCGATCTCATAGCAGAACTCAAGCGCAACGACATCGAAGCAATTGCCCTTGTCAGCGATACCGGAGCATTTGCGCAGAGGCTGCGCGCCCTGGGAGTTTCCACGATCTACCAGCCCAGCTACGTCGGGGCGCAGGCCGTCGAAGGGCTGTACAAGGCCGTACGAACGCAGCGAATCGATGTGGTGCATCTCTTCTATTCATCCGCCCTCGTTACGGCCTCGCTGGCGGCGAGAGCGGCGCACCGTCCACTGATCTACCACTTCGGAAACTTTCCGCCGCCACTCCGACGCACCTGGGTGCCGCGGTTACTGCGCTTCCGCGAGTTTCGCCTCGGCATGGTCGCTGCGACGCGTGCTGTGGCAGTGAGTAAGGCCGTCCGCGACGCCTGGCTCCGCGAAAGAATTGGGCGCCGTAAGCGTTTCTCCGTTATCCCCAGCGGCCTGGATACCGATCGGTTTTTGCCAAGCGCACGGGTTCTGGGAACGCGGAGCGCACTGGGCATACCAGCGGATGCCGAAGTTATCGGCTTTGCTGGTCAACTTGTGGACTACAAGGGCATGCAGGAGTTTTTCCAGGCTGGCGCGCGGCTGGTGCGCACGCGACCTAACCTTTACCTGCTGGTCGTTGGAGGACTCGGGGCGAGTGATTACTACGAAGCGGAGTTGCTGGGAGCGGCGCGCCGGCTCAACATCGAGAAGCGAGTCATACTTACCGGCTACCAAAGTGACATGCCGCGCTACTTGGTGGAGATGGACATCCTATTGGTGCCATCGTGGCATGAAGCTTTCGGTATGGTAGTAGTCGAGGGCATGGCGACCGGGGTGCCGGTTATCGGGAGCACAACAGGCAGTATTCCCGAGATCATCCGTGATGGCGTGGATGGTCTGCTGGTGCGGCCCCGCGATGTGGCCGCGTTGGCGGCCGCGGCCGGTGACCTACTCGATAACCCAGAGAGGCGCGCCAGACTCAGTCGCGCAGGCGCTGCCCAGGCTCGTGAGGTATTCACCGTCGAGGTAACAGCCGCGCGTCGTCGCGTTGTATGAGGATGTTCTCGTGAGTCAAAGACAGGGGATCAAATAAAGTGCGGGATGCCAGACTAATTGTGCCGGAGAACGCCATGGAGTCCTACGTTCACCGTCACGACTTGCGCGAGTCGTATCCCAGTAGTCCATTTAGCTTGACTCACCGGAGATACATTCAGCGTACCTCCTGGATTATGGGTACCATTAGGCGTCATGTCCCGCTTGCCTCAACCGTTCTCGAGATAGGATCCGCGCAGGGTAACATGAGCCTGATGCTAGCGGAAGAGGGATATAGAACAGTAGCAGCTGACATCGAATTAGACTTCCTGAACTATTCGCGCAAGAAATACGAGCATGGCTGTATTGAGTGGCTGCACGGCGATGTGTTTAGGTTACCGGCTGAGAGGGCTTTCGATGCCGTGATATTGGCAGAGATTATCGAGCACGTCGCGCATCCTGAGGACCTCATAGCAAAGGCGCTTCAATGGGTTCGGCCCGACGGTCTCCTAGTTATTACAACACCGAACCATCACATGCGGGATCGAACCCCGTCCTTTGCAGAAGCGAGGAGGGACGTGGCTTCATTGGAACGGTCCCAGTTCGGCCCCGGAGGGGAGAGTCACCTGTTCACGCTGGCTATGCAAGAGCTATTGGATCTCATGCCCAGGAAGATACACGTCCTCGACAGCAGGCACATTGGATCCATCCTGGATAATGACCGTCTTCAGCCGCTATGGAACACGCTGTTTCCGCGTTCCGTACTGCGGGTTATGAGCGCAGCACTTCCACGCGTTCCGATGGTTCGCTCCCGCGTCTCTCTTCATCTAGCGGTGGCCGCTCGGAACGGATAGCCAGTCGCGAGTCGTTACATCTTCCGCGGTATCGTGGGATCCGCACGGTCGCTTATGAACTCCCTGTACACATCCGTAATCTCCGGTGCAGTGTAGGCGCGCTGTTTGATGGCTTGTTGCGCCGCTACCCCCAGGCGTAGGGCATAAGCGTCATCGCCTAGGAGGCGATCAAGAGCCGTCGCCAGGGCAGCAGCGTCGCGAATAGGCACGACAAGGCCGGACTCCTGGTCACACACCAGATCGCGCGCGCCCACATTTTCGCTCACGACGACAGGAACGCCGTAACTCATCGCTTCGGCCACTACCAAGCCGAAGCCGTCTTCAACAGACGGCAGGACGAAGACGCTTGCCGACTCGTACAGGCGCGACGGATCTTGAATAAATCCCGTGAGCCGCACTGCCTTGGATGGCGGATGATTACGAAGATACGGTCTGATATCGTCTCCTAGCTCACCGCACAGCCAGAGTTCGGCATTAGGGTGGCGCAGCAAATCCCACGCCTGCAGTAGGTAATGGACGCCCTTACGAAGGCAGATCTGGCCGACGAAGAGCACGCGGTGTGGCCTCATAGGACCCTGCCGATCAGTTGGCCGTAGGCGGAAGCTGTACCGTGGGGGATGAAGTACCACCTTTTCCCGCTGAATCCCCCGAGTTATAAAAGAATCGCGAGCGGCGATAGACCAAACCAGAATAAGGTCAGCTTCGGCATATTCTACCTCGTGCCTTTTCAGTCCCCAGGGATGATGAATCGGCCGCCGTGTATAGGCAAACTCGCGGCGCTCCCGGTTCAACAGGACATCCTGTTCTCCCGCATGCATGGTAGCGATCTCTAGGATGGTATACCCTCCTGTTCGCTTGGCCCGCCGTTGGGACAAAAGGCAGCCGCGTGCCCAACCGTGGAACACGTCGCTCGATGACATCATCCTCGCGGTCAGAAGGTCGTGGAGCGTATCCCGCACCAAACCACCCCAATCCTGTTTGAAGTTCGGCAAACGGTAAACGAGGGGGGCAATGCCTGGCAGGGTCGAACGTTGCCGATGCGCGCCGGTTACCGGCCGGGCAAAGGAAGGAGCAAAGACGTCGGTATGCCAGCCGGCACTGACGAGCGCGCTCGCGTCATTATAGGCCGCCGCGGACATACTCTTGCCACCGAGCTTGCTCAGAAAAGAGTACGTGAGTGTGCGCCTTTCACCAATTACCGTCACGCTGCCCCCCTCATGGCGCGTCTTCGGATGGGCACCAAGGCGTATAACTCAGCCAGTTTGTTCGCGAAAGTCTCCAGGCTGAAACGACGTGCCACCTCCTGCTGCGCAGCGAGCGCGACCTGGTGGACTCGTGCTGGCTCCTGGATGCAGCGCAGTACAACTGCTGCGATGGCATCGGCCGTATGAGGCTGCACGAGGAAGCCTGTTTCTCCGTGCCGGATGATCTCGCTTGGCCCCCCGACGCTGGTCGCGATGACTACCTTAGCAGCGGCCATCGCCTCAATGACCACGAGACCAAACGGTTCTTGCCAGGAAGGCACGAGCACGTAGTCCGCTGTGTGCAATAGAGAAGGTACATCGGTCCGTTCGCCCAGCCAGTGAACACTTTTCGCTAGGCCCCTCACCGCAACCTGCCGGTGCAGTTCCGCCAAATAGGAAGCGTTGTCGTAGCGCGCGCCAGTATGCGTGAATTTGAGCCCGCCGACGACCACGAGGTGCGCATTGTGCCCGGCTGCCCGTACCGTAGCCAGTGCCCGAATCGCGTCGGCATGACCTTTCCAGGGGGTAAGTTGCCCAAGGATCATCAGGACTGGCCCGCCGGTGTCACCCATGCCGAGGTCGCGTCGCTGCTCTTGCAACACCGCGTTCGATGGCCGTTGGTAGTGAGCGACGTCAATGCCATCGTAAATTACCGCAGAACGCCCCTTCGGAATCGGGAGTCGGCGCTCCACGTACTCGGAAATAGCAATCACTCGCGTTGCCTGTGCAAGCAGCAGCCGCGATGCCGATAGTGCTGCTCCGCTCTTGGGCAGGATGTCCCTCAGATGTACGATTAGGGGCGTGCGTGTCATTTTCGCCGCGAGGAGGCACGCCATGCCCGCCCGGAGCGAGTTAGCGTGGATGAGGTCGGGCTGCACACGGCGCGTAATACCTGCTAGCTGAAGATTCGCGCGGAGTAGAGCTCCCAGGGCCGCCGCCGGGCGAGTGCGACTCCCGATGTCGAGTGCCGGACCAGCCACGAGACGGACGCCCGTCGCCGCCCTGGCGAGATGATCAGCGAGTACGCTCGTGGCCGAAGTGGCAACGGTTATGGCGACACCGCGCTGCGGCAGCACGCCGAGCATGCGCTCAAGGCTCACCTCCGCCCCGCTGAAGCCCCGGCTGTGACTATAGAAGAGGACGTGCGGCATTGTCAGCATGAGCAGGATGAGGCACCACTTGCCGCCGCACGTGCGCTGGTGACCCCGCCGCGACGACACCTGGGGGTACGTCCGATGTCACCACCGAGTTAGCCCCAATCACGCTACGGTTGCCGATTTGCACGCCTTTCAAGATTGTTACTTTTGCACCGATCAAGACGTCTGCCCCGATGCGGACGGGACTGACGGTGAATCCCTGGTCACGAATCGGGAGGTCCGGGTCGTCGAAGCGGTGGTCATTGTCATAAATTGTCACGTACGGTCCGAGGAGCGCGTTGTCCCCGATATCAATTTCCTGTTGGACGGACAGGTGAACGCCGCGGTTGAGGAAAACGCGAGATCCAATACGGAGCTTCCCACCACAGTAGGCATCAAAGTCGCGGCCGACATACGTGCCGCGCCCGATCTCGAGCTGTCCTGACCGCCCAAAGACGATGTGCGCTCCTGATCCCAAATGCACGAGGTCGCCGGCGACCCGTCCCGGATACCTGAGGCGAAGCGCCAAGAACCGCAGCAGGCCCCTCAAATTGTCGGAAGATAGCCGGTATTCTCTATACTTCAACTGGCGACAATCCTCCTTTATGGCGTGGTGATGCCGACGATTGATCGATAGAACTCCGCGCGCCGGTGCGCCAGGTAGCGGGTATCGTAACACGTTATCGTGCGCCGCCTGGCAGCGGCTCCCATGCTCTGGCGAAGCGTGTCGTCTCGCAGAACACTGGTGAGTTGAGACGCGAGTTGTACAGCGTCCCCTTCGCGGTGGATGAGCCCCGCGTCACCGATCACTGCTGGAATCTCGCCACTGTCCGATCCGAGAACCGGCATGCCCGTTGCCATCGCCTCCACCAGGACTCGTCCGAATTGCTCCTTCCAGGTTGGAGTCGTCCTCGATGGCAATACGAGGACATCAACGCCATTCATAAAGGCGGCCATTTTGCTTGACGGCTGCTGCCCGAGAAAATGCACGCGCTCCTCAGCGTGAAGTTTTTCGACGGCCTGTTGGATCTCTGCCTTTAGGTATCCCTCGCCGACGAGGTAGAGGTGGGGCCCGGGAGGCAGGCGCGAGAACGCGTCAACTAGCACGTCAACGCCCTTGGACCGGACCAACCGGCCGGCAAAGCCCACCTTGAGCTGTTTGTACGGAAGTGCTGTTTGCCGACGTGGACCTGGTGTAAATAGTGCCGTATCTACCCCAAGATCCTGAGTTGTCACTATCCTCTCTTGGAAACCCTTCCGCCGGAGAACGGAGACTGCACTCTCGCTATGTGCAATAGCGCCGGTAGAGTGCCCTAGCACAAAGCGTTCGATAGCGGAGAACGGGGGTGGATAGTCCCGGTAGATGTTCTGATAAGTGCTGAAAATAGAGGGGATCCCGTACAGCATGCTACCAACAGAAGAGAGAAGCGAGTGAACGGTGTAGAATTCATCGAAGTGTAAGATGTCCGGTCGCAAGCGTCTCAGGGCAGGATAACAACTTGGCATGGACCACAGGGCATGCTTTCCGAGAAACAGCGACGGCAGCAACTGGATATTGAAGTTCTGGTTACCCGGAATGAGAGACTCAAACGGCATGTTCGGCCAGCCGGCCGGACTTAGCAAGGTGATCTGAATGTCTGGCTCCGAGGCGACATACGATAGCTGGTCTTGAAACGTGCGCAGCGTATAGCTCTTTGAAGCAACGACAACGTGGATCAGCGAAGTGTCCCCCTTGCCATGCCATGACTGTTGCTGCTGACCACTTTCAGATCCCCCAAAATCTCCGTCGCCTGACGACGCCAATCGTAGCACTCGGCCCGCTCAACGCCCCTTTGCGCCAACGACCGCCGAAGCTCCTGGTCCCCGAGCAGCGAGACGATCGCCTGCGCGGTTGCCCCGATGTCGGCCGGAGTCGTGATGCCCGAGCCAAGGTCGGCGCATAGGTCCTCGACGCCACGCGTCGTCCATGATACCCATGGTATCCCCATGGCTGCGTAGTCGAGAACCTTGGTCAGCATTTGGAACTCAGCATAGTTGCTCCCAGTGTCGAAGGTACCCATGCCCAGGTGGCCCTCCCGTAGCCGGGTCACCATTTCCGGCACCGAGAGAGCCCCGGTGACTTCCACGCCGCCAGACACCCCCAGACGCCTCGCATCTGCAAGGAGTTCCGCCTTACCGTGCCCATCACCGATGACCAGGAGACGGCAATCGGGTAGCTGCTCCCGTACCTTCGCGTAAGTAGCGACGATTGCTGAAAGCCCTCGATGCGGGTTCAATGCGCCGACGTAGCACAGTGTCGGGGGATGATCCGCCTGCGTAAGTGCTTGGCCGAGCGGGCGGTAGCGATCAAGGTCGAGCCCATTCGGCGTAATGAGCAAGCGCTCGCAGGGGACACCGTACCGGCGCGCTATATAATTCTTCGAGCTCGCATTAGGTACGTGCAGGCGATCGGCAAGCCGCAATAGCAGACGGTTGTTGAGCAACTCGAAGAATAAGTCCTTCCTCCCAACCGGCCGGTAAATATCGTGAACGCGGAGAACGAGGGGAATAGAGAGTGGCCGTGTTGCCGCCAACGCCGCCCATCCCAGGCTGTGCCACGGCAGGTAGTGAACAAAGCAGACATCGGGACGGTCTGTCGCGAACAAATGGCGGAGGATGCGGTAGAAGGTTAAAGCGGAAAAGACCCACACTCCCTTTGCGCCGACGTATAGCAGGGGAACCCGTCGAACTTGGTATTCGCCATCCTCGGCATGCCCATCGCCGGGCAGGCGCATCCAGTTGAGCCGCGGGTGCTCCTTGGGTACGACGAGTGTCACCCGGTGTCCTGCATCAGTCCAGCATCGGCTTAGGGCGCGGATCTGGTTCGTTGCCCCGCCAACGTAAGGGGAGAAGGTTGCGGCAACCTGCACGATGTGCATGCTACCAACACCTTGCCGAGCGGGCCAGCACGTCCTCAAACGACTGAGCAGCCGTTTCTGGTGCTAGCTCCTGCTCCGCTCGGTTCCGGCCGGCCCTGCCCATCCGGGCACGCGCGCCACTGTCCCTAAGGAGGTACGTGATTGCCTGACTAACTTCCGCCGGTGATTCCGGGTCCACCAGCAGGCCCGTCACACCGTCAATCACCGCGTCACTGACCCCACCGGATCGCCCACCGATCACCGGAATGCCACAAGCGCCAGCTTCGACGTACACGATACCGAAGCCCTCCACGTCGCCATACTCCTCTGATTCACGACTGGGCAGTACGAAAACGTCCGCCGACCGATACAGGTCGGGCAATTCGTTGTCGGGGATCGCGCCGAGAAAGCGGACCTGCGCCTGGACACCAAGGCTGGAGACCAACTCCTCAAGGCGCGGCGTGTCGGGTCCACTGCCAGCGATAAGGTAAAGAATGTCAGGAAACTGGGTTCTGATCGAGGGAAGCGCCCGGATGACGACATCATGTCCCTTGTAGTATCGAATTCGCGATACGCTGAGCAAGGTGGGACGGTTCAGAAGTGCGAGGCGCGCGCGCGCGGCAGCCTTAGCGCCCAGACTGAACTGCGATACGTCCACCGGGGGAAGGATCTTGGCGATGCGTCGAGGACGTACGCCCGCTTCCAGTGCGAGTCGGCGAGAATAGTCACTAATGACCACAACGAATGCCGCTCGGCGCAAGATTGCATTGTGCAGCATTCCGCGCCAGGAACGTTGCGCCCGCACAGTTTCGGTCCCGAGAATCCACGCAACGTATGGGCACCGGAAGATACGGGAGACAACCCAGCCAGAAAACAAGAGGAGGCCCGAGTGCCCCAAGACCACAACGTCGGGAGGGCGGCGCAGCCCGGTGACAATACTCGACCTTATCATAGGCCACATTAGCCTTCGGTCATCCTTGCCCGGGACCGTGTGAATGCGCCCACGAGGTGCAACCCGATGAATTCGGAACGTCTGAGCATCATCGAAATCCAAATCTGCGTGGACGTGAGGGGTGATAACAGTGATGTCGACGGTTCGCAATCTTGCGAGGAGGCCGCCGAGCAGCCGCTCAATGCCGCCCACTAGAGGCGGGAAAACAACGCTCAGCAAAAGAACGCGGAGACGCCGCCGTGTGCCTTCCTCGGTGCAGCCTGACGGAGATTCTGCGGGCGAGGCACGACGAGCGTTCAACCCCTCGGCTCCGCATTCCTTAGTCGCTGCGTTTCCGATTCGCACTAAATGCAACACCTCTTCTATCCGTGTAGGGTAACAGCCGAGAAGACGACAGAAAGCAGACATGGCCACTTGGGGGATAACGCCGACTTCTACGCAAAACCGAGCTACCGCCCAGTAACATCCACGGGTAACCGCATTTTCATCCCCGAACACCGGCAACGGCCAGGCGCCATTCAAGGTAGAATTATACTGTGACAGCTTGGGGCGATGCTGGCCCAGCCAACGGCAGTTCAGCCGCCATCGACGGCGCAAGGGCACGCCAAGGGCACGCCATTGTACTTCGGTGGGCATCGGCCGATCGGCTGGAGATCATGCAAGTGCTGAGCGCTCAACAGTACTATCGTTCCGAAGCCAGTAGGTTTCTTACCGAGAACCGATGTTCCGCTCATTGTAAAATGGCAGGTAGAATCGCAGACTAAATAATGTCGAGTCCTGACTTCCAAACAGGACGAAGGCATGGTGAAGCGACTTGGATGCAACCGCGGTTGGGAAAGGACTCGGGAAATTATGAAGTGGCTCATTACGGGCGGCGCTGGATTCGTCGGCTGCAACACTGCGAAGCGATTGATCGAGCGCGGCGATCAAGTGGTGATCTTTGACAATCTGAGCCGGCGAGGCGCAGGTGTCAATCTGGACTGGCTCAGTTCATTAGGATCTTTCCAGCTAATTCAGGCAGATGTCCGGGACTACGAAGCTGTGGAAGCGGCAATACGCGACCAGCACGACGTTGACGTGCTGTTGCATCTCGCGGCCCAGGTAGCCGTCACTACCTCCGTTCGTGACCCCCGACAGGACTTCGAGATCAATGCGCTAGGTACCTTAAACGTGTGCGAGGCGATTCGGCAGAGTGGGCGTGAGATCATCCTGCTCAATGCTTCGACGAACAAGGTGTATGGCGCGTTGGAGCATGAGGCGCTGACGGAAGAGGCACAGCGCTACATGCTACGTGATCGCCCCGACGGCATTGTTGAGGCGCAACCACTGGACTTTCATTCGCCTTACGGCTGCTCAAAAGGAGCAGCCGACCAGTACGTGCGCGACTACGGCCGCATCTACGGCCTTCCTACCGTCTGCTTTCGCCAATCCTGCATCTATGGCCGTCGCCAGTTCGGGATCGAAGACCAAGGGTGGGTAGCCTGGTTCCTTATTGCGGCCCTCACGGGAAAGCCAATTACCGTGTACGGCGATGGCAAGCAGGTCCGTGATTTGCTCTTTGTTGACGACCTCGTTGATTGCTATCTGGCGGCGGTTGAACGTATTGAAACGACTCGGGCACAGATCTACAACGTAGGGGGAGGCGCTGGCAACACCCTTTCGCTGCTGGAGTTACTCGCCCTGATACGGGAGCGCTACGGAATCCATGTCAACTATCGCTTCGAGCAGGAGAGGCCGGGTGACCAGAAGATCTTCGTGAGCGACATCGGCAAGGCTCGTCGCGACCTCGATTGGCAGCCACACATCAGCATCCTGCAAGGAATTGACCTCCTGGTCACCTGGCTCCGTCAGCACATCGCCCTTTTTGACAGCGCTACCTAAACCCAGGCCCGACCAGGCCGCGGGGGCGCCCGTTAATGTCCGAAGGTTTGCCAAACTCAAAATCGGTTAAGCTGGAACTCACGTCACAGTGACAAGTTAGGGCACGCCGAGGTATGAGCGATACTCTGAACGGTTTTCGGGCACGGTGCAAGGCGCAGTTACTCTTCCGGCGAATGGCGCTAGCGACGAAAAGCGCCATGCCTGAGGGTGCCGTAGCACTTGTACACGACTACCTTGTGGACGCCGGCGGAGCAGAGCGCATCCTCCTGTCGCTGGCGCAGTTCTATCCCGATGCGCTGATCTACACGTCTCTCTTCGATCCACAGAACACCGATCACGATGTTCCGGGGGAGCGTGTGCGCACCTCTTTCCTTCAGCGCTGGTACCCGGGCAAGCGCTTCTATCAGGCGCTGCTCCTGGCCTTCCCGATTGCCTTCCAGCGGCTCAAACCGCACGCCCGGGTAGTGCTCTCCGATAGCAGCGGTTTCGCCAAGGCTGTCCATATTTCGCCGGGGAGCGTACACGTCTGCTACTGCTACACCCCGCCGCGTTTCGCCTGGCGTGCCGGCGGATACGCCGAGCAACAGGGCTGGGGGCCAATCCGGCGGTGGGGCTTGGGGTTGCTGGCGGCGCCCCTCCGCCGCTGGGATCGCCGGATTGCGCGCCGCGTCGACTACTTCGTCGCCATGTCCGGCAATACCGCCCGACGCATCGAGGAGGCCTACGGCCGTCGCCCGGCCATTATTCCGCCCCCGGTGGAGACCAAGAGCTTCTTCCCCGCCCCGTCGCCCCCAGGCGAGCGTTACTTTCTCACCGCTTCTCGGCTCGTTGCTTACAAGCGAATTGACTTAGCGGTTCTAGCATGTTCGCGACTCGGGCTTCGCCTCAAAGTTGCCGGGGATGGCCCCGACCTTCCTCGCCTCCGCCGATTAGCGGGCCCGACAGTGGAGTTCATCGGCCGCGTTTACCACGCGGACTTGGATCGCTTATACGCTGGCTGTGTGGCGCTGCTCCAGCCTGGGGAAGAGGACTTCGGCTTGACGCCGTTGGAAGCGAACGCTGCAGGGCGACCAGCTATCGCCTACGGAGCAGGCGGGGCGTGCGATACTGTGCGCGATCGTATTACCGGCCGCCTCTTCTACCCACAGACAGCGGATGCCCTCACAGATGTTTTGCAAGAGTTCTTGCACGAACAATACGATCCAGACACTCTACGCGCGTACGCGCTGCGGTATAGCGAACAAGTCTTCCATCGGCGGATCGCGGCCTTCGTCGACTTTGCGAGCGCCCGCCCCGGCCGACCCGAAAGCGACGACTGGCTGGCCGATTGGAGCCGGCTGGATCAGGCCCTGCTGGCGGAGCTCCGACAGGAGGTCGCCCGCCAGGTGGAAGCGGAGAGTGCGCGCGTTCCTGCTACGTCTGGTCCGCTGCCGCCCGCTGCAACCAAAACTACTCCGGCGGACGTGCCGGCCGCCTCGGAGCCGGCCAGCTACTCGGGGCATTGATGGGTCCTATTTGGAAGAGAGCGGTGCTGGCGGCAAGTCTGCTAACCGCTCTGGTCGCCGGCACTGCCGGTTGCGGCCGAGTGTCTGCGCCTCCGGCCAACCTGCCGGTGTACGTGCCCCACGTGCCGCCCACGCCACCATCCTCGGCAGGCTCTGCTGCGGTCACCAGGCAACGCGCCGCGCCGGCGATCTCCCCGGTATCCGCACCGCCGGCAGAGGCCGGCAGCATTGCCCACGATAACCGTTTCGCTGTAGACATGGATGCCTTGCCGGCCGGCTCCACGGCGCATGCCTTGCAGGTGTTGCACGTCCAGTGGTTCGCTGGCTCCGCAACCGGCGTGCTGGATCATTCGCCCGACCAGATTCAATCCCTGCCCACCGACCCGGCGCAGGTCGCTGTACTGGCGCGGCGCTATCCCGGCCGGGTCTGGTCGTTCGGCCAGGAGCCGAACGGGATCACGGCCTCGTCGCCGGAGTCCCAGCCGGCGGCCTACGCGGCGCGGCTGCACGCGGTAGCGACGGCGCTGCATGCCGCCGATCCCACTGCCCGGCTGCTCGGTCCCGATGTCCTGGATTGGTCCGCCGGCTGCACCGGCTGTGGCGGCATGACGACCGGCCAGGCCTGGACCGAAGCGATGCGCAAAGCCTACCTCGCTGCCTACGGCCAGGAGGTCCCCTTCGACATCTGGAGTATCCACACCTACCCGCTGGACTGGCAGCACCTGCCGACCGTGAACTATCAGGAGATGGAACAGCAACTGATCGGCCTGCGCCACTGGCTGGACAGCATCCCCAATCTGCGCGACAAGCCGATCTGGGATACGGAGCTAGGTGTGCATTGGGGCTACACCGCCTATCAGTTCGCCACGGTCGACGGCAAGTCGACGCTGCTGCCCGCCGGTCAGTTGCGCACCGACCTGGTCGAGAACTACCTGCGCCAGTTCCTGGCCTGGCTCGTGATCAATGGGCCACGCTACGACATTGCGCGCTGGTTCGTCTTCGCCGCCTACAACCCGGACGTACCGGGCGACCACGCCGGCGCCATCTCCCTGCTCGACGGGCCCGGCCCCGACGTTCGCCTGACCTCGTTTGGCCGCATCTTCCTCGCCGCGCAGCAGTGACAGGGGATGAACCTCTCCCGCACGCCTCGCTCACCAGGCATGGTCCGTTTCAAGAGAAAGCACCGCGATGGGGCTGTCGAGCAGAGAGAAGCGTACCAGCGGGTCAGGCCCGTGTCACTGCATTTGACAGAGCGTGGATAATCTCCAACAACTAGAGGTGATCCATCGTGACCATAGTGCATAAGGGGATCGAGACGGGGGA
>JAMCTA010000094.1 GCA_023381895.1 Chloroflexota bacterium
CTCGGTTGGAGGCGTCGAGTTCCACTGGCAGCGTCACAAGGGTGAAGAGGGTCGCCAGAGCGAAGAGCAGCACACCAATCCAGGCAATGGCAAAGGCGTGCACAATGAAGCCAATGATGAAGACCCACACGCCAAAGTTGGTGCCGATGTTCGCTGCTGGCACGAGCGCCGAGCGGAGACGCAACGGTCCATAGCCGCGCTGGTCCTGCACCGCATGGCCACACTCATGCGCCACTACCGCCAGGGCTGCGAGCGACGGGGCACCGACACTGCTGTCGGAGAGCCGCAAGACCTTCGCTTGCGGATCGTAGTTATCGGTCAGCTCACCGGGGATGTGCTCGATACCGACGTTGATCAGCCCGTTCTGGCGCAGCAGGATCTGCGCAACGTCATATCCCGACAAGCCACGCGGACTCGGCACCTGCGCGTACTTGCCAAAGGTAGCTCGTACCTTCCACTGCGCATAGAGCACAAACGCGAGCGCTGGTAAGGTGAAGAGGAAGTAGATGGGATCCCAACCGAAGAAGAACATCCTTGAACACAACCCCTTCTGGGAAGTCGCCGAGCAGACGCTTGGAGCCACCTGCCTGCGTAGCAGTAGTCTACCACCAGGGGCAGTGACGCCACATCAGAGATCTATTAAGAGCGACGCTTGCTGCGCTCCCAAGCGTCGCCGCCTCGCCGACCGGTCACCGTTGACAGGATGGTAGCTGCGTCTATAATATCACCATATAGTTATGTTTTATAGGCTAGCGGAGCACCTATGGCAGTCACCCACGATCTCGGGCTCATGTTGAAGGCGAAGCTTTTCCGGGGCTTTGCCGACCCTTCACGGCTCGCCATCCTCGAGGCCCTGCGCTCGGGCGAGAAGACGGTGTCCGAGCTGGTCACGGCGACCAGCCTCTCGCAGCCGAATGCATCAGGGCATCTCGCCTGCTTGAAAGACTGCGGCCTCGTAGCGAGCCATCAGGAGGGCCGCTCCGTGTACTACGCACTCGCCGATCCGCGCGTCGATGCAGTGCTGCGTGACGCTGAAGGCATCCTCGGTGAAGTAGGCGCCCGGATCTATGCCTGTACTCGATATGAAGGGTGATCATTGTGTCAGCGAGCGTCAAGGGCGCCAGTGTCGAGCTGCCGATCGAGGGGATGGACTGCGCCGATTGCGCCAACCACGTCCAGCACGTCGTGGGGGCAGTGCCTGGCGTCCGGGACGTGCACGTCCTGCTCGCGGCTGAGCGCGCGACCATCAGCTACGACCCCGATCGCGTCACGCTGGACCAGCTCAAAGCTGCCGTCGCCGGAGCGGGGTATCGGGTTCGCGAATCTGCCGCCGAAGCAGAGGTTCAGACCGACCGGTGGGCCGCCGGCCAGGTCATCAGCTGGAGCGTACTCGGCACGGTGGCCGCTGTGGTGCTGGTGGCCACCCTAGGAGAGCAGCTTGGTCTGTTCGACCGGGTGCTAGAGCGGCTCCCCTGGTGGATCCCCGCTCTGGCTATCCTGCTGGGCGGCTGGCCGGTCTTTCAGGGGGTGCTCCAGGCTGCCCGCGGACACCAGATCACCAGCCATACCTTGATGACGGTCGGCGTCGTCGCCTCCATCGCCATCGACCAGTGGACCACGGCAGTGTTGATCGTATTCTTCATGCGCTTCGGGTCCTGGCTCGAAGACCTGACCACCGAGCGCAACCGGCAGGCCCTTAAGCAGCTCGTTGCCCTACAGCCGGCCACAGCCCACGTGCTGCGCGACGGCCACGAGCTGGCGATCCCGGTCGCCGAGGTGATGGTGGGCGACGTGGTGCTGGTGCGACCGGGTGACCGTATCCCGGTCGATGGCCGCGTGCTGGACGGCCAGGCGCCGGTGGATCAGGGCCCCATCACCGGGGAGAGCGTCCCGGTTGAGAAGACTACTGGCGACGTGGTGTTTGCGGCCACCGTCGCGCAAGCCGGGTTCTTGAAGGTAGAGGCGACGGCAGCGACCGGCGACACCACCTTCGCCCGCATCGTGCGGCTGGTGGAGGAGGCCGAGGCTCACAAAGCACCGGTCCAGCGGTTCGCCGATCGCTTCTCGGCGTACTACCTCCCCTCCGTCCTGCTGATCGCGCTCGGCACCTACCTCGTCAGCCGCAACGCCGTCAGTGCAGTGGCCGTGCTCGTGGTAGCCTGCGCCTGTGCCATCGTGATCGCCACGCCAGTGGTGGTTCTGGCCAGCGTCGGCACCGCGGCACGGCGCGGGTTGCTCATCAAGGGCGGGAGCGCGCTGGAGCAGTTGGCGCACGTCGATACTGTCGTCGTGGACAAGACGGGCACGCTTACTCAGGGCAGGCCCGAGGTTACCGACGTCGTCGCCCTCAATGGACTGGCCGAGCACGAGCTGCTGCACGTCGTGGCGACGGTCGAGTCGCGCAGCGAGCACCCCCTCGCCCGAGCCATCGTTCGCGCCGCCAGCGTCCGGGGGATCGCGCCGGCGGCGCCAGAGTGTTTTACCCCGCTGCCCGGCCGCGGCGTCACCGGCACGGTCGACGGACGCGAATGGTACATTGGCAACCGGCAGCTGCTCGCTGAACGCGGGATGGCTCTGGACGGCGCGGCGGAATCCGGAGCGCAAGCGCTGGAGGCCGGCGGGAAAACGGTCTTCTTCGTCGCGGACGGTGGCGGCGTGGCCGGACTGGTGGCGCTCGCCGATACCATACGCCCGGAAGCGAAGGCTGCCCTCGCTGATCTGCGACGGCTGGGCCTGCGCCGCTTGCTGCTGCTCACCGGGGATAACGAGCGAGTCGCCGCTGCCATCGCCGGGGAGCTCGGCGTGGAGTACCGCGCCGAGCTCCTACCCCACGACAAGATCGCCGTGGTCCAGGCGCTGCAAGCCGAAGGCGCCCGAGTCATGATGGTCGGTGACGGCGTCAACGACGCCCCCGCGCTGGCCCAAGCCGACGTGGGCGTGGCCATGGGCGTCGCGGGAACGGCCGTGGCCGTCGAGGCGGCCGGTGTGGTGCTCATGCGTGATGACTGGCGGCTCGTTCCTGAAGCGATCCGCATCGGCCGTCGCGGCGTCCGCACGATCCGCCAGAACCTCGCCTTTACCGCCTTCTACAACGTAGCGGGGCTGTCACTCGCCGCCCTTGGCATCCTCCCCCCGGTCTGGGCGGCCGCAGCCCAGAGCTTGCCGGACGTGGCCATCATGCTGAACTCGGCACGTCTGCTGCGGGGCTCAAGCACCGAGCAGATTTGAGCCGGTCTTCCCGACGATGCTTGATACGCAGGGAGACTTCCGTCTTGTTCGGTGAGAGAATACGCTCACCGAAATCGTCACCGGCTATCAAGAGGCAGCAGGCGGAAGGCGTCACCCTTCGAGCTAGTAAGAGTGCGAAAATGCCGCTGATCCAAACTCAAGAGATCGAAACAACCATAGCGCTCAGCGAGTACAACAATCGAAGCATCCGCAAGTCCCAGACCCAGGTCCGCATAGCGCTCAATCACCACCTTCGCTCGCCCAACATCCGTAGCCTCGAATGAGGCCAGTTCATAAGCGCGATTGGCCACATCCTCCATCACCACCAGTTCAGCGGGCTGCCCGGCAATCTTCGCAATCAAATAGTCCAATTCTGCCAGCACAAACGGAGAGAGAATCCGCCGTTGCGGCAGTGCCAGTGTCTGGGCAACCGTCATGTGATAGCGATCAGACTGATCGTAATTGGCCAGCAATCCGCTCGTATCGAGCAAGATCATCGGTCATCAGCCCCGAAGCCAGCAAGCAACTCATCTACACGTTCCGACAGCGCCGGATCTCCGCTGGCAAAAATGCCGCTGTGCGGAGCCAGTAGCTGCCGCCGGCCAATCACCAGCAAAATACCCTCGCGGATGAGCTCAGCCTCACTCAGCCCCGTTTCCGCAGCGATGTGCGCCAACTCGCGTTTCAGTTCTGCAGGCAAATACACCGTTGTCTTTAGCATCGCCATATATACTACCATACATCAGCAATCCCGCGTAAAACTGCATCAGCATCCCCCACTGCGCAGAAAATGCCTCCTCCTCACCCAACCATCCACCCTCCGAAGAGCGTCGTTCCATCGTAGAGACGGAGACGGCGCAGCAGCACCCCGATCAGCCTTGCATCTGGTCCGTTGAGTTCTTGCTATCTACGTGAGCGCATGCAACTATCGTTACATCAGTCCGTGAGTGTCGGGGGCACTCATCCGAGTACGAGCAAGGAGATAGCGATGAAGTGGGTCACACGCGTGCGGCCAAAGGTCGACCGCATCGCCTGTCCCTGGCTGATCAAGAGGAGAGGGGAGACAGCGTGATTCAGAGTAGCTCCGACCAGCCGGTGCCGCATCGAGCCTTTTCTTTCGGACCGGACGTGTGGAAGATCGCGTTTTCGGCTTTCTTCGCCGACCTTGGCTACCAGGTAGTGATCGCTGGACTGCCACTCTTCCTGGTGTTCGTCCTCCGCGGTCCCTGGTGGGTGTATGGACTAGCCACCGCCCTGGCCTACGGTCCCGGCGCCTTCATCGCCTACGTTGGCGGGCGGTTGGGCGACCGCGTCGGACGTAAGCGCATCGCCGTACTGGGCAATGCGCTCATCCCCTTGCTCTCGCTGACGGGCATCGTGGCAAGCCTGGTGCCAGCCATCGGGCTATTCGTGACCGGCTGGTGGGCGCGGAACTTTCGAAGCCCAGCGCGGCGGGCGATGCTCACGGAGGTCGTGGAACCAGAGCAGGAGTCACAGGCGTTCGGACTGCTCCATGCGCTCGACATCGGCGGTGGGATGCTGGCCGCCGCCTGCGTACTGCTGCTGATCTTCTTCGGAGTAGGGTTCCGGATCATTTTTCTCCTGACCCTCATTCCGCTCATCGTCTCGACCGTGCTGGTGGCACTGGTGCGGGCTGGCGAAGTGCCCCGACCAGCGCTGACAGAGGAGACGTCGGAGCCAGCGACTGACAGCGGGCCGGCAGACCTACGGCTGTACCGTGGGGTGCTGGTGGCGTCGGCGCTCTTTGGCTTCAGCTTCTACAGTCTCGGCTTCCCCATCCTGACGGCTGCCAGCAGCGTGGCAGCTGGCAGCGGAGGCGCTTCCACGAGCCCCAACGCGTACGCTCAGGCGGCAGGCGTGCTCGCCTACGTGCTCTACCTGGGCGTATCGGCGTTGAGTGGTCTCGCCACCGGCGCTGTCAAGCAGGCTGGTGTAGCTGCGCTGGCTGGCTGGGGTTACTTCGCCGCCTGCCTTGGCTCCATCGTGCTGGCCGTGATCTCTGGCGCCAATGCTGGGGTGCTGGGTCTCTACCTGGGGGTGATCATTCTCGGGCTCGCACTGGGTGTAGTGGAGACGCTCGAGCCGACGCTGGTCTCGAAGGTGACGCCGGCCGCGCGTAAAAGCCGGGGCATGGGGGCGCTCACTGCGGCGCGCAGCGTTGGTCTGTTCGTCGGTAATCTGGCGATGGGCCTACTGTATCACCTGGGTCCGGCCTACTCCTACGGCTACGCGGCGATAGTGGCTCTGGCCGCTGCGGTCATCCTCATCGGCGCAGGCGCGGGTCAGCATCCGGCGGGCGCGCCGGCCCGCGTCCAGGCATAACGCGCCATCCGCTGCCACCGTCGGAGAAAGGACCAGCCAGGAAGGGCGGCGCTAGAGCACGTCCCTGCGTGGCACTCGGTGATCGCCTGGCCAGTGAATACCCAGCCACCGCGCGAACCCCGGGAGCGCCAGCCTGAGGCGAGGAGGGCGAGGAGCGGCCTAGCCCCAATTGGGTCCGTACTCAGTGTAGTGGATCTGCTGCTCCAGTCGGTCCAGCGCTAGCTCAGCAGCCAGGTCCAGAAGCCTGACATCCCCACACATAGCACTCTGAACACCCGGAAGTAACGTCGCTAGGGGCAGCATACTGGGGACAGTGAGAAGCCGATCCGGGGGCAGTCAGCCACCGTTCGCGTCCAACCAAGGGATCGAGAATCGTACGGCGCGTGCCGGTACCGTGGCGAGCACCATTCGCTAGACTGCAGGTGGTACGTCAGCCGGCAGTGGCTCCGCTATGCGCTGCCACACTGCCATCCTCCCGCCGGTAGCACTGCTGCTCACAAGCCGGCCTGGCTCACCCTGCAGCCGGAGGAAGGAGCGTGGCATTGCAAGCACCCCCTTACCAGTTGGTACGAGCTCCATCCACGGCAGCGGTCCTCGCCTGAGCCACAGCCGCTCACCCTGCACTCGGAGCACGGCCTGGGCGCCATCATCGCTCGCATACACGCCCTCGAAGGCCTGCAAGTCCTCTGGCGGCTGCGGTATTCGATCCGGCTCACGGTAGGGTTTCCCCAGTAACAGCGCGGCCGACCGCACTGAGAGCCATTCGGGAGCAGGAAATCTAGGGAGCAGATTGCTTAGCACAATGACGGCGATGCGCTGATCGGGGAAGCAGACGGCGTGGTTGTAGAAGCCGTTCACCTGACCTCCGTGCTCGATGAAGCGCTCGCCATCGTAGCTGCCTAGTCCCCATCCGTACCCATAGCGGATAGTCTGACCGCCGGCGAGCGTGTGATCGGCCCAGGCCTCGTCAAGGGAGGCGCGGCTCACGACGCTGCCATCAAGGAGAGCGATGTACCAGCGCGCGAGGTCATCGACGTTTGAGATCAAGCCTCCCGCGCCGCCGATCACGCGCATGTTGATGTACGGCGCCCGCTCGATACCTGCTGACCCAAGCTGATACCCCTCGACACGGCCGGGCAGCAACAGCGCCGGATCATCAAACAGGGTGTTCGTCATGCCCGCGGGATCGAAGAGTTCTCGCTGCAAGTAGTCGATGAGCGGCATGCCGGCAACTCGCTCGATCACGAGCCCAAGCAGCACGTAGGCATAGTTGTTGTAGGTGTACCGCTCACCCGGCGCGCAATCGGGCACGTCATCCTTGGTCGCGCTCACGAGCTCGTAGGGGTTCTTCCCCATGAAGTAGAGTGGCAGCAGCGCCTGGTCGTTCCCACCCTCGTAGACCTTGAGGCCGGAGGTATGCGACAGCATGTGCGCGAGTGTGATGGCCGGAATGCCGGCTCGCCACTCCGGTAACCAGCGGCGAAAGTCGTCATCCAGCGAAAGCCTGCCGGCGTCGCGGAGCTTGAGCAACGCCACCGCGATGAACTGCTTTGTGATGGAGGCAAGGCGCAAGCGGAACTCCGGCCGCATCGACACGCCAAGCTCGATATGGGCCATGCCATAGGCGCCACGGAAGACGACCGTGCCATCGCGCACTGCGGCGATCGTGCAGCCCGGACCCTGCGGCAGAAACTGCTCCCGCGCAAAGTCATCGATTGTCGCAGCCAGCTCTTCGTCCCTGCTCATCCGCACCGTTTTCCTCTCTCTTATTTCCATTGTAGAGTCATCATTACGGATGGGTCTTCTCGGCTCCACTCCGGAAGCTCGGGAGGAGACAGTCCAGCAGGAAGGGCTTCTATGCGCTTGCAAGATCATGTCGCCATCATCACCGGCGCCAGCCGCGGCATCGGCCGGGCCATCGCCCGCCGCTTTGCCGCGGAAGGTGCCCGCGTCGCCCTCGCCGCTCGCGACGCTCGCGCACTGGAGCAGCTCGCCGCCGAGCTCCGCTCCGCTGATCATCCCTGCTTGGTCATCCCTACCGACATTGGAGACGAACAAGCCTGCGAGGAGCTCATCAACCAGACCATTGAGCACTTCGGTACGTTGCACATCCTCATCAACAATGCTGCCATTGCTTCCCCTGAGAGGCAGCCTTTCCCGGCAACCACAACCGAGCACTGGCACGAGACTTTGCAGGTGAACCTCGACGGCAGCTTCTTCTGTGCCCGTGCCGCTGCTCGAGCCATGGCAGAGCAGCACTATGGCCGCATCGTCAATGTACTGGCCATCCAGGCGTGGTCGCCACTGCCGCACAACGCTCCCTATGCTGCTTCCAAGGGCGCCCTGTTTTCGCTGACTCGCAGCATGGCTGTTGACCTGGCTCCTCTCGGCATCATCGTCAACGCCATTGCCCCAGGCCCGGTGTTCGTGCAGGGCAACGGCGTACCCCTTGAGGTCGACCAGTCGGCAGCAACACTGGTGCGCCGGGCAGGCCGGCCCGAAGAGGTTGCGGCGCTCGCACTCTTCCTCGCCTCCCCGGAGTGCAGCTTCGTCGTTGGCGAGACGGTCGTCTGCGACGGTGGCCGCCTCATCTCTCGACGCGGAGATCCCGGTTGGGTATAAGCGCTCCCAACCCAACACGGCGGGAGCACAAGCCTCCAGGGGCACATCGTGCCGTTCTAGCTACACCTGCAAGGACGGCCAGCCTGTGCTGCCACCGCTTTGAGACTACCAGCTCCACCTCTACCGCTGCTGGCGCGCCTGCCGCCCATTGGGCAATTCTCCAACAAGCGTGGCTACGTCGCCGCTGTTCCAGCAAGAGCCTGCACGGAACGAACAACGCTGAGCGAGTAGCACAGTCTGCCGGATGCCCTGGTCAGCACCGCTTCCGCCGCCGGGTACTCCGCACACCAGGCCGTATAGGTACGTTGCTCATCCCGGAGCAGCACTTCAAGCCGCTCAAGCAAGGATGGAAGCACCTCAAAGCTGACAGCCTCTTCGAAGAGCTGGCGGACGGAGTGGCGGCGACCACTGAAGCCCAGTGGTACGTTGATGCTGGTGGCGATCCGCATCAGATCGCTCCGGCTGATGAACAGGCCACAGTATGCGGGTACGGTAAAGAAGTCTGCGACTTCCTCCGGTGACGCGTCTGTGAGACTGGGTAGTCGGCCAGCCTCGTCTGGAGGTGGGGCCAACGGTGCCACCGGATGCTCAGCCCCCTGCAGCAGCTCGGTCAGATGCGCCAGCACGAGCTCAACCGCTACGTCGAGAATCATCGGATAGAGCTGGCTACGCGAGCACCGTCGCACAGAGAGAGTCAAGGATGGCAGCCAGGCGGCGACGTGCTCACGCAGAAAGCGCTCCTCCACCTGGCGTATCGTCAGAACCCGTGAAGGCAGAGACGCTTGCACCGCGCTCTGATCGAGCTCAGCAGCGCTCAGGGCCTGGAGAAAAGCCAGCTCGACGGCGATATGGTCTGGAGACGCTAGCCTCCAGGAGGGGGCCGGTGCGAAGCCGCAGGATTGGTAGAAGCTCTGTACTGTTGCTGTGCTGTCTGTGTGCAGCAGCACCTCGCCATCAACGAACACCGATTCATACGGGAATATGGAGATGCCGAACAGGTGCGTGTACTCAGCGCTGAGCTGGACGAGGATTTCCTCCAGAGTCCCAGCTGGTAGCGACGCGGCAAGAGCAGGATCGGACCGCAGGACATCGAGTAGCGGTCTGTCAACCTCCTGCCTGAGCAGATGGGACAGCAAGCCATAGGCGCTAGCGCGGCTGTCGCTCACTCTGGCATCCGGTAGGCGCTGAGATCAGGCTTGAACGGCCGTAGGAACCAGGGTGGTCTGCGCAGCCCGCCCGGACCGGGCGCCGGTCGTGTCATGCCGAGCCAGCGCTCGTAGACCTCCCTGCTCTTTGCGGCGTCAACGGAGATGTCTCCATATTGATCGTCAGGGCCAGCTCGCTCCAAGCGCACTTTCTGCAGCCAGCAGTGCATACCAGAAATGGGGTCGGGCTGAACGGGGAAGGTCAGATTCTGGTGGACACCAGTGTCGGTCCACCAGATGCGGGAGGAGTCCGGATCATCGCTCTCAAACGGCTGCACGCCGTGCTGAAGCCGCAGACCCCACTTTCCGGTTTGGGTGCCCTCATCGAGGGTCGCGAGACCGGAGACCCAGCGCGCGGTACCACTGGATTCTGAGAGCCGCCAGCGACCCATATGATGAGAGCAGGCGACGATTCCAGGTCTGATGCCCTCAGTGATCCACGCTCTCACTACAAAGTAACCGATCTCGGTATGAACCTTGATCAGGTCGCCTGTCGCTACTTCAAGTTGCTGGGCATCGGTGGGATGCAGCCAGAGCGGATTGCTATGCGAGATCTCATTGAGCCACTTGGCATTGCCTGAGCGTGTATGCACCATCGTTGGGATGCGGAAGTTGGGGAGGAGCACGAACTCTCCTTTGTTGTGGTCGATGTTGTCAGGGTGAACGTGGCTCTTGATGGAGGTCGGAATAGCAAGTTCAGGCCACCCCCAATCGTGCAAGGTGCTGGAAAAGAACTCCAGCTTTCCCGAAGGTGTTGGAAAGCCGGCGCAGGCCCTTCCGTCGATCTGCACACCGATTGGCGTCGCCCCATCCGCACGAGGTGGCTGGGCCGGCTTCGGCACCATGTTCGTGGGGGCAGGGGCGTGGCTATGCGCAGCTGTCGCGCCGCCAGATGCACCTGGTGATCGTTTCCAGATCACCTTCGTCGCCGGATCGATCTCTGTGTCACGCAGCTGCCCCGGCTTGAGTGACTCCTCATAAGGAAGGTGATAGATATTGCTTGCCACCTCAAATGCGCCATACTTGCGCATGTACTCCAGCGGCGTCAACCCTTCCTTTGCTGCTGCTTCAGGAAGTCCGGGGACACTGTGCTCGAATATCCAGCGATAGTACTCGTCAATAGTGATCTTCTGACCCGGCCGGTAGGGTGATTCGTAGAGCTTGCGGATACCGAGCTCACCGTCGGGATCGATACGCCAGGACAGCTCTATCCAGAACTCGTCCTCTTCCCACACTTCACCCGGATTGGACTGCCGCGAGTCCTCAACCGTTTGACCGAGGCGCTCCATCGCTACACGCACCACCGGCTGCCGGAAGCCAATCCACTGACCTGCATGGGTCTCGTAGCTGTGAGTATCGTGACGCTCCGCTCCGTTGCCCATCGGCAGTACGTAGTCAGCGAACCACGCCGTTTCATTCCACACCGGCGTCAAGGCAGCGTGCAAGCCGATCAGATTCTCCCGGCGGAGAACGTCGATCCATCCAAACCCGTCCGGATTAGTCCACACCGGATTGTAGACGCGGGTGAAGTAGACATCGATCTTGCCGCGACCCTCGCGCAGAAAATGCGGCAGGAGGAAGCTCATTTCGTGATGGGCGAGCGGATACTCCTTCGGCCAGGTCAGCTCATTCCACACCTTTTGTTTCGCTGGCTCAGCGAATGGCTGCGGCACGAACTTGTCCCAGATGTTGGCTGATGTGCCACCGCGGGTGCCGATGCTGCCGGTCAGCACGTTGAGGAAGAAGAGGCAGCGAGAGACCTGCCACCCTCCCAGATTGCCGGCAGCTGCTGCTCGCCAGGTGTGAGTGCTAAATGCCGTTCCAGCGTGCCCGATTTCCCTCGCGATGGTCACGATAGTGTCTGCTGGAACGCCACTCTCACGCTCGGCATATTCCGGTGAGTACTTCTCGTAGAGTAGGCGCAGCTCTTGCACAAAGTTGTCAAATGTTGGCTCAATGGTGGGTCGCTGTAGGCGCATGAACTCATCCCAGTTAGTCCAGCGCCGCACGAACTCCCGATTGAACAGATTTTCCTCTAACAGCTGGCGGGCAATAGCGAGCAGAACGACCGTCTCTGATCCAGGCCACGTCGGCAGCCAGTAGTCCGCCATCGATGCAGTATTGGACAGGCGCGGATCCATCACCGCGATCTTCGCCCCCTCCATTTTGCCCTCGATGATGCGCTGGGCATGCGGATTGAAGTAGTGGCCACTCTCGAGGTGGGCACTCACCAGAAGGATGAACCGCGCATTCGCGAAGTCGGGCGATGGTCTGTCCATTCCCATCCAGGCAGCGTACCCAAAACGGCCGCCCGAAGAACAGATATTCGTATGGCTGTTATGCCCGTCGATGCCCCAGCTCTGCAGCACTCGTTCCATGTAGCCGTCTTCGCCCGGCCTCCCGACGTGATACATCACTTCAGTACGGCGATTCTCCACGAGGGCGGTGCGAATGCGACTCGCGAGGGTGGTCAGCGCTTCGTCCCAGGTTGTCCGCTGCCACTGGCCACTGCCCCGCGGGCCGGTACGCTTCAGTGGATAGAGGATACGCTCCGGATCGTAGACCTGGTTCAGCGTGGCCGGCCCTTTGGCGCAGTTCCGCCCTCTGCTCCCGGGATGGACGGGGTTGCCTTCGA
>JAMCTA010000016.1 GCA_023381895.1 Chloroflexota bacterium
GTCGGCCTCCGCCCCTTCTTCCCCAGGCCCTGGTAGTGAAACGTGGCGGCGGGGCACTTCGTTGCTCCTCCCTTCTTTCACTCCCCCTACGTCGTGGAGCATGTGCTTCTGTTTGGTGTTCCCGGAGCCAGTGAGCTGAGTACGGGAAGGGTCGTGCGGTTCACGTGCTCCTCACCTGAGGGGCAATCACGCACGCGGCGAACTAGGCAGGTACCGCTACCGGAGCTGCGATGAGCCGGTGCGTGAGCCAGTCGAGAATCTCAAAGCGTGCTGCGGGGAAGTTGAGCACTGCGTGGTCGCCTCCAGGGTAGATGCGCAATGTACTGCGCTCGGCTGCCTCTGCATGGATGAGACGGGCCTCATCTACAGGAATGATAATGTCTGCGTCGCCATGCACGTTCAGAATAGGACAAGTGATGCGAACGATGCTGCCGCGCAGCGTGAACTGAGCGATGAGGTCGCGGAGTGCCTGGCCGTCGGTAATGCCAGTGACAAGGCGGAGGGCGCCCTCAGTGAGGCGAGCAGACTTCTCGAACCAGTGGCGCGGCTCGTAGAAGCCGGAGATGTTGACGACGGCACGGAGGCGAGGATCTTCGGAAGCGGCGCGTAGCGCCATGGTGCCGCCGAGGCTGGTGCCGAGCACGGCGATGCGATCAGGGAAGATGGCTGGATGCTGTTGGAGCAGATCGACCGATACAGAGACGATCTTGAACGAGCTGGTCGTGAGACGGGAAGAATCGAACGCTTCGCCGTGTCCAGCCACGTCGGCCACGAAGGCAGCGAAGCCGCGCTGTGTGAGCGCCTCAGGGCGAAAGTCGGGCTGCTCTTTGGAGCTGCCGAGGCCGTGCACCACGATGACGCAGGGGAAGGGGCCGTCGCCTGGCGGCAGGTGGAGGTAGCCGGCGTGGGTGGTGCTGGCATCTGAGAAGGTGTGGCGCTCGACATACGGTGAGTGCAGCTCGGCGAAGCGGCGGTAGCTCTCGGCGCAGCCGGCGTAGAGCTCGCGCTTGAGAGAGGAATCGCCGAGGGCGATGTCAGCGGCGCGGAAGGAGAGCGCCGCCCGCCAGTAGCATTCGGCGGTGCTGGCGATGTGGCCCTCACTCTGGTGCTGCTGTGCCAGCGCGACGTAGCTACGGGCGGTCTCGGCCCAGGCCTGGGCCCAGGCATCTTCGCCCAGGCGACGGATGCGCTTGAGCGTACGATCGACGTCGGAGAGCGCGATGCCCCAGCCATCGACGAAGACGTGGTAGACCGGCCGGAAGAAGGGGCGGAGGCCGACGACGCCCACGATACGGTTGGCAATGACGAATCCGGCGCGGAAGAGCTGGGCACGTAAACGCGGAGGAAGCGTGAGACGCTGACGCTCAGACATAGCGCTATGGTACCACAGCTTTTCTTGGAGGCCGGTAGGGCGGCGGCGCCGCTTCCCGTTGGCGCGCGGCGGCAGGTGGTTTTCGCGGTGGTGTTATAGATTGTTGTAGAGAGAGTTGGCGGCGTTGCGCGCTATTCGCTCGGACTGCTTTTTCTGGTCATTGGCTGTATAGACCGTTCGTTTTCACCGTTGGCCGTGTGCTGTTTACGGTTGGTCTTACCCCGGGGAGACGGGTGCTGGCCGGCGGGCTTGGTGTGTTTATCTCCGCGTAGAGAGGGGATAGGGCATGCATATGGATAGGCGTCGCTCGACGAGCTTCCTGGCAGGTGCGCTTGCTGGGCTGGTGGTGCTCTGGCTGGCGTTTGTGCTGCGGTTTGTGGCGGATGTGCCGACGCTACCGGAACTGTTCTTGGACCGGGTGGTGTTGCTGATACCGGGTCCGGTGTTTGGCTTTCTCATTGACCGCTTGCAGCTTGTGGGACGGCCTTTACTTTATGCTGGCTTGCTCGTGGGAGAGCTGGTGATTTTGGCGGCGCTTGGTGGGCTGGTGGCGCTGGCCTTTGGGTATCACGATGACATTTCCGGCAAAGCTGATAGAGTGAGCGGCTGGTGGCGGCTTGTCATGCTGGCGGTGGGGCTGTGGATTGTGCTGGGGGTGGTGATTCTGCCATTGGCGGGGGATGGGATTTTTGCAGTGCAGACGCAGTTTGCTGCGATGGTAGTGGCAGTGGGGTTCTTGATTGAAGCGCTGGTCTATGTACTGGGTGTTGGAGGGGTCCTGCGATGGCTTTGGCGCCGAGAGGAACGCTGGGAACGGCTGCCTACACCGGTGGCTGATCCGCTGCGGCGCCAGCTTGCGAGTGAGATGGCGGTGGTGACGCTGGCGACGTTAGGTGGAGCGGCGCTGTGGCGCTATCGGGCGGAGCAACCGGGTATAGCGAGCGCTACGAACAGGCCGTCGGGATCGGCGGCAGTAGCGGCGAGTACAAGCGCTGTTGAAGTGGCGAGCGCAACAAGTAGGGCGCCGGGGCCTGGAGGGACGACTTCGACAGCAGTGACTGGGACGGCGACGACGGCAGTGCCGGTTCAGACGGTGGCTACTCCACCAGCGGCAGTAGCTGGGCTAGAGGTGACGCCGACCTCGGCCTTCTATCTGGTGTCGAAGGATTTGGGAACGCCGCATATTGCGACTACGGGATGGCAGCTTGCGGTCAAGGGGCTGGTGCGGAAGCCGTTGAGTCTGACATATGAGGCGCTGATGCAACTTCCGGCGGTGGAGGAGTATGTGACGTTGGAGTGCATTAGCAACAACGTGGGTGGGCCGCTGATCAGCAATGCGCGGTGGCGCGGCGTGCCTTTGGCGACACTTTTGGAGCAAGCGGGAGCGACGGCGGCGGGGTTTGTGCTCTTCCGTTCGGCTGATGGCTATACGGAGAGCTTGCCGATGGCTGAGGCGCGGCAGCCGGCGACGCTGGTTGCCTACCAGATGAATGGTGCGCCGCTGCCGGCAGGGCACGGCTTTCCGGTGCGGATAGTGGTGCCAGGGCACTATGGGATGAAGAGTCCAAAGTGGCTGACGACGATCACGGTGTCGCACACGAACCAGCAGGGCTTTTGGGAGCAGCAGGGGTGGAATGAAGCAGCGGTGGTGCGGACGAACGCACGGATTGTACTGCCGCTGGATGGGGCGGAGCTACGGCAAGGGATAGTGACGATTGCCGGGGTGGCGTTTGCGGGGACGCGGGGAATCCGGGCTGTGCAAGTGGCAATTCGACCCGACACGGGATGGAGCGAGGCGATGTTGGTACCGCCGCTGAGCCCGGTGGCGTGGACGGTGTGGTTCTACCGCTGGCAGCCGCCACGAGCAGGGAGCTACACGATTCAGGTGCGGGCGGTCGACGGGGCGGGGGCGGTACAGGAAGCGCAGAGGGAGTCGAGTTTTCCGCGGGGGGCAGCGGGACTGCCGCTCATTGGGGTGAAGGTGACGGGATGAGGGAGAGCGTGAGATGAGATGACACTGTGGCTGGCGAGCTTCCTGGGGTTGCTAGGGGGATAGGCGATTTCAGAGAGTGCCTCGGTAACACCTTGCCCGATGTCGTCATCATCCACCAGAGGTAAAGACGGTTCTAATGTCAACTATTTTCTCCTCGCTTGGGGGATCACCTGCTTATTGGCGGGGATTGCTGCTGGCTGGCTCGTCGAGTTTGCTCTGCGGCAGTGGCGCCAGTTGCACTCGCTGCGGCATCTTGTGGGGGCGATCACGGTCCTGCTGTTGAATCTTGCACTCTTGTTCCATAGCCAGTTGACGTTTCATGCCCTCTATACCGGTATCTGGGCGCCTCAGACTGCTGCTATCAGCCAGCCGCGTGCGATTACGCGCTGGCTGCTCCGTGGTGTCGAGTCTGGTTGGTACCGAAAGCTTCTCCCCTTCGAACCGGCACCGGAGGAGGTTATCACGACGTTCGGCTGGCGCTACAACGCTGTTGTGGGGCCGGCGCGCCTATTTGAGGATCGACTGCTTGTCCGGCAGGTCCACAGCTAGGAAGCAAAGCACCGCCAGTGAGTGTACTGCAGCAGCGTGCAACACTCAAGATAGGGTCACCTACTACAAGCGAGCGCACGGCAACGGGTAGAGCCTCAGACGATCCGCAGACGCTGTAGAGGAGTCGCTTCCCGGAAGAGCCGCCAGAGCACGAAGATGCCGACCGCCCCAATAACAAGAGCGGGAATGGGCAGGCTGAGCGCCGGAACTGCCACATCCACTGCCTGGAGGCGTAGCACGAAGCCAGGAGTCTCAATATCGATGGGGATCGCTCCCGCTGTCCAGTCCCATAGAGCGTGTAGTACAACCGCCAGCAAGAAGGCGCCTATCACTTTGCGATTGATGTGGAAGCGGCCATTGATGCGCTCACGCCACAACACGCCTGCCACGATCGCCGTCCACGTTCCATGCGCGAGCGGGGCTAGGAGGCCACGCGTCAACAGTACTTCGCCTAAGACGTTGAGATTGCCGTGCGAGAGCAATAAGAAGGTAAATCCGTAACCCATGCTTTCCAAGGCTGCGAACCCCATCCCAGCGGCCGCACCAAGGACAATGCCGTGCAACTCGGTGGCATATTCGCGGCGCCGCAGGAGCCACACAACACCCAGCAACTTGGCCGATTCTTCGATAACTCCGACGCCAAGCATCGCGAAGATGCCAGCACCGCGCACGACCTCTTCTTCGAAGAAGTTAGCGGCGAGCGTACCGAGCACACCGCCGTAAACGAAGGTGAGCGCAATGGTCGTCAAAGGCACGTCGTAGAGCGCTCCTCGCTCATAGAGGAACACGACGAACGTGACTGGCACAAGTGACGCCCCGAGCAGCAGCACAGTGGGGACGAGATTAGGGTTGCCAGTGACTGCGAGCGACTTCATGTCCAGGTAGTACAAGATAAACCCTGCCAGGAGCACCTTCCACCACCAGTGCTGCCAGAGGTGGACTCGCGCCGGCCAGGCGACGTGGAACCCGCAATGCGCGCAAAAGCGGTCGTCTGCACGGAGCCCACTCCCGCAATGTGGACAGGTAACTGCTATGGCCGTATCGGGCATGAGGCTCCACTCGCTTAGCAACACACCAGAGAACATAGCGTATAAGAGCGCTAGAATGCTGAGCGTACCAGACTTCCCCGTGCCCGGCAACGATTGGTGCTTGGCTGCGCATACGAAAGCAGACCTGTTTCACGTTGATGTAAGAGCAGCGGGAGGAGGCGATGATCTTCTGGTACAAGGCTACAAGCAACGCACGTACTCGCCAGGGCGTCCGGCCTGATAGCCCAGCTCACTGGCAGAGATCCACCTCCCAGTAATCAAGGCACAGCTACCGAGACGTACACTAAAACTTGACATTGTTGACTATTATGATACAGTAAAGGCTCGAGGAAGAATAGAGGAGGCGCTCTGTGGCAAAACGCACCCGGCCGTGGCCCGCCCGCAACCCCATCTGCATTGCAACGCTCGACGAACACGGCAACGCAGTTTGCGCCTGCCCCACGGAGCCCGTTCCATCGACACCGGCTACACTAACTGACGCGCAGTACGACGACGCCATCGGCGAGACCCTCTTCACCCTGCTCGGCCGTCGTCGCTTCCTCGCCGCTGCGGCTGGCGGCGTCACCTCACTCCTGCTCGCAGCTTGCAGCGCTGCCAACTCGGTGAGCACAACAGCTTCCACCTCATCGCTAGCGACGAAGAGCGCGGCGGCTGTTAGCTCTTCAGAGAAGCCTCTCTGGGTCTACGTCTTCAACGTCGGCACGAAAGATGTGACTATCATCGACGCCGCCACCAACAAAGTGCTCGCTACGCGACCCCTTGGTGCTGCCGTGCGCTGGCTCTCGAACGAGCAGCGCTACTGGGATGGCGAGCACATCTGGACTTATGACTTTCCCAACAACAATCTCGTCGCCATCGCCATCGATCCCAAGGCAATCAAAGTCGTGGAGACCGTGGAGACCGGCACCAAGGGGCCAGGCCATAGCCTTATGCTCTCACCTGACCTCAAGAGCGCCTACGTCAACTCCGCGGGCAGCAACGTCATCGACGTCATCGACGTCGCCAGCAAGAAGGTACGCGACAAAATCGAAGTCGGCAGCTTCCCGTGCGACTGCTTCCTTTCCCCCGATGGCAAGTTCGGCTACACACCCGAGCGTGATCAAGACACCGTAGCCAAGTTCGATACCACCACCAACAAGATCGTGCAGCGTATCGATTTCCCGAAGGGCAGCAAGCCGTATATGCTCCGTGTCTCGCCGGATGGTAAAGAGCTCTGGGTGCAGGCCGCTGGGAATAACACGAACAACATCCTCGATCCTGACAACCTCAAGATCCTCTATACCGAGACCGACGGTAAGGGGCCTGTCACGAACGCTTGGTCCCCTGATGGCAAGTACGTGCTCGTCACTCATGAGGGCGATACCATCGTGAGCGTCTACAGCACCGAGACGAAGAAGATCATCAAGACGATCACTGTAGGCCAAGGCTCTTCCAACATCGGCTTCACACCAGATGGGAAGAAGGCTTTCGTCAGCGTCACGGGGGCCAACTCCGTCGCCGTGATCGACATGGCGTCGCTGAGCGTCGCCCAGCAGATCACCACCGGCAAGTCACCACAAGGCCTGATCATCTTCCCCGCGCCCGAAGGTGGTCTCAGCTAACATCCGATTCTGCCCAGAGCTCACATCGCTGTCTCTCTGACCATCCGTACCTGCGCTCCTCCTGTCAGGATCGCTCTCCGTGTTCAACGCCAAGCCCCTCATGGCATCACATGTGCATAACGAACGCAGCAGTGAGGTACAGGAAAGGCGCCAAGGAGGTTGCTCCATCATGACTCCCGCTGCACACCGTCACCCCGATAATCCAATACTCACTCCGCAGGATGTCCAGCCCATCATGTCCGGATGGAAGGTGTTGTGCGCCTTCAATCCAGCCGTCACTGAGCACGCTGGTGACGTTGTCCTGCTCCTGCGCGTCGCTGAGCGCCCCAGCCACGTGGAGCCACGCGCAGGTGAGCTCGAGATTGATCTCCGAGAGGAGATCCCGCAGCTCATTCCCGTCGATCGTTCGCTCTCACCTGATCGCTATATTGCCGTACCCGTGCTCGATCTCGGAGCGCCGTCTCCCCACATCGTCCTCCGCTACATCCGTCGCGACACTTCTCAGCTCGTCACGAGCGACACCCGCGAGATCTGGAAAGGTCGCTACCGCTTCCTCACGTCGATCTCGACGCTCCGCCTCGCCCGCAGCCAGGACGGCGTGCACTTTAAGGTCGAGCCTGGCGCCGCCATCCAGCCCACCACTCCGCTTGAGCGCTTCGGCACCGAGGACCCACGCATTACTCTCCTCAATGGCGAGTATTACGTCAACTACACGGCGGTTTCAGATTGCGGAATCGCCACGGCGCTGGCCAAGACTCGGGACTTCACTTCCTTTGAGAAGCTCGGCATCATCTTCTGTCCCGAGAATCGCGACGTCACGATCTTTCCCGCGCAGATCGACGGCCGCTTCTGCGCGCTTCACCGCCCTGTTCCGGCCGGCATTGGCCAGCCCGCCATCTGGGTCGCCTTCTCGAGCAATCTGCGCGAGTGGGGAGACCATCGCTATTGCATTGGTCCGCGCCCTGGCATGTGGGATAGCATACGTATCGGCGGCGGCGCCATCCCGATCCACACCAGGGATGGCTGGCTCGCGATCTATCACGGCGTCAACGTCGATGGCCACTACGCTCTCGGCGCTGCACTCCTCGATCACACCAAGCCTTGGTGCATCCTCGCCCGTTCTCCGGAGCCGCTATTGAAGCCGGAAGCACCGTATGAGGTCCACGGCTTCTACGGCGGCGTCGTCTTCACCTGCGGCGCACTCGTACACGGCGACCGCATGCGCATCTACTATGGCGCGGCTGACACCAGCATAGCCATCGCAGACTTTTCCCTCACCGCAGTGTTGGAGAGCTTGGAATACAGCCCGAGTACATCCTCTCCATATCAAGAGTAGGGGCGCACTGGCTACAACGCGGGTATCGCAGGCCTGGTGGCCCTGACACTTGCGCTCCAAAACGCTCGACGCAGTCGTGCCCGCTCATGTTCCAGCCGCGACCGCAACCAGGCGTTCAGTTCAGCATCACCGACGTCCTCGGCATCGTAGTAGCAGGTGGGTTGGATGGTGATCGCCTGAAACCCAGCCGCTGCAAGGAGACGCTCATATTCGTCTCGCGGCAGCGCTTCGATCTGACTAGGCAGGTGCCGCGGCTACTCGGCCTGCGCCTTCGCTGCCCGGAGCGCGTCCTGCAGCGACATCGCTACGTAGCCGACAAAGCCGGTGAGCGACAGACCAACCACAAGGATGGCCACGACCAGATCGTTCTTTGTCGCCAGGGTCCAGTCTGCTCCAACCTGCTGATAGCCAATCACAAAAGGAGCGTACATGAGCCACAGCCCGGCGATAAGCGTCACCACCAGCGTGACAATCCCGAGAGAAACGGTGCGCATCGCCTATTTTCCTCCCTCTTGTTGTGTCACAGGCGCGGCTGCCGCGCCCCGGCCGTTCGCCGATACAGTCGGTGTCGTACCTTGCCCCTGGCTCGCACGCCGCTCCGCAATGTCCGCCAGCAGCGCCGTCGCCATCGGTAAGAGCACGCGCTCTAGGTCACTGGTCGATGCAGCAGGTCGTGCACCAGGCATCGCCGCCATTGCCGGTTGTGCTTCCGGTGCTGGCACGGGCTGCGGTGCCGGGTGCGGCTTGATGACACCCACTCGACGCAGCTCAGCCACGACAGATCGCGTGAAGAGCGCCACGCCGAGCAACGACACCAGCGCGATCCCAAGCCCCATCCAGAAGTCATTCTTCGTGCTGTCAGCCCAGTTCGCTCCCCCTCGCTGATAGCCAAAGGCAAACGGAGCTAACATGAGCCATAGTCCAGCCACGGACACCAGGAAGCTGAACACTGCTCCCCACATATACTTTCTCATCGTCACGCGCCTTTCTAGACGCTTCCTTCCACAGTCACCGGGAGGAGGCAGGACCACTCTGCCTCACGAGAAAGTGCACGCTCGTCCCCTACGATAGCCGCTCCTTTCTCACAACACCATCGCCGGCTCGACCGAAGGCTCGACTGCATCAGGAGGAGTTCCAGGCTGATCCCCTCCTGATGCGTAGGTCGCGAGCAGGCTCACGGCGAGGGGCTCGACTATCTCGGCGGCCACAGCCCGGCCCCGTTCCTCGTCCGACCATTCGCGCGGCAACTCACCATTGGCTAGGGCGGAAAGCTGGTAGAGGAGCGTTGGATCGGCATCAGGACGCTGCGCCTCCCGTGAGATGATCGCGAAGGCGACACCCAAGACACCTGCCGTGCGCTGGCTGCTCGCGGCACCCTGTATCTGTGCAGAAGGCTGCACGCTGTTGGACCGGCGCAGTGGCAGCTCTGGGAGGAAGATGGCGACCAGCGTCGAGGCCAGTACGATGAATAGCCCGATGCCAAAGACGTGCGCGATCGCATTGGCGAGCGACATGCGTAGTGCATGGTCGAACAGCGCGAAGAGCTGTGCTCCGCCAGGAAGCTTGTCGAAAGCAGCCTGGATGGCATCCTTGGCCTGCGGACTCACTAGTGCCTGCGCATTGATGCTCTGGCTACCCAGCGAGCTCTTCGCCATGGCCTGCTGAATCTGCACGGGCACATTCATCTTCAGCTGGGCCGAGAGCTGCGAGTTCAGAAAGCTCCCCATGATCGCTGTGCCGATAGTGCCACCGATGCTGCGGAAGAACTGGACGCCGGACGTGACTACACCCAGACGGTTCAGCGGCGCCGCATTCTGCACTGCAATCGTGAAGACCGGGAACGTGATGCCAAGACCGAGGCCAACGAAGATCATGTTGCGAATGGTCTCAGCATTCGTCGTGTTGACATCCTGGCGGCTCAGTAGGAACAAGCCAAACGCCATGACCAAGGGACCGAGGATTCCGAGGATTCGGTAGCGCTCCGTCCGCTGAATGATCTGACCACCCAGGACGCTCGCTATGATCACGCCGATCATCATTGGCGTCAAAACTTGACCACTTTCCATTGGTGTTGAACCGATGACGCCCTGGATGAACAGTGGAATATACAGGATGGTTCCGAACATGCCAAAACCCGTCGCGAAGACCGCGAGTGACGACACTGTGAAGGTGCGATCCTTGAAGAGGTCCAAGGGCAAGATGGGAGCTACCGCCTTCAACTCGACGATGCAGAAGGTCACAGCCATGACCGCTGCCAGGCCAAAGGCGACGAGCACCTGAGCGCTCGTCCAGGAATACTGGCCACCGGCCCAGGTAAAGCCGAGCAACAGCGGCACGAGGGCCGCGGTAATCGTCGCAGCACCAAGGTAGTCGATCTTCTGATCACCGTGATGCGCCCGGATCACCGGCATCGTCGAAATGAGGACAGCAAGCGCGATTGCGCCAACCGGCAAGTTGATGTAGAAGACCCAGCGCCAGTTAAGATTGTCCGTGATGTAGCCGCCCAATGTCGGCCCTATGACGCTGGCGATCCCGAACACCGCACCGAAGAGCCCCTGCACCTGGCCGCGCCTGGCCGGCGGGAAGAGATCACCGACGATTGCGAAGGAGTTGGCTTGCATGATACCGGCGCCGATGCCTTGCAAGCCACGGAAGAGCACAAGCTGGTTCATACCATCACCGATGAGTGGCAGTGAGCTCACCTCACCGGAGGCACCGGAGAGCGCCGACCCGGATAAGAAGATGAAGATGCCGACGACGTAGAACCACTTACGGCCAAACTGGTCACCCAGCTTGCCGACTATCGGCACACTGATCGTGCTCGTGATGAGATACGCCGTCACGACCCAAGAGTAGCGATCTAGACCACCGAGATCGGCAATGATCCGCGGCATCGCTGTGCCCACGATTGTCTGGTCCAGCGCACCGAGCAGCAGCCCGAGCATAAGCCCCAGCACGACGAAGTTGCGCGTTCGTGTAGGCAGCTCACTAAACGAGCGTAGCGGGCTATACGCCACCGCCATCAGCACCCTCCTCTCATAGCAACGGGTATTCTCACACTAATCTTCCTATAATCATATATAAAGTTGTGTGGAGTCAAAGTCGACTTTCCACTACGATAGTATCCTCGTGGTCATTGCCGTCCCTCCGATTCTTCCCAAAGGCAGCCGACTGCTCGAACTGGAGCAGTGCCTGCACGAGCTGCTCCCGCTGCTCAGCGCTCAATGGGGAGAGTAGGTGGCGTGCCCCCTCAAGTAGCACACTCACCCCCTCCCGCATCATTTCACGCCCCGCCGTGGTCGGTGTCAGCAGCACAGCGCGCCGGTCCCCAGGATCCTGATGACGCTCCACGAGGCCACGAGCAACGAGCCCATCGATCAAGCTCGACATCGCTGACATCCCCACGTGGTGCCAGCGCGCCAGCTCGCTGGGCTGCGCCTTCTGGTGACACAGGTAATCCAGCACGAACAGCTGCTGCGGCGTCAAACCCGCCGCAGCTAAACGCCGGAGAGCGGTCGACGAGATCTCCGACCAGGCTCGCCGTATGACACGCAACAAGACAGCCTCGGGGGAGGAGCCATCGAGCAATTCTTCATCGACAATCATTGCTCATCCCCTCTAACTAATTGACTACTGTATTATACGTCAATCGAACTATTTGGTCAACGCAGCACTAACCAGATCATAAACACCCTGCACCAGCTTCATCCCCCTAAGTAAGCCCGCCCCCACATCGCCGTACCGTTCTGCACAGCGTCAGATAAGAGCATCACCACCACCCGAGCTTGCACCGCTGGTTGCAACACGTACACTGTGAGCTTCGCTCTCCACCACAGCCCACACAACGCCGCCCGGTTGTTGACAAGGAGACACCATCCGGTTAGGCTCCAGAGGACAGCGGAAGACGACGCCGAATCCATCGCAGGTGCGATGGAGCGGGGGAACCAGTTTCTGGGGTGAGTCCGGCGCAAGCCGGTAGGGTAGCTTTCAAGCCCGAACCCGTCAGCTAACCTCGTAGGCAGTAGGAAGCCGTTCCGCCGTG
>JAMCTA010000156.1:0-10353 GCA_023381895.1 Chloroflexota bacterium
TCATCTCGGTTCGTATGTCTTGCAGTGTGTCGTGCGGAGGAACGGGGAAGTACCCCTCCTTACGGCGGATCTTGTAGGCAAGATTCGGGCCTTCGTCGCGACCCGTATTCCAGTCGGCCTCAGTTGAGTCTACTTCGGCGTACTGAATGTTCTGCTCGCTCTGGAAGCGCACATCGTCAAAGATGAAAAATTCGGCTTCGGGACCGAAGTAGGCCGTCTCGCCGATACCCGACGACTTGAGATAGGCCTCGGCCTTCTGAGCGACGTAGCGAGGGTCGCGGCTGTAAGGCCTGTAGCTTCCAGGCTCGACCACGTTGCAGATGATGCAGAGCGTAGGCTCGGCCATAAATGGGTCCATATACGAGGCGTTCGCATCTGGGATCAGGAGCATGTCACTTTCGTGAATGGCCTGAAACCCGCGGATGCTGGAACCGTCGAAGCCGACACCTTCCTGGAAGACATCTTCCGTGAGTTCATCAAACGACATCGTGAAATGTTGCTGGGTGCCTGGCAAGTCGATAAAGCGCACATCGACCATTTTGGCGCCGTGTTGCTTGCCGAACTCGATGACGCCCTTACCGTCCAATCGATCAGTCCTCCCGGATCCCACTACTTACGTGCGAGCGTTCCACAAGACGACACCGCGAGTTCTGTTAAGACAGCGAAAGGCCCTGCCGTGCTCACCTCACGGTGAGACGGTAGGGCCACGCTACCCTCGATACCTCGACGTATCGTACTGGGCGGAGTATACCAGCGGGCGGCGATGCGATGCAAAAGAAGTGAGTGCGACAACCCGTCTTCCAAGCGTTTGGCTCGTCTCCTCAGATCGCTTCACTCCGGCTGGCTTTCAGCACGGGTTGAGCGCACAGCTGCTGCCCCGACAGGGGGATGGCATGCGCGGCGCCGCTAGGGATGAGCGAGCGGCGGTGAAGCGACATTACCGCCCGCTTGTTGCATGCCAGCGGGGGAGACGCTACTCTGTTGCTCCGCCGCGAAAGCAGCGGTGACAAAGCAAGAGCTCGGAGAAAACTCGCGCAAGAGGGTCTTGACACTGGAGCTTCCGCTCCGGTAGAGTAAAGACCCGGCGTGAAACCGGAGCCGAACCTTGACAACTGAAGAGTGGGATGTCAGCGCAGTAAGTGCGCTGCGAAAGCCTCCAAAATGCACCGTACAGTGGTCGCGTGACTGTACAGTCACGCTGCATCTCTTGACAATGTACTCATCAGCTATGGTGAGTTTGAACGGAGAGTTTGATCCCGGCTCAGGACGAACGCTCTCGGCGTGCCTAATACATGCAAGTCGAGCGGGCGATGCTTCGGCATCGTTAGCGGCGGACGGGTGAGTAACGCGTGAGTGACCTAGCCTAGCGGTAGGGGATAACTGCCCGAAAGGGTGGCTAATCCCGTATACGTCCATCTCGCGGAGAGATGGGGAAAGCTCGCAAGGGCGCCGCAGGGAGGGCTCGCGTCCCATTAGGTGGTTGGTGGGGTAATGGCCTACCAAGCCTTCGATGGGTAGCTGGTCTGAGAGGACGGCCAGCCACACTGGGACTGAGACAAGGCCCAGACTCCTACGGGGGGCAGCAGTAAGGGATCTTCGACAATGGCCGAAAGGCTGATCGAGCGACGCCGAGTGGGTGATGAAGCTCTGCGGAGTGTAAAGCCCTTTCGCCGGGAAAGAGGAAGGTACGGTACCCGGAAAAGAAGCCCCGGCTAACTACGTGCCAGCAGCCGCGGTAAGACGTAGGGGGCGAGCGTTGTCCGGAATTACTGGGCGTTAAGCGCGTGTAGGCGGGTTGGTAGGCGGCGTGTTAAAGGTAGGGGCTCAACCTCTATATGTCGCGCCGAACCACCAGTCTTGAGACGGGGAGGGGCAGGTGGAACGATCGGAGAAGCGGTGAAATGCGTTGATACCGGTCAGAACACCAGTGGCGAAGGCGGCCTGCTAGAACCGTTCTGACGCTGAGACGCGAGAGCGCGGGGAGCGAACAGGATTAGATACCCTGGTAGTCCGCGCTGTAAACGATGGACACTGGGCGTGGTGGGTATCAACCCCCGCCGTGCCGGAGCTAACGTGGGTAGTGTCCCGCCTGGGGAGTACGGTCGCAAGGCTGAAACTCAAAGGAATTGACGGGGGCCCGCACAAGCAGCGGAGCGTGTGGATTAATTCGATGGTACGCGAAGAACCTCACCTACACTTGACATGCACAGTAAAGCTCTAGAGATAGAGCCCCCGCAAGGATCTGTGTGCAGATGCTGCATGGCTGTCGTCAGCTCGTGCCGTGAGGTGTTGGGTTAAGTCCCGCAACGAGCGCAACCCTCGGACCTGGTTACTAGGTGTCCAGGTCGACCGCCGCGCGAAACGCGGAGGAAGGTGAGGATGACGTCAAGTCAGCATGGCTCTTACGTGTAGGGCTTCTCACACGCTACAATGGGGAGGACAATGGGATGCCACCTGGCGACAGGGAGCTAATCCTCAAACCTCTCCTCAGTTCAGATCGCAGGCTGCAACTCGCCTGCGTGAAGTCGGAGTTGCTAGTAACCGCCGGTCAGCACACGGCGGTGAATACGTACTCGGGCCTTGTACACACCGCCCGTCAAACCACGAAAGTCGGGAAGACACGAAGCCGTTGGATGCCTTAAACATCCGCGTCGAGTGCCGCCTCGGCGATTGGGGTTAAGTCGTAACAAGGTAGCCGTACCGGAAGGTGCGGCTGGATCACCTCCTTTCTAGGGAGAGCTGCCCGTGGGACTACGGTCTTACGCCAGCCTTCCAGGTTGATGGCCACGGTGCGGTCGTGAGGCACCTGACATCCCACTCTTCAGCGGTCAAGGTCTTGTGGACCTTGTCAACTACACCGCTGGTGCAAGCGCCCTAAGGGGCATTTATTGAGGGGATCAGTGTCCCTGGCTTTTGAAGCGACGTGGTACCACCCGTTCCCATCCCGAACACGGTCGTGAAACGCGTCAGCGCTGACAATACTGCGGGGGAAGCCCTTTGGGAAGATAGGTCATTGCCAGGGACAGCCCTCCTTCACATTGGCAGTCCGCAGAGAATATGCGGGTTGATGGAGGTCAGCCGGTCAGGCAACCGCGCTTCGGCGAGGAAAGTCCGCACTCCACAGAGCAGGGTAGTGGGTAACGCCCATCCGCCGCGAGGCGAGGACTAGTGGCACAGAGACCAACGGTGGCGAAGGCCACGGTGAAAAGCGCTAAACTCTACCTGGAGCAAGCCCAAAGTGGAACGATCAAGACATCTGCTCGATGAGTTCCAGGTGGGGCGCGAAGAGACCGGTGGTAACACCCGGTCCAAGAGAGATGGTTGCCTTCAACAGAATGCGGCTTATCGGCCAGCTGATTGGTGCGGGATGGAGCAGTGGCAGCTCGTCGGGCTCATAACCCGAAGGTCGGCGGTTCGAATCCGTCTCCCGCGACGATGGCGAGAGCGCGAGCTCTCGCTTTTTTTGTGGGCGATTAGCTCAGTTGGTCAGAGCGCTTCCCTTACAAGGAAGATGTCGCAGGTTCGAATCCTGCATCGCCCACGCTGCGTTACAGGCGTAGATTTCGCGGTAGACTAGCGTGCGTACTGGCACACTTGGGTCGGTGGCCGAGCGGCTAATGGCAACAGTCTGTAAAACTGTCGGGCGGAAGCTCTACGGAGGTTCGAATCCTCCCCGGCCCACTGCACGAGCGGGTGCGTGTTATACACTACAGATAATTGAAGAATCCTCTTGGAGCCGTGGTGTAGAGGCCTAACATACGACACTGTCAATGTCGTGACCGCGGGTTCGAATCCCGTCGGCTCCGCTTCGGGACACAAGATCGGCCGCGAATAATGGGGTGTACTCGGCCTTGATCCGCACCTCGGTGGTGTGCTGCTCATCAAGGTCGAAGTACACGGCGTCGAATAGCCCGGCGCACAGTTGATGCCGCTCTCCTGCGTCCTCCTTACTAGAGCAGCTTATCTCCTCCAACCTACTTGGCCCATCCGCTGAGCATGTTTTTGCTGCTCGTCTGCCTTCTGCGGTACACTTTCGCCGCTTGTTGTCCCACGTTGTCTTTGGAAAGCACGAAGCCAGGTCGCGCTGTCGCGATGGAAGGGGGCTCGCAAAACCGGCTCAAAAGGAATTCATTGGAAGGGGAAGGGGAAGGGGAGAGCCAGAATGAGATCTCGAGGAATCGTCATCCTATGGATCGGGGGGCTCTTGCTGTTGAGCGGCTGTGGGTCGGGTTCTGCTACAGGGAGTGGGAGTAGCACCACGACCACCCATAGCGCGACGAGCGCCACAGCTTCGTCACGCGTCGCCACGCCGACGCCTGCCGCCACACCAACCCCAGCGGCTACGCCCACGCCGGTAACCGCCGCTGCAACGGTAGCGCCAACGGCCACACCAGCAACCATCACCGCTCCGGCCAAATCAGGGAGTAGTGGCGCCGGCATGTGTGTCCAGAGCAAGTATTATCCAATCAGCGCAAACAACCAGTGGGTGTATCAGATCACCGGGCTTCCAGGAAGCACAACCCGGCAGACGACCCAAACCGTCACTAACGTCACGCCAACGACGTTCACGATGCAACTCCAGTCCCCGCCCGGTGCACTAATCGATATCAAATGGCTGTGCACGCCCAATGGCCTCACCTCAGCCACGCTCAACACCGGTATTGGTGGACCGTCGACACCGCAAACGATGGCGATGACGTTCACGAAGGAGACAGGAGTCTGGATTCCTCCTGATGCCGGTTGGGCGGTCGGCAAAAAGTGGACCGTGAGCTACGATGTCACCACGACAATGACCGCTACCACCAGCGTGAAAAGCACGGGGACGATCACGGTGGACTTTACCATTGCCTCTCAAGGGCCAATCACCGTGCCAGCTGGAACGTTCAACAATGCCTTTAAGGTCCATGAGGTCATCACCGAAAATCTGACTATGAACTTCAACGGCAAGTCGATACCGCTCAAAACCGTGGGCAATGTCGACGCCTGGTTTGCCGCCAACGCCGGCCAGGTCAAGTCAGTGACGACAACGGCGGGAGGCTCTCCCATCAATGAGGTGCTCATGTCATACCATGTACAGTAGAGGTGGCAGGAGAGGTCGAGGACGATGGCGAGCCCTTTGAGGCAAAAGATGTAACGGCCCATGCGCTGGCCGGTCGACAACCGCTCCGTGATGAGCGCTCACCCCCCATGGGTTTCCCTCACCTACTCTCAATCCCGGAAGGCGCGCCCTCCGCCTGGTGGGCCCTGAATACGCCGGACAATCCGCGCTGGGGCAATACGAGTGATCCAGTGGTACGCGGGTTGATCCGCTACTCCCAGTATCTCGATCGCACCGTCTTCTTCGGCGAGGGGTTCGGCGACGAGACGGCCTTAGAGGGGTTGATCGCTGGTGCGGTGACGCAGTGCCGGCAAGGCAAGATCACAGCCGAACAGGCGGCACAGATGGCCCAGCAGAACCTGGAAGCCGGCTACCAGAAGTATCTCAGCGGACTCAAGAAGTAGTAGTGGAGGATATGGATCAGAATATGCCGCGAGGTTACGCGCTCCCTTCGTTCAGCCGGCAAGCTCCACGTGACCATCTGACGTGATGTTCCGGCCTCACGTCAGACTGTCCGTGCCAACCACTCGTTCCAGCTCGGCTCGCCCTCGTCCGTGGTGGAGCTGCACCGACCACCGCAACGTCCCGCGTGGCGGGATCGTCATGGCGACGCCGCGCTCGATGGCTACATCGAGTCGGTCGGGCCAGCCGGTGCAGGGTTCCAGCGCAGCACTGAAACTGGGCTGGCCGGTCTCCGGCCAGCCGCCGCGGTGGACGGCCAGACCCACAAAGGGCACGGTCGCCGGATCGAAGCGAAAGACCACAAAGTCCCTAGTCTGCTCGTCCAGGAGGGCCGCCGCTCCCTGCCGGACGGTCGTCGTGTAGAGTTTGTCGGCGAAGCCCTGATCAGCCGAACCGATGGCACCCAGGTCAACTGCTACTCCGTCACGATCTTCGCTGCACGGCCATGCATGCTCGCTGAGGTACGCTCCCAGGCGAGCGCCCTTCGAATACTCGACGCGGAGGCGCGTCCCCCGAGGTAACAGCAGCCGCATGGCGGGCGTGAGGGCGAACATCGGATGCATCGACCAGAGGCAGGAGAAAGGAAAGGGCGCTCGGTTCAGTACCTCATAGCCGATCGTCAAGCAAGCCTTGGCCAGCCGGATTGTTCGCGTGAAGCGATACGGGAAGCGCACGCCGTCCACCCAGGTGCGCACGCCGTCCGCCAGCGCTAACCACTCCCAGGGCAGCGTCCAGAGCTCGCCGTGGTCCGGCGCCCACACGCCGCGCCAGGGCTCTTCTGGATACGCCACCGCGCTGATGCTGGGAAAGCACTCATCCCAGCCGCCAATGTCGTAGCGCTCATAACGGTCGCCGAAGCGCGGCGGGACCAATGGGCGGTCCGCTTGCCGTGCCAGGTACTCGCGGCCGGTAGTGAGGTCGACCAGAGACACCACCTTCGCGCCGATGGACGGCAGGAGAGTCAGGCGCGTCGCCGCGTCTTCGGCGATGATCGCGTCGATGCCCTCGTACTTTCCGGTAGTCACCTGCACCGGCCAGGTGGCCACGCTCAAGCGGGTGCCAGGCCCCCCGGGCGCAACGTCGCTCATCTGCCATCCCCCTTGACACCGGCTCGCAATCATTGGTAATCTGTTTACACTTGTCAGGCGGCACTCTACCAGACGTTCAACGCGGCGTCAACGGTCTTGGACGGTGGCTACGAGCCGGAGCAGCGCAGCAGGCTGGACGGCGTGCTCCGACCGTCGGTGAGAGAAGAACGATCCGTGAACGAGGAAGCAGGGGCGGGCGACCTGGCTCAGCGCATCGCAAAGCATGACGTTCCTGCTGGTCAGGTTGCCGCCTGGTGGCTTGGCGGCTCGGGGTTCGTGTTCAAGACCACAGCAGGCACCCAGGTGTACGTCGATCCCTATCTGTCGGATGCCGCCAACGCCATCTTCGGACTCGCTCGCGGCTTCCCTGCCCCCATGCGCGCCGAGGAGGCGCGGCCCGACGTCGTCATCTCTACGCACTGGCACGAGGACCACCTGGATCCCCAGGCGATCCCGCTCATCGCCCGCCACAGTCCGGCGACGCGGTTCATCATGCCACCCAGCGCCATGGCGCGGGCGCTCAGTTGGGGCGTGCCGAGGGAGCGCATCCTGCCGCTCTCGTTGGGCCAGTCGTTGGCGATCGCGGACGTGACGATCGTTCACGTCCCGGCGCGTCACGACGCCGGGATCGCCGGTTGGGAGGTGCCCGATGCCATGGGCGTCATCCTGGAAACGCCAGGACTGCAGATCTACCACACTGGCGACACCGAATACGACCTCCGCCTGCGCGCGCTGAAGTCGCACCGGCTGGACGTCGTCATCGCCTGCATCAACGGCGCCGGCGGCAATATGGATGCCCACGAGGCCGCCTTGCTGGCCTGGCAACTGGGTGCGCGGACGGTGATGCCCATGCACCACTATCTGTGGGCCGGCAATCAGGCTGGTGAGGGAGCCACGCTCGACCCCGGTCTGTTCGCCGCGACCTATCGCAAGCTGGGCGGGGCCGGCCAGGTCATCACTCCCCGGGTGGCGGCGGCGTTCGAACTGCCGGGCCTGCCGGCAGATGCATAGGCGAATTGTCACCTGCTGGTGCGCACGACCTTGACAGCCTACACGCTTTCCGGGTATTCTGTTTACCGTTGACTGACAATCCGCCGGTACCCGCGTAGCTCTTGGAGGGAGGTGAACCGGGGACGCTTCGTCGCCCTGTCGCCCCCGCGCAAGCAGACCAACGGTAGCATCGCTTCGCGCGGCACCCTTATCCCTCGCAGGTTCGGCCGCTCCGTTGTTGGCGGCGGCGTCATGTAGCAAGGAGAGAAGAGCGCGATGACCACACGTTTTGACGAGTTAAGCAGACGGCGGATGCTTCAGGTCATGGCAGCCACAAGCGCTGCGGCTGGAGCGTCGTTGCTGGCCGCCTGCGGCAGCAGTGGTGTGGCAGCGAATAGCGTGGCAACGAGCACGCGTGCGCCGGCAACCACCGCGACCATCGCCGCCTCGACGTCCGCCCGACCCACGGCGATCACGTCGGCGGCGAGCACGACCACTGCGGTGTCGTCAACAGCGGCGGCGACCACCGCTACGCATTCGGTAACGGCCGCCAACAGCGGTAGCGCAAAGGGACAACAAGGCGTGCTGTGGGGCATCTCGTACCCCCCGCACGTTGAGCGCTACCACATGCTGGCCGACGCCTTCAACAAGAAGACCGGAGCGAACCTGATCGTCCAGCCGCAGGCCGGCGATATCCGGCAAAAGGTGATCACCGTGATCGCCGCCGGCACCCCTCCCGACGTCATCTGCCTCATGGGCAAGTTGCTCTTGCCGCTGGTGTCCGGCCAGGCGCTGATCAACGTCTCCGATCTCTTCAAAGTGTGGAAGATCAATCCGGAGCAGGACTTTGCCGGCGACAGCATCGGCGCCTACACGTATGATCACACCGTCTGGGGGGTGCCTGTCGAGGTGAACATGGTCGGCAGCAGCGTCGCGGTGCCGTTGGACGAGGTGCAGAAGGCGAGTTTGAACAGTAGCACGCCGCCGACGAATGGCAAGGACTTCTTCGACAGCTACGACCAGCTCTGGAATGTGGCCCGGCGCACCCAACTCGTGCAAAACGGCCAGGTGACTCGCTGGGGACTCACCAGTGAGGGTTGGGAGCTGCATAGCCTCTGCGGCATCATCCGGAGTCAGGGCGTCAACTGGTGGGACGAGGCGGCCAGGAAGTTCAACGTCTACTCGGACGCCGGCATCACCGCCTTCAAGCTGCTGGTGGAGACGCCGGTGCGCATGAAGATCGAGACGGAGCTAAAGATGCTCTCCGTTGACGCAGTGGTCAAAGGCAAGGTGGCACTGGCCCGCGGCAACGCCAGCATCCCGTATGCGGCGTTGACAGCCACCGGCTTGGGCGGCAAAGGGAGCAAGCGGGGTCCCTACGAACTGGCCATGGTGCCGCCGGTCAAAGGGCCACTGAGCGGCACCAACCCCCTGTTCGTTGGCGAGGGCGGCTGGGGCTTCATCGCGGCGAAGTCGACGCCGCACCGCGACCTCTCCGTCGAGTTCCTGCACTTCATCGCCAGTCCAGACGGGGAGGGCATCTGGGCGGGCATCTACGGCGGCTCGCCCTCCGCCTGGCGGGCCCTGAATACGCCGGACAATCCACGCTGGGGCAATACGAGTGATCCAGTGATACGCGGGTTGATCCGCTATTCCAAGTATCTCGATCGCACGATCTACTTCGGCGAGGGGTTCGGCGACGAGACCCCTATCGAGGGCAAGGCTCAAGCCCTTGCTGTTGACATCAGGCAAGGCAAGCTGACCGCCGAACTAGCGGCGCAGCAACTGCAGCAGTTCTGCGAGACGCAATACCAGAAGTATCTCGCCAGTCTGAAGAAGTAGCCGTGAACCAGGATACGCTGCGAGGTGATGTTCGGGTCCCCGGCTTCCAGGGAGACATCGACGACGTCCGGCTGTTGCCTTCCGGCGAAAGTGCCCTCCCTGCCGGTCCCCAGTTCCTGCCGATGGCGGAACGGTCTCTGGGGTATCTGGCCCACAATCCGGTGCCGGCGCAGGACTACCAGTGCCGCTTCAGCTTCTTCCTGCTCAACTACCCCCCGTTTACGCCACGTCGCGAGCCGGCGCCGGGGCTGCTCGATCCGATCGCCATCGGCGACACCGAGAGCCGCAACGACATCGCCTTCACCCAGATGCGGGAGATGACCGGCTCGTCGCTCGGACGGCAAGCGCAGGAGGCCGTCCACCGGCGGCTCCTCAGTTACCTGCGCGCCGACAACCTGTGCTGGGCAGTCCCCTACTGCATGTCCCCCGAGCGGGACGGGCCCTGGGCCATGATCTGGACCACGGCCAAGCTGCTGCAGAGCGAAGCGGCGCTCTACCACGCCACCCAGGACGCGGGACACCGCGAACAAGCCCGCCGCATCTTCGTAGGGCTGCGCGGGGTGGCCACCTGGGACACGGGCCGGGCCTTCTTCCCCGGTGGGGTCGCCCCGATCCGCGACGGGACGATCGCCCGCGGCTATGCGGGGCACTACCCCGCCGTCATCGGACCGCTGGTGGACTACGGAAGCAGATGCGACGATCCCGAAGCGCTGGCCTTTGCCCAGGCGATGGCCGAGGGCTTCCTCTGCGACGTGGCGTAAACGGGGGGTAGTTGAGCAGGAAGAAGCTGAAGCGGCACTGGTAGTCCTGCGCCGGCACCGGATTGTGGGCCAGATACCCCAGAGACCGTTCCGCCATCGGCAGGAACTGGGG
>JAMCTA010000156.1:10363-11911 GCA_023381895.1 Chloroflexota bacterium
GCCACCGCCACCAGCCCGACGGCCACGTCGACGGCCACAACCATGTGCAGATGCACGCCATCCGCGGCGTCGCCCAACTCGGCGCCGTCACCCGGCACTGGCGCGCTCTGGACTGGGCCAAGATCGCCTACGCCTACTTCCACGCCACCAGCTTCGACACCGGCTGGCTGCCGGAGATCGTCGGCTGCCCCGACCACTGCAACCACTCCGAGACCTGCCTGACCGCCGACATGCTGGAGGTCGAGGTCTGGCTGGCCCGCGCTGGTCGCCCACGCTACTGGGATCGCGTGGACCGCACCATCCGCAACTCCATCGTCCCGGCCCAGTTCGCCCTGACGCCTGCGATCGAGGCGTTCTGGCGGGCGGTCAACCACGACCGTTCCCCGGCAGAGTTGACGGAGGGGCTGCACACGCTGCACGAACTGGAGGGCGGCTTCCTGAGCGCGCTCACGCCCAATGATCGGGTCTTCGCCGTGCCGCCCGGCGGCCAGCACTTCGGGGCCGTCGGCTACCGCGACCGGCAGTTGGTCCTGGATATGATGGGCTGCTGCCCGCCGGAGGGGATGCGGGCCCTCTACCTGGCCTGGGCCAACACGGTCCAACCGTCGGTGCAGGGTGTACTGGTCAACCTGGCCTTCGACCACGATGGCCCACACGCCACGGTGCGCACGGAGATGCCCCGGCTGGGACGCCTTCAGGTGACGCCCAAAGTCGCCGCCAACTTCCTGCTGCGCCCGCCGAGTTGGACTCCCCGGGCGCAGGTTCAGGCCTGGCGGAACGGGCGGGCGGTGGAGGCCACCTGGGGTGGGCCGGCGCACGACTACCTGGTCTTCGCTGCGGCGCGGCCGGGCGAACTGCTGGAGCTCTCCTGGCCGCTGGTGGCGTTCACGCAACACGTGACCTACCGACCCGCCTACGCCACACAGGACGATCACTACGTGTACCGCTGGGCCGGCAGCACCGTCGTCGCAGTCGACCCACCCGGCGATTGGCTCCCGCTCTTCAGTGGCGACGGAGGCTGTTAACCAACTACCGTGTCAGTCGCCTCCAGCGGCCATCGGCAAGCGCTGAAGATGGTATACTGTTTCCATTCTGCAAGAAATGGAAGGGGCACGTCGCTGGAGGTCAGACGACTGGGTGCTGCCGGCCCGCTGGTGCCGGCGCTGGGCGTAGGCTGTTGGGCGCTCGGGGCGACCCTCTTCGACACGGCGCCCGCCTATGGCAGTTCGGAGGCGTTCCTGGGCGAGGTACTCGGACCGCGCCGGCAGCGCGTCTTCCTGATCTCCAAGTGCGGGCTGGCGCCGGATCCGGCAAGCGGCAGATTGGTGCTGGATGGGCGTCCGGAGGCGCTACGGGCGCACGTCGAGGCCAGCCTTAGCCGGTTGCGCAGCGACTACCTCGACCTCTTGCTCGTCCACTACCCGGACCCGCGTGTCCCGCTGGCGGAGACGATGGGCGCCCTTGCTGCGCTGCGGCGGGCCGGCAAGGCGCGCTCAGTTGGGGCGTGCCGAGGGAGCGCATCCTGCCGCTCTCGTTGGGCCAGTCGTT
>JAMCTA010000060.1 GCA_023381895.1 Chloroflexota bacterium
TTGGGGTGGGTGCGGCTCCGCGGGCCTGGAGATCGGCATCCGCCACGCCGGTCGACCGGATCCTCGCAGGTGGGGTGATCGCGCTGCTCGGCGCAGGACCTCCACCTGGCCCTGGCGAGCGCGCTGTGGAGCGCCCTCGTGGCCCTGGCGGCCCGAGGCGCCCATTTCACCCTTCCCAGAGACGAGAAGGCCCGGGCCGAGCAAGAGCGACGAGGACCCCATACGGGGCGGTGATCGCCACCCCGCTCGAAGCAGGGAGCGTGTCGGCTCGCCACAGCGGCTTACGACGATCTGCTCGGTGCCGGCATCCGGTCACGGCCCGCAGGTGATCCACATGCGCCCGGCGAGGCCGCGCCAGCTGCCAACCGTCACCCAGACCTGGGCTCCTCCGCACTGGAGGTCGCCCGGCACGGTTCCGACGATCTTGGTTTGCGTCCAGGAGGTGATCGCAGCGTTGCGCCTGGATTGGGGGATATGGCAGAAGTCACAGAAGACCACCGTCCCCTCTGCCGCGCTGCCGAGATTGGAGCCGGTGACCGTGAACCTCGCCCCGGAATGGGCGGACTTGGGGTCGAGTGCCGTGATGGTTGGGGTTGAACCCGGCCCTGAGGTGACGCTGAAAATCGGCCAGGCCGAGTTGCTGGCCGGTCCTGCCATGAGGCCGGCAGCGCTCCACACATTCGGAATCGCGTTCGTGCCGGCCAGGAGTCCACGGGGGACGGTGCAGACGATGGCGGTGTCGCTCCAGTGAACGATCGGAGCGGTAAGACCGCGGCCCCCGCTCTGCGGAGTGAACGTGACCCGACCCGGACTCGTACCGAAGCCCGAGCCTTTGAGGGTGACTGTCGTGCCCGTGGGACCGGAGGACGGCGTCAGACTGGCGAGCTCCGGGAGGGCCGGGGCGATGTAGGTGAACTGGTCGGCTGAGTTCGCGGCGCTGGTGCCGGCGGGCGTGGTGACAGAGATGGCGACCCTGCCGGTGCCGGGATGCGGCAATCCGGTGATCGCCGAGTAGGGGGTCGACGTGGTGACGAGCTCGGTGGACGAGCGGACGGTGAATCCCTCTGCCGGCAACGGGCCGAACGACACCGCGGTAACCCCGATGAAGCCACTGCCAAATACCGTCACCACGGTACCGCCGGCCACTGGGCCGCTCGTCGGGGAGATCCCCGTGACCACAGGTGTGGAAGTGGCAGACGCGGGGACCGAGGGTGTGGAAGTGGCAGACGCGGGGACCGAGGGTGTGGAAGTGGCAGACGCGGGGACCGATGGTGTGGAAGTGGCAGACGCGGGGACCGATGGTGTGGAAGTGGCAGACGCGAGGACCACAGGTGTGGAAGTGGCAGACGCGAGGACCACAGGTGTGGAAGCGGCAGACGCGAGGACCACAGGTGTGGAAGCGGCAGACGCTTGACCTGAAACGTTCGTCGGGCAGGACGTCCCGCGACTGCACCCCCTGGCTGGCTGCGCGCTCGTGCATGCGGCGAGGGCGACGAAGGAGGCAACACAGATCGTCAGGGCCGTTCGGGCGCTTGGCCACCTTGATGATGGGGCCGGACGGCCGCGGCCGGGGCCGGGTATTGCTGGCATCAGTAGCTGGCCTTCGGTGTGAGTATGACCACGGCGAGAAGGTCGCCGACATTGGCCGGGTTACTCCCCGGTGCGAGCGGAGCGGTGAGGGCGTGCACGGCATAGCGCCCTGGGTCAAGGGTGGCGTGCTCGATCTCCATCGAGATCTGCGCGGAAGGGGGCGAGGTCGCATCCAGGCGCTCACCAGGAAGCCCGGTGAGCGTCAGCGACTGCTCCCCGCCACTGAGGGCCACGACCACGGTCAGGCTGCCAGGCGTGCTGATCTGGAACGAGTCGGTCACCGAGGGGGCTCCGACGGCGGCGTTCACGGCGTAGCGAACCGAGCACGACGAAAAGCCCGACACCGCGACGCCCCCGATCGCATAGGCAAGCGCGCTGGTCGTGAACGAGTCGGTGGGCGATGGGGTGAACGCCACTTCGTCGACCCGGTTGCCATCGGCGTTCGTGGCCGCCACCAGCTTGCCCGTCGTGAAGTCAGTGGCGGCAACCGCCCCCCCGGTCGCGTATCCGAATACGTAAAGACTCGACCTGGTGTTCAGCGACAGTGACGAGGACTGTTCCTCCACTACGGCCGAATCCACCGTCGGCGGGCCGGAGTTCGACGCCTGTGGTCCACCGGGAGGGCAGGCGAGGCCGCCCGCCAGTGCAGCGGGACCGGTCCGAGTGTGGCTCGGCGGAAGCGTGTAGACCGGTGCGCTGGTGACCCCTGGCCCGGCCAGGTTGAGCCTCGGCAGTGAGATCGACGGCGTCGCGGACCCGGCGGTGCCGCTGTGACTGTTCGGGCCGAGGCCGAGGCCGAACAAGGCGCCGACACCGATGCCGGCACCCACGAGCATCGCTGCTACGGGCGCGACCAGGGTTGGCTTGCCCGGAGAAGCGCCGGGGGCCAAGGACGGTTTGCGAAGCGGCTGTGCCAGCACCGTCGAGGCCCCGACCGCAGCGAAGGCGAGCACGGGAGCTACCCAGGAAAGCGGTGAGGGCCCCGTCGCGGGATGGGGGTTGTTCGAGACACTGCGTAGGAGGAAGGTGACGTCACCGAGCGCGAGCACCAGGCCGAACATGACGGCGCCGGTCGTCCCGAGGAAGCGCCAGCGGTATTGCCGCGAGAGCAAGACGCCGAGAAGGACCTTGCGCTCTGCCGGTGAGAGCCGCCGCTTGTTCCACCCGACCCGTCCGAACGGTGTGCCTTGCTCGGGCAACTCGTCGTGCTCAGACGGCCCGCCTTGCCAAGCAGATGCGTCGGGAGCGAGCGAGCCGCCGCAGCGCCTGCAGAAACTGCTATCGCCGCCGCCGATTTCCCCACAATTCAGGCATCGTGCCATCGGGCCTCCTTCGCCTCAGCGGGCCAGCTCAACCGGTCAGTGCAACACGTTGTCACTGTGATAGTAGTCAGGCCAGCATCATCCGGCAATGGTGCTGATGCGTGACGTCCGGATGATTGACCACTCTCGATTGAGGTGATAGACGTGGCCCGCCAGCCAAGGCCACAGCGAGCCCGCGAAGACTAGCTGAGAAGCCGCTTGGCAGCGTTCGTTAGAACTCTATGCCGGGCTGAGCCCTGATGCCTTGAAGGTTGAATGGGTGTTTGATTTCTCGCATCTCAGTCACGAGGTCGGCAAAATCGATCAGTGCCGGAGGAGCGTAGCGACCCGTGATGACGACATGGAGCATAGGCGGTTTGTGTTGTGTGAGCCAGCCGGTCACTTCTGCTGTATCAAGCCAGCCATAGTGCAGCGGATAGGTGAACTCATCGAGAACGAAGATATCGTAGTTGCCGGAGATGATTTCCTGCTGGGCGCGTTCCCACCCGTGGCACGCTCTTGCAGCCGATCTATCGAGATCCTTACTGGTCCACGTCCAACCGTCCCCAGACCCCATCCAAGTGATATTCATCTTCTCGGCGGCCCGCGCTTCGCCGAAACGAGCGCCTTCGTGTTTCATGAACTGCATGACGCCGACGCGCATCCCCCGGCCCCAGGCACGGGTGACGACTCCGAGTGCGCTGGTTGTCTTCCCTTTGCCGTTGCCGGTATTGACGATCACGAGGCCCTTCTTCACGCGCCGCCTGCGTGGATGAAGAGTCTCACCCTCAGCTTGAGGAGCATTGGGCGAGTTCTCGGAGACGCGGGACTCAGTCAGCGCCTCGTCTCTCGCGCTGTACGCTTCAACACCAGATTCCTCGCGATACGTGCCAGCGTCGCCACGCACTGTGGGTGCGTACGGGGGCGGCGCCTCACGCGGGTAGAGGCGATGGAAGATGAGTTCCTCAACGGGCCGGCCTTCTTCGAGATGCTCCTGCGCGATGCGGACCGCGCGTGCTGGAGTCACGTGGTGGTACCAGATTCCATCCGGATAGACGGCGACGATTGGTCCTCCTGCACAGACGCCTAGACAATCCACGATGCTGACTTTGACTCGCTCTGGATTGCGCAGGCGGCGGCGGTCGTCGAGAGCACCGCGAAACGCTGCTTCGAGGGCTCTCCCATCTTCGGCAGCAGCGCAGTCTCCGTGAGCACAGATTAGCACGTGGCGGCTATAGGGGCGCATAGAGGGTGGCAGAACGTTTTCCTCGACTGCATCTTCGCTCTGTGACATCGGTGTGTGTCCTTTCACATCCACAGTGTCCCTTGCTGCCTGGCCTTCTGCCAAGGACGCCCCATAGAGCAAGCGTGCTATGCTGGCGTGGGTTTCGTGGGCACGATGGCTAAGTTACATCCGTCGGTGCCTGACACGTAGAGCACGAGCTACCGAGGAGGACTATGGAGCGCCGAAGCCAGCCAGATTTCACCCGGCTCTTGCACGTTCGCAGTGCTTATGGTCCTACGTTTTCCCCTGATGGCTCACGGATCGCATGTATTACTGACCTCACCGGTGTTGCGCAAGGCTGGATTGTACCGCTGCAGGGTGGTTGGCCTGAGCGAGTCACCTTTACCGATGATCGCGTTGGCCTGGTGAGCTTCGCTCCAAACGACGATCGTTTGTTGTTCGCCTGGGACTGGGAAGGCAATGAGAAGCATCGCTTGGTGCTTATCGACCGTGATGGCAGCACTATCCCGCTCACGCAGAACGGCGATCGTATGCATCCTTTCGGTGCCTGGTCTAGTGATGGCTCATTCATCGTGTACGCCTCGAACGAGCGCGATGTCAGCATATTTGATATCGTGCGTCAGAATCTTGCCACTGGCGACGTGGATCTGGTGCTTCAGGGCGAGGGCATGCTGCGCGTCGAGGCAGTTTCTCCTGACGACCGTTGGCTACTCGCGATCTACGCACGAGGCTCGTTTGACGAGCTTCTCTATCGTGTTGATCTTTCAAATGGCAGCGTGACCGATCTTGCACCACACGTGGGTTCTGCACGCTTCACAGCACCTTCGTGGTCTCTTGATGGCAGCACGGTTTATGTGGTAACCGACGTCGATGACGAATTCGAGCGGCTCGTTGCTCTTGATGTTGAGACACTCCGGCGGACGCCGATTGATCGAGGAGGTGCCGATGTTGAGCACGCAGCCTCGTCGCCAGACGGGTCGCGGATCGCCTACGTGCGTAATATTGATGGGTACTCTGAGCTCGTAGTGCTCCGGCTTGACACCGGGAGGGAGCTACCCGTGCCGCAGCTGCCTGCGGGGATCATTGGCCGCGGCTCGGTCTCGGCGTGGCGAGATTCACTTGCGTGGTCGCGGGACAGTCGCTATCTAGCCTTTAGCATTGTTGGACCTTGTACTGCCCAGAATATCTGGGTGATCGATACAACGGGAGGTACAGCTTGGCAGGTGACCTATGCAACTCAAGCCGGAATCAACACGGGTTCTCTGGCTGAACCTAAGTCTGTACGCTATGCCACGTTTGATGGACGTGAGATCCCGGCGTTCCTCTACGCTCCTCCTGGTGCTGAGCCAGACGGCGACCACACCGCCATCATCCAGATTCACGGCGGACCAGAAGGTCAGTCGCGACCAGCATACGATCCAGTAGTCCAGTATCTCGTACTCAGTGGCTACGTGGTGCTCGTGCCCAACGTGCGTGGCTCCACAGGCTATGGAAAAGTATACAGTCATCTTGACGATGTGGAGAAGAGGCTGGACAGCGTCGCGGATGTGGCCGCGGGAGCGCGCTGGCTGACAGCGAGCGGCTGGGCATCTCCTGACCGGATCGTGCCTTATGGGGGTAGCTACGGCGGCTTCATGGTATTGTCGTGCCTCACCGAGTACCCCGAACTATGGGCAGCTGGCGTTGAGTTCTACGGCATTGCCGACTTCGTGACATTCTTTCAGCGGACGGCTCCCTGGCGTCGTCGGCATCGGGCGAAGGAGTATGGAGATCCGCAGAAGGATCGTGGTCTCTTCGAGCGTATTTCTCCTATCCGGCGGATCGACAGGATTAAGGTGCCCCTATTCGTCTTCCATGGCAAGAATGATCCGCGTGTGCCTATAGAGGAGACGGAACAGATCGTGGCCGCCGTTCAGGCTCAAGGGGTGCCCGTAGAGTATTTCCGTGCCGAAGACGAGGGACACGGTGTGACACGGCTGGGGAATCGCCTCGCTGTCTACCCTGCGGTCGTGAGGTTTCTCGACCGCTTTGTGCCGGCTCGCTGAACTTCGGAGGCGCATTACGAGCGGGCTGCTCCTGTCGAGGTCCTTGCGTTTTCTACTCCCAGCGTGAATGGTTGGGCGTGGCGCAGATCCTCGCGCTGGATAGTTGAGAGCGTGCGGACAGCCGCCGACCTGCTCCCGTGAACGAGGCTGGACACGGCGTCTGGCCATTCGCTGATCGCGGACAGCCGGCTTCGAGCCGGCTTGGTGGACGTAGCCCGCTGCTTCAGCCGCGGGCGCTGCGCCGGCGAGCGGCCGGCGCGACAACGTATGGCGCACATTGTATGGATGCGAGGCTGCGGGCAGCGCGCATCTATCTACGGTGTGAGGATATGTGCAGCAATCAGAGATGTCGGGCGCGGCGATCGCTCACACGAGTCCAGAACGATGCCAAGACACTCCGCTCGGCTTGTTGTGGCGGAAGGGTAAGTAACCAGATGTGCCAGATTCGCTGCGCCAGTGTAAAGAACGTCAACACTGCCACACCGCCAAGCACCACGACTAGGAGACGGTCCCGGTCAGCAGGCGCACTGGCGACACCGAAGCCGTCCAGGAGGAGTGCGCCACCCAGGAGAAGAACCCGCTCGGGCCGGGCCAGAAGCCCTACCTTGCACTCGAGGCCGAGGCCCTCCGCCCGTGCACGAGCGTAGCTGATGAGGAGCGATCCAAGAATCACAGCGTAGACGATGATCACGGCCGTGGTGTGCTGCCTTAGCTGGAACCAGACGAGAAGACCCAGGTAGATCATCCCTTCAGAAAGACGATCGAGCGTCGAATCGAAGAAGGCGCCGAACTTTGTTCCGCCGCCACGTATCCTGGCAAGGCCACCATCAAGCATGTCGAAGGCGCCGGAGAACAAGACGAGGAGGCCTCCGGCGATGAACTGCCCTGTAGCAAGAACTCCAGCTGTGACGGCACTCAGGAGAAAGCCAATGAAGGTGAGCTGGTTGGGAGTAAGGCCAGTGGCCAGTAAGGGACGCATTAGCCGCTCCACGATCCGTCGAAAGAAGGCCTGTAACTCTGGTGAGATCATGGCTGCCCCTCCCCTGCAGGATTTCTGTTCCGTAGCGCATCCAGCACCTCAACTGGCGATGGGAGCAGGCGGGTTGTCTCGCCAAGCTTTGCCTGAGCCATTTGACGATAGTAAGCGAGCACCCGGTCCGCAACGAAAACCCAGTCGAACTTCACTGCTTTTCTGCGCCCAGCCTCTCCGAGGCGGTGCTGTCGCTCTGGATCTCCAAGCACACGACATAACGCTGTTGCTAGCGCCTCACTGTTCTTCGGCGGACACAGCATGCCGTCGACGCCATCTTTGATGACGGAGACATACCCTGGAATTGCGCTGGCGACGACCGGTTTGCCAGACGCCATCGCTTCTAGAAGGACCATGCCGAAGCTCTCGCCTCCGATGTTGGGCGCACAGAATACGTGGGCCGATGCGAAGAAGCGGGGACGATCTTCCTCAGAGGCGCGGCCCGTGAACACGATATCAGGGATGCCTTGGCGCTCGACCCAGCGCTGGTAGGCGAGGCGCTCTCCCCCATCCCCGGCTACGATAAGGCGCACGTTCGGGAAGGCCTTCTTGACGAGAGGGAAGGCGTGTAAGAGATAGCGCAGGCCTTTCCGCTTCTCGATGCGACCGAAGAAGAGAATGTTCAGCTTGCCATCCATGAACTGGGGCAATGGGGGGACGGAAGCGAGGAACTCGCGTGTGTCAATGCCATTGGGGATGACTGTATAGTGGCCGGGAAAATAGTGCTCGACGAATTGCTGCGCTGCGTCGGAGACGGCAATGCAGCCTGCGAGGCGCTTGATGTAGCGCTTCAACAGTGGCTTACCCCAACGATATCCATAGTTTGATTGAGAATAGGCGTGAAAGGTCCCGATATTCAATGCGTTTGACAGGCGCAGTACCGTGATCGGGAGCATCGGGACGAGCGGCTCGTGAATGTGTACGACATCGAACTGTTCCGCTTGCAGGATTTGCTTGACCCGCTTTGCGAGTCGCATTGACACCGAGATGCGCGCCACGGAGCCATTGGCAGGTACGGAGGCAACTGCACCCACGGTGTACAGATTCCCTGAGGCCTGAATGCCGTCTGAGCTCGATGGAGCAAGTATGCGCACCTCGTGACCGAGCTGCTCGAAACGATGGCCCAGATGACGAACGTGATCCTGGACGCCTCCTGGAACGGCAAAGTCGTACGGACAAACGAGCGCGATCTTCATCGGACCGTCTCTCCCGCCGGTAACGAGCTCAGCAGCGGAATCGTATCCCGCGCCCGAGGAGGTGGCAGCAGTAGGCTGTCCAGGCGCTGACGTAGCGTCTCCCACCCTTTGGAATTCATGCGATAGAAGACCTGCCTGCCGACCTTCCGGGTGTTGATCAGCCCACAACGCCTGAGGATGCGCAGGTGCCACGAGACAAGGGGCTGACTCATATGCAGTGCCACGACGAGATCGGTCACTGAGCGCTCGCTGCCGTCGGCCAAGATCTGGACAACGTGGAGCCTCGTCACGTCAGCCACTGCGCGCAAGGTCAATCGCAGGTCCCGCAGCTCACGTCCTCCGAGTTCGATGCTCCGTCCCCCTGTTCCTCTAGCCTTAGATAAACGGCTCTTTATATGTTAGGGAGTATACCAGAAGCGCAGGGCGTACTGCCGGTGAGAAGATCGGGCCTTGCTGTATGAAATCTTACCGATCTATGATGTGCATCGTCGCACAACGTGACAGTGGTGGCTACGACGTCTTGGCTTCCGGTACCTGCTCCAACCGGCGCGAGAACGATGGTTGTCCACCAGATGGCATCGTTCGTCCTCTCTGGTAGGCACGTCTATACACATCTCGTTACCTTTCTCGGCGCTTGATGGTTCGTGCAAGACTGCTGCCGGCCGTGATAATAGAGATTCGGTAGAGTCGTGTGTGGCGACTCAGAAGAGATGTGGCCTTGCCCTAGTTCGATGAAGAGCAATGACAGATTCCGAATCGACATCGACCGGCGCAACGCCGGTGCAGCAAATTGCGGTTGGTGAGCTGCTCCAATCATCTCGAACTGAAATCGACCGTCTTGACGGAGAGATCGTCCAGCTTCTCAACGCCCGGGCGCGCGTCGTCGAGCGTATCGGACAGGTGAAACAACAGCGCGGGGTTGCCGCATTTATTCCTGAGCGAGAAGAGAATGTCTACGATAATGTCCGGGCAGCGAATCAAGGCCCGCTCAGTGACGAAGCATTGAAGGCCATCTATCGAGAGGTCCTGTCATCGATGCGATCACTAGAGGACCATCTGACGGTCGCGTATCTCGGGCCAGCGCATACGTTCACCCACGAAGCTGCCCAGCTGCGCTTTGGGTCATCTGCCGTCTACCTGCCGCAGCCGACTGTACAGGAAGTCTTCAATGCTGTTGAGCGTGGCTTGGCCGACTATGGCGTTGCGGCGATAGAGAACTCGCTTCAAGGAGTCGTCACCTCAACTCTGGATGCCTTCATCGATGCTGATCCTAATCTCAAGGTGTGTGCGGAGATCATTCTGCCTATCAGTCACTTCCTCCTCGGTCGGGGAACACTGGCACAGGTCCATCGTATCTATTCGCATCCCATGGCTCTAGGACAGTGCCGGAACTGGCTGGCGGCCCATCTCGGCGCGGCGGAGCAGATCGAAGTATCGAGCACCTCACGGGCAGCGGAGCTTGCACAGGACGATCCGACGGCAGCGGCCGTTGGGTCGAAGCTCGCTTCTTATCACTACAACTTACAGCTACTTGCGGAGCACATCGAGGATCGCAACGACAACGCAACACGGTTCTATGTGCTTGGCCGTCAGCTTGGCCAGCCATCGGGCAACGACCGGACAGCACTCATGCTCTCCATTCGAGATCGCATCGGGGCACTGCACGACATCACTGGCTGTCTCGTCAGGCACGGCATCAATATGACTCACTTCGACCACCGCCCTTCTCGACGCAAGATCTGGGACTACGTGTTCTTCGTAGAACTCATTGGGCATCCGGTTGAGCCCAACTTCGAGGCTGCGCTGGAGGAGCTCCGGGAGTACTGTCTGGCCGTGCGGGTGCTGGGGAGCTGGCGTCCAGGTGAGCTCGCTGCCGTTCGGGCATAGGTATAGCCCGCGAGAGCCATGCTTGGGAGACCGCTGGCGTACAATACGATCTCACTGCGCTGGTCGCGGAGGAGGAAGCCAATATGGATCAACACATCGCTCACGCGATTGAGCGCAGTCTGGCTCACTCCGGATGTCCATTGTGCGGGGCTCGCCTGCGACTCATGCGGGTGTTGTCGCAGCGAGACGTCACCGCAGTGTTCTCGGCCCACTGCGATGAGTGTGGCGCGGATTCAACCCGCCTCTGCTTCACCGGAGATGCCCTAGTGCAGATCCAGCAACGCCTGATCGCAAACGACGAAGGGGCCTGCGTTTCTCCCCCGGCTCGATATCCTGGTCCGCTGACGACTCGGGATGTCGCGTGCGTGCGCGAATTCCTCGCGACGTTCGACGGTGACTTCCTGCGTCTCTTTCAGAGACTTTCAATCCCAAGAGAATGATGCGCCACTGTGGTGTTATTGGCCGGACGCTGAAGCACTCGATTTCCGCAGTCTTTCAACAGGCTGCTTTTGATGCTTGCCACCTTGATGTTCTCTATCACGCTTGGGAGCTCGAGCCCGACGCAGTGGCTCCTCACGTTGCTCAGCTCCGACGCGACGGCTTCCTGGGCACAAACGTCACGATTCCCTACAAGCTGTCTGTGCTGAGCTACGTCGATGAGCAAGATCCGCTTGTGGCTCAAGTGGGGGCAGCGAACACCATCGTTTCCCATGAGGGGCGGCTCGCCGCTTTTAACACGGATGTCGGAGGGTTTGCGAAGGCACTGCGCGAGGATCTGGGAACTGTGGCGCAGGAACAGCGGGTGCTCCTCCTGGGGGCGGGCGGTGCAGCTCGCGCAGTAGCTGTAGCCCTTCTTCGTGACGGAGCTCACAGTATCATCATCTGTGCTCGCGGTGCTGCCCGTGCTCACGAGCTGGCGACTACCCTTGATGACGCGCGTGTGCAAACGGCAGAGTGGAGAGAACGTGACCTCCACGAGCTGGTGCGTGGAGCAACGCTCATCGTCAATGCCACACCTCTTGGGATGCTCGGTGAGTTACAAGAGGCGACACCCTTACCCGATCTCGAGCTACAACCGCAGGCGTTCGTATTCGATCTCGTGGCAAATCCTCTCGAAACGCGCCTGATGCGCGAGGCGGCGAGTGTTGGTGCTCGTGTGGTAGGTGGTCTCCCGATGCTAATCTATCAGGGAGCCGAGTCTTTTGAGCTCTGGACAGGGATACCGGCGCCGCTTACCGTGATGCGAGCGGCAGCCGAAGAACATATGCGGGCCAGAGATCACTGGATCAGCGAGCCGGCGAACCACCGCCGGTGAGAGACGGTGCAGCGGCACACGGTTCACTCCGTTGGGAGATGGAGCGGTGTACACTCCGCCCCTCCCGCCATCAACCACGCCCGTGGCGTCCCCGGTTCGATCCGGACGGCCGGTACTTCCGGAGACTGGTGGGGGCTGGCAAGGCCGGCATCCTCCTGGGCGGTGATGATCTCTCACCAGGCCCCACCAGAATAGCCGTCAAGTGAGACCGCGAGGGCTATGACTGCACGCTAGAGCGAACTCTCCGTGATAGACGGACTCTATAGGGTGATGCGCAAACCATCGTAGGCCGGTTGGACACCAAATGGCGCCAGCGCTGCCGCTATGTCCTCGTGAGTGCCACAAGAGTTGTGAGAGAAATGGTGGGCATAATGGCGCGATCCGGGAGCAAGCAGGCCCCGCCGCCCGAGCTCTTGATGATGCCATCCGCACTCTTTGAACGTCATGTGTCCCCCTGGAGTGTCGTTGGAAGATGGGTAGGTTCCCATAGTCGCCTCGATCGCGACTGCGTTGAACTTCACTTGCTTCCGTCTGAGCTCCTCGAGCGCCTCCCACGTCTCTGGGAAGAAGGGACCGGTGTCGTTGGCCCAGAGTAAGGCCCTGCCTTCGCGCTGAATGGCGAAGAACAAGGGGTCGATCGTCATGTCGTGGCGTGCAAGCAGTGCGGTCACGGTGTACGGGCCGAGGTTGAACGTCTCGAAGGCGTGGACGGTACGCAAGGACACCTGCTCACTGGTGCCGTTGCAAAAGGAGCTGATCCTGGCGATGGTCGTCGGTGAACCACAGAGCTCCCACGGTGCAGGTGGTGTTCCAGCGAAGTCTCGCTTGCGAAAGGTGAAGTTGCTGTCCAGGAGATGGTCGGAATGGCTGTGCGTCTGCAGTACGTAGTGCACCCGATCGAGGCGCAGGCGAAGAGCATGCACCGAGGCAAGAAGGTCCGGTCCTACATCGATCAATAAGTCATCATCGATGAGCGCCGACGTGCGACGCCGGAAGTTTGGGCCTGCGGCAACACGGGCGGCCTCGCAGTGCTCGCACGAGCAAAAGAGCGCAGGAAAGCCTTCGGCTGCTCCAGTTCCAAGAAAGAGCAAGTCCACGCTAGTCGTGAGTCCTTTCTGTCCTGATCGGAGATCTTCAGGTTATCCAGTCACCGCTCAGTGTATGCTCGTAGTCTAAACTGCGTGTGACGTGCACGTGTACCTCCTGGGGGCGCACCGGGCACTGGAAGACTCTGCTTCAGTCTGGATGAGAGGTTTCACCGTGAACGGCACGCCGGGCGCAAATGAGACTGACGCGGCGATGGTAGCGTACTGGGTGACGGTGTGAAGTGTGGATGTCGAAATGGCTGGCTGCGTGCAGAGCGTACGAATTCGAGAGGCGCTCGTCGAGGATGTACCGCGTATTACCGGCCTGTACCAAGCAGATGGCTTCCCATTGGCCTGGGGAGATTCATTGCGGTCCTTCTACCTGTTTACTTGCGTCCTCGCGACCCGGGGGCGCACCCTGATCGCGCTGGCGAACGGCGAGATGGCCGGCCACCTCGAGGTCGTGCTCGCAGGCAGTGCCAGCGGCGAAGGACGGGATGGCTTCATCACTGCACTGGAAATAGGTAAGGGCTGGCGCCGGCGTGGTATAGCTCGGGCGCTGGTTGGTGAGGCTTGCAGGTGGGTGCGAAGTCGTGGCGGCGCCCACCTCGGAGTAGTCCCGGAGGACGAGGCGGCACTGGCCTTCTATCGAGCAGTGGGGTTTGTGCCTGGCACGGATCTCATTGACATCGACGTACGGGTCAGCAGAGCCCAGCAGACTCTCACTCCACCGCTACGACCTGTGCGGGCCCTGGCACCAGCCGAGCGTCCTTGGAGGGGCCGGCGACACGTAGCAGGAATGATCTTGCCTGCTGCTTACTGTTGGGCACGCACAGTGTTGGCGGCTCCGTGGAATCTTCCGGAAGCCGAGAATACGGGAGGTTGGGAGCTCGAGGGAGGAGCCGTGCTACTGGCCGATCCGACGCTGCTCCATCTGCTCCTGCCAGAGGGTACCGATCCTTGTGCGGCGCAGTCGCAGGACTGGTGGTCGACTCTGCTGCAGTTGCGGGCTGATAATCGTGATGGTTTTGCGCACACCGTTGTCTCACGCTCGGTGGGGGAATGCTTGGGATGGCTGCGTGCCGGTGCCGGACATGACGTGCATGAGACGGTGCTGATGGTACGCAACTGCGGCTAGAATGCTCCTCGACCAGTTTAGAGAGTGGCACCCGTCGCTACAATCCCTGTAGGGAGATGAGAGGTCACGAGACATGCCTGAGCGAATCGGCTTCATTGGGCTAGGCATCATGGGCAGGCCCATGGCACATAACTTAGTCAAGGCCGGTTATCCGCTCATTGTCCACAATCGTAGCCGGGCGGCTGTACAAGAGCTGGTGGCGGTAGGGGCCCAAGTTGCTGTGACGCCCCGAGAGGTGGCAGAGCGTAGCAACATCATCATTACAATGTTGCCGGACTCACCGGATGTTGCGATGGTAGTGGGTGGCCCAAACGGAATTCTGGAGGGCATCCGGCCAAAATCGATCATTATCGATATGAGTACTATTGCCCCCGGAGTCGCGCGGGGTCTGGCTGCGAAGACGCTCACAAAGGGCGCAGTGATGCTGGACGCGCCGGTGAGTGGTGGAGACAAAGGTGCCATCGCGGGAACGCTCTCGATCATGGTCGGTGGTCCTTACGCTACATTCGAGCAGGTTCTGCCGGTACTCTCGACCATGGGCAAGACAATCGTGCATGTGGGTAGCAGTGGTGCTGGGCAGACGGTGAAGGCTTGCAACCAAATTGTCGTCGCTCTCACGATCGAAGCAGTGAGTGAAGCACTCGTGCTCGGCTCAAAAGCAGGGGTCGATCCAGCTAGGATTCTCGAGGTCCTTGGTGGTGGATTAGCGGCCAATCGCGTTATGGAGATGCGCGGGCCAGGCATGCTGCAGCACACCTTCACTCCTGGATTCAAAGTCCGCCTCCACCACAAAGACCTGGGAATTGCACTCGATGCCGGGAAGCAGTTCGGTGTCCCGCTCCCGGTGACTGCGCTTGTGGATCAGTTCTTAGCCGCGATGATCAGTGCTGGCGATGGAGAGCTAGATCACTCTGCCTTGTTAAAGCAGCTGGAGAAGCTCGCCCAGCACCGCGTGGGGCACGCGGCGGTGACTGATCCCGATAGATCGCTGCAGTAGTGTCAGGCGACGTCCTCGTACCGCGAGCCTTTGCTCGAACCGTCTTGGCGAGTAAGGGTGGACAAGCACGAGACTGGCTGGCGCGACTTCCGGGGCAGTTGCAGCAGTGTAGAGCGACGTGGCAACTGCAGATCAGTGAACCGTTTCCCGGGGCGCGCTTGCACTTTGTGGCGCCGGCGACGCTACCGACAGGGCAGACAGCTGTGCTCAAGATCTATTTTCCTACGGGCGAATACAGGCACGAGGTAGCCGCGTTGCGACACTGGAACGGCCACGGCTGCGCGTTCCTGCTCGGCGCCCTCGATGATGCTGAAGCGCTCTTGCTCGAGCGAGTGGAGCCTGGTAGCGATGCGAGCGCTCTCGCTGAGGATGAGGCTATCGCTGCAGCGGCGCATGTGATGCAGCACCTGTGGACCACAGAGCGAGCGCGGCACCCGTTTCCTACCGTGGCGGAGTGGGGCAGTGAGTTGAAGGAGTTTGAATTACGCACCTACCGTGGCGGAGGAATGCTGCCAGTCGATCTCATGACGGCAGCAAGGCGAGCATTCGATGATCTGACCGCCTCGGCGGCAGCTCCGGTAGTCTTGCACGGCGATCTGCACCACTTCAACTTACTCCAATCACATCGGGCCGGATGGTTGGCAATCGATCCGAAAGGTGTTCTGGGCGAGCCAGCGTACGAGGTTGGAGCGTTTATCCGGAATCCACCTGGAATCGAGCAGCATCCCCATCTGCAGGCAGTGCTTCGACACCGGATCGACCAGTTCTCACAGCTTCTTGCTTTGCCGGAGAAACGTTTGCTGGGCTGGGCCTTCGCTCAGACGGCGCTCGCCACGTGGTGGACTCTTGACGGTGGCGACCTACCGTCACCAGCGGTGGGAAGGATGCTTGCTGTGCTCGATCATCTGCGGCACAGCGTGGATGACGGGTCACTGTCGCGCTAGTGTCGCTCAATCTGTTCCCAGCGCGTGCGCCGCTCGCTGTCACACGTGGGGCATGGGCAGAGATCGCGGAGGGTCTCAAACGTGAACAGCCCGCTGTCGTGCCCATCTTGCCACACTGGCTGCAAGGCGTACGCGCCCACCAACTCTACCTGACGCAGGTCTTCCTTTTCGGGTGAAAGATGGTCAACCATATCCAACAGGCCGGGACGGCCGAACTCACCCTTACACTCCGCACAAGGGCAGTGCCACCGGAGGTATGGATATGGGTACACACTGATGTGTCCGTCTGCCCAGCTGATCTCCAGCGCTCGGCTCCTGCTAAGGAGTGTGATGCGTGTTGGCTGCACTGCAGCCGGGCCATCGTCGACGGGGGTATCGCTCACTGCGCGTCAACCTCTAGTGCTCTTGAATGATCACGTGCTCTATGACTACCGGAGTCACCGGCTTCGATTTCTGCCCGTCCGAGCCAGTTGTGAGCGGCACTTGCGTAATTCTCTTCAATGCTTGAAAGCCACTCGTAACCTTGCCGAAGTAGGAGTATAGTGGCTGCAACTGGCCAGAATCGTTTGCCACACAGATGAAGAACTGGCTGCCGTTAGTGTTCGGGCCTGAGTTAGCCATGGCGACAGCACCGAGGGTGTAGACCTTCGCGCTGGAGGGTAGCTCATCTGGGAATGTATAGCCAGGGCCGCCCGCACCAGTGCCTTGCGGATCGCCGCCTTGAATTACGAAGCCAGGCACGATCCGGTGGAAGGTTAGACCATCATAGAAGCCGTGGCATGCCAGGAAGACGAAATTGTTGACGGTCTGTGGCGCGGCCTTCGGCAGCAGCTCGATAATGATCGTGCCGTACTGCGTCTCGACGATCGCCGTATAGCTCTTGGAGGTGTCGATCGTCATAGGTGGCGGGGCGGTGAAGTTGCGCTCAGGGGAGCTCGGCGGGAGCTGCCCACCACACGCCGCCTTCTCCGCGGCAGTGTCGATACTGACGCTTGCCGCGCTCGCGCTTGTGCCGCAAGCGACGAGCGCAAGGCACGCACACGCAACAGCCAAGGCATTCAACCACGCCCCTAGTCTCATCGATACCCCTCTCAACGACGGTGCTGACCGGGCTATCCTCGGTACACTGTGGTCATCATGCTACGTCACAGCGGTGTATTCTTGCTTCTCGCCGGTGTTGTCCTGTCGCTGTGCGCTTGGACCGATCCTGCGTTCACGGGTGGTGACGATGCGTCAGTGCGTGTGGACGCGCACGCCTATGATGAGATGAAAGCCGCGACAACACCGTCACTCACCGCGCAGAGTGCGCTCCTGATGGACGCAGACAGCAGGCAGATCCTCTGGTCGTTCCGCCCGAATGAGCGGCGGGCGCCGGCCAGCCTCACGAAGATGATGACAGCCCTCCTGGTGAGAAGCTACGACCCGCTGGATAGGGTGGTCGTGATCTCTCCTGAAGCGGCAGCTACCCCAGGATCCCGGATGGGGCTGCAAGCCGGAGAGCAGTTCACTGTACTGCAACTACTCTACGGGCTCCTTCTCCCTTCCGGCAATGATGCGGCTGTCGCGCTCGCGGAAGCGACTTCAGGGACGTCGCAACGGTTCGTCGCGCTCATGAATCAGCGAGCCGCAATCTGGGGTCTGACGGGGACTCACTTCGAAAACCCCCACGGACTCGATGCCCCTGGTCACTATTCCACCGCCGTCGACCTTGCCCGTCTGGGTGATGCTGTGCTGCGTGACCCTGTCCTCAGCGGGATCGTACGGACGCAGGAGCATACAGCTGTGGCTGTTCGCGGTGCTTCGATCCCGCTTCACAACCTCAACGAGCTGCTCGGCACTTACACTGGCACCATAGGGATCAAGACAGGAACCACGGCGGCCGCTGGCGAAGACCTCGTTGCCGCGGTGGATCGCGATGGTCACACTGTAATCGCCGTCATCTTGGGCAGCCAGGAGCGATACGTGGACGCTCGTGCTCTGCTGAACTATGGTTGGTCGAACTGGGAGTGGCCCTCGGCGGATTTGCCGGAGCTCGCAGAGATCGATAACGGTGCCATCACGCTCGTGCCTGTGCACGTCCGCACTGTCCCAGTCCCGAGGTGGGCCGCCGATCAGGTGACATTGCACTGGAGCATCGATCCACAGGAGGCAGCTCGATCTTCGGCCCTCCATCCTGTTCTGGCTGGCATGGTCGAGTGGAGACTCGGTGGAGTCACTGTCGGGCGTGCCGATCTCGAGGCGGTGCGCTAGCCGGGATGAGGAGCTATGGCAGAGGAGCGCCTGCAGAAGCTGCTGGCAAGGGCTGGTGTTACGTCGCGCCGGCGCGCAGAAGAACTGGTTCGTGCGGGCAGGGTGACCATCGACGGAGTCCGGGTGAGCATTCTCGGTGCGAAAGCCGACCCAGACCGGCAGCGTATTAGCCTCGATGGTAGAGACCTGTCGTTCGACATCGCTCCACTCTACCTTGCCTTCAACAAGCCACGCGGCGTGGTGACCACGCTTCACGACCCCCAGGGCCGTTCCACAGTAGCTCACTATCTGCCTGGCTTCGGGAGAGTGTTCCCGGCGGGCCGGCTTGATGTGGATAGCGAGGGATTGTTGCTGCTCTCCAACAATGGCGACTTTGCTCTTCGAGTCAGCCATCCTCGCTACGGCTGTGACAAGGAGTATAGCGTGCTGACTGTTGCCCCGACGGAGCACCAGTGGACGCAGTTGCGATCAACGATTCAGCTTGACGACGGTCCGGCACGACTTTTATCGGTACGTCACGTGGCATTATCCACCATCGGCGTCGAGCTCAGTGTGACGCTGGCTGAAGGGCGCAATAGAGAAGTGCGGCGCATCTTCGCGGCAGTTGGCTTGCCGGTGCACAGATTGATACGGACGCGAATCGGAGTGGTGCGGCTGGGCGCACTGGCAAGTGGCCACTTACGGTTGCTTCGGAGTGAGGAGGTAGCATGGTTTCTGAGGAGGCCAGAGACTCTTCCTCTTGAGAGGCGACGCCAGGAAGGCAGACCCAGACGTGGAGCGCTCGCTCACCATCGCGATTGATGGACCTGCGGGAGCAGGAAAGACGACCGTCGGTCGACGGGTTGCCGGTGCCCTCGGTTATCGTTTCCTGGATACCGGCGCCATGTATCGAGCTATCACTCTCCTGTCGCTGCGAGAGCACATCTCGCCGGATGATGAAGATCGCTTGCTGCGACTCGTGCAAATGCATGACATCGACATCCTCCCGTCTTTATCGAACGACTCCGCAGGCTATCGAGTGCTTGTTGACGGAGAGGACGTGAGTGAACAGTTGCGCAGCCCTGCCGTCGGTGAGACTGTGTCGGCAGTCTCACGCTGCCCGAAAGTGCGACAGGCCTTGGTGGATAGACAGCGTCGCATTGCGGAGCGGGGCCAATGCGTTCTTGTCGGCAGAGATATTGGCACCGTCGTGCTGCCCGATGCCCAGGTAAAGGTGTTCCTTACGGCTTCACTGGAGGCGCGAACAGATCGACGGTTTCGCGAGCTTCGGGCTGCAGACAAGGGCATATCTGAGGAGACGGTGCGAGCTGAGCTCCTGGCCCGTGACCAGCTTGACAGCTCGCGTGCAGCGTCACCATTGCGCGCAGCGCCCGATGCACGAGTGCTCGATACGACGGCGCTCTCTGTGGAAGACACTGTTACGCGTGTGCTGTCATGGGTAGAGAAGGCGAAAGCGATATGACGGCCGTGCCTGAGGTGCAGGATTCTCCGGCTGAGCGCAGGTCAAGCGATCTGCGCCGGTTACAGAGTGAGCAGTTTGATCTGTGCGTGGTCGGTGGGGGTATTACAGGTGCAGGCATAGCCCTCGATGCAGTCACGCGCGGCTTACGTGTCACCCTCATCGAACGCCGGGACTTCGCCTCAGGAACAAGTAGCCGGACGACAAAGCTCATTCACGGTGGATTGCGATACCTTGCACAAGGCCAGGCTCGCGTGACGCGCGATGCCAGCCTGGAGCGGCGCCATCTGTTGCGACTCGCACCGCATCTGGTCAAGCCGCTGCCCTTTATGGTCCCGCTCCGAGGCATTCGTGACCGCGCAATAATGGAAGCGGGCTTGACAGCTTACGACCTGCTCGCTGGCCTACAAAACGTGCAAAGACACTACGCAGTCAGCCGTGAGACGTTGTACCAGTGGTTTCCCCTCCTTCGAGGCGCGGATTACACCGGTGGGCTCGTCTACTACGACGCCCAGACTGACGATGCTCGTCTCACCGTAACTGTCATCAAAGAGGCTGCACGCTATGGCGCTTGCGTCGTGAACCATTGTGAAGCTCTCCGTCTTGAAGGATCACCGCACAACGATCGGCTCGTGTGTCGGGATACTCTCACTGGCAGCGAGATGGAGGTTCATGCTCATCGTATCGTTCTGGCGACTGGTGTGTGGGTAGATGAACTCTTGAGGACACACTCCCAGAAGAGGGCGTCAGTCCTTGTTCGTCCAGCGAAAGGTGTCCACCTCATTCTTCCGCAAGAGGTACTCGGGTCCCGTGGAGCAGTGCTCCTCCGCTTCCCGGAAGATGGTCGCTACGTGTTTGTCATCCCCTGGAAGAGGCGTACCCTGCTCGGCACAACCGACACGAACTACTTGGGGCCTCTGGACGATCCACCCGTCACTGCAGAGGATGTTCGGTATCTCTTGCGCGTACTCAATACGTGCGCACCGTCTGCTCGGGTAAGCGAAGATGCCGTTCTCGGCGCGCAGGCCGGGCTACGTCCATTGGTCAACCAGGAAGGAAAGCCGGCCGATGCCGTGTCCCGCGAAGATCGGATCACGATCACGTCCGAGGGTCTCATTGTCATTGTCGGTGGCAAGCTCACGACCTACCGCCATATTGCACGAAAGGTCGTCGACGACGCTGTTGGGCTCTTGCAGGTTGATGGGGTGCTACAGGCATTTCCGGCCAGTCGAACCGGAGAAGTCGCTCTTGGTGGGTTTCCTCTAGGCGAGGCTGGTCAGCTCGGTCGGGAGCAATTGCTCCGTGAGCTGCAGGCAGGACTGCCGGAAGACGTTGCCGAACACCTCCTCATGAGTTACGGTGCAGGCGCGCAGCAGATCCTCTCCCTCGTGCGCCAACAATCTGAGCTGGGGCTTCGCATCGTTGCGGAGCTGCCGGTCATCTTCGCCGAAGCGATCTACGCCGTAGACGTGGAGTGGGCGCAGAGCCTCAGTGACGTTTTGACACGCCGATTAGGGCTGACCCTGCTTTCCCCGCAGTCCGCAAGCAAAGCGGCCGCTAAGGTGGCCAGTCTCATCGCTCCCTTCTTCGTCTGGAGCGAGGGAGAGCAGATGCGACAGGTAGAGCTGTACCGGGCGGAAGCACTGGAGTACAGCTGGCCATCACAATGACAGCTCCTGGTCTTTAGGACGGCTTGCCTGACAAGGGGGAATACTGACTGGCTCCCGTAGAATCGAATGAGGTGTATGTGCCTGTGAGCAGAATCGGTGCTGCTGGTCTCGACTGGCAGCCTTGAAGGGGTGAGGTGATGCCGCGTCCGCTCCGACGCTTTCGTGTGGTGCCTTCGGTGCCGGATGCTCTCCGTCCGCTGGTGGCTCTTGCCTACAACTTGTATTGGGAATGGGATCCTGAGGCGCTGGATCTCTTTCGCCGGCTCGATGGTGCCTTGTGGGAGGCATCCAGTCACAATCCAGCCTTGATGCTGGGGCAGGCCAGCCAGGAGCATCTTGCTCAGGTAGCACGCGACGATAGCTATCTCGCGCAGATGTCTCGTGTCGTGGACCGGTTACGGCATTATCTCGGAAATCGCGAGGAGTGGCCCACTGACATCAACCATGGCGCCGGTGGTGAGCTGCCGCGAATTGCCTACTTCTCTATGGAGTTCGGGCTTACCGAGTGCTTGCAAATCTACTCGGGCGGCCTCGGTATTCTGGCCGGCGATCACTTGAAGTCTGCCAGCGACCTTCGCCTACCCCTGGTCGGCGTGGGCCTCCTCTATCAGCAAGGTTATTTCCGCCAGTACCTCAATGCAGATGGATGGCAGCAGGAGCGTTATCCGCAGAACGACTTTGCGAACATGCCGATCCAGCTGGTCACTGCCGAGGATGGGCAGCCGGTAACCGTAACTGTGGAGTTTCCCGGTCGTGAAGTAAGCGCGATCGTCTGGCGTGCCCAGGTAGGGCGTATCCCGTTGTACTTGTTGGACACGAATATCCACAAGAATAGTCCGGCAGATCGGTCGATCACGGACCAGTTGTACGGTGGCGACAATGAGAAGCGCATTCAGCAGGAGTTCGTGCTGGGGATCGGCGGCGTACGTTTGCTCGCTGCCCTGGGAATCGCGCCAACGATCTTTCACATGAATGAGGGCCATTCGGCGTTCCTCGGTGTCGAGCGGATCTGGAAAGCGATGCGCACACTTAGGCTGAACTTCGAGGAGGCCCGCGTCCTCACCTCGGCTGGCAACGTCTTTACGACACACACTCCGGTGTCGGCGGGAAGTGACTATTTTCCCGCCGATCTCATTGATCACTATCTGGGGCAGTACTATGAGAGGCTCGGAATCTCCCGCTGGCAGTTCCTGGCGCTCGGCCGGCAGAATCCCGACAACGAGCAGGAAGAATTCTGTACGACTGTGCTAGCCCTTCGGCTTGGCGGCTCTCGATTCGGGGTATCGCGTCTACACGGGACCGTGGCGCGCCGTATCTGGCGCGGTTGCTGGCCGGAGCTGAGCGAAGAGGGAGTACCGATCAGCTCGGTGACGAATGGCATCCACACGGCGATGTGGACATCGCGCGACATGGCTGCTCTGTTTGAACGCTACCTCGGACCGCACTGGCACGAAAGGCCACAGGATCAATCCGTGTGGGCACGGGTGATGGACATCCCCGATGAAGAGCTCTGGCGAACGCACGAGCGGAGACGTGAGCGTCTGATCTGGTTTATACGTCAACGCTTGCGTGAGCAGCGGCTTGCCGCCGGCGCTCCAACCTCCGACGTTGAAGGAGCCGCTGAGGTGCTGCGTCCCGATGCACTGACCATCGGCTTTGCTCGCCGATTTGCGACGTACAAGCGAGCCGGGTTGATCTTTCGCGATCCCGACAGGCTCGCGCGACTCCTCAGCGACCCGGCACATCCCGTCCAAATCATCATCGCCGGTAAGGCGCATCCGCGCGATGATGGAGGAAAGGACCTCATTCGCGATATCGTGCGTATGACGCGAAGGCCGGAGTTTGCGCGTAGCGTCGTCTTTGTCGAGGACTACGAAATCGTTGTTGGTCGATACCTGCTCCAGGGTGCGGATGTGTGGCTGAATAACCCCCGGCGGCCTCTAGAGGCGAGCGGCACGAGTGGAATGAAGGCCCTTGTCAATGGTGTGCTCAACCTCAGCATACTCGATGGGTGGTGGGACGAGGCCTATCAATCGGACTATGGATGGGCGATTGGCCATGGCGAGGAATATCAGGATGAAGGAGAACAAGACCGCATCGAGTCGGCCGCACTCTATCACCTCCTGGAAGCCGAAGTGAAGCCGCTGTTTTACCAACGGGGCGAAGACAATCTTCCACGTCACTGGATCAGCAAGATGAAGGCGGCAATGCGCAACCTCTGTGGGGAGTTCAACACGAATCGCATGGTACTCGAATACCTGGAAAAGGGCTACACACCAGCCGCTCGTAAGTATTATTTCCTGCGAGCGGAGAACTGCGAGCACGCACGCCAAGTGGCGGCCTGGAAGAGTCGCATCTTCCAGCATTGGGCAGAGGTTGCTGTTGCCGGTGTCAGCGCCGATCTCACAGAATCGCTCAACGTGGGTGAGAGCTTCAGTGTCCGAGCTCGCGTCAGGTTAGGCGAGCTCAAGCCTCATGAAGTACGAGTCGATCTGGTTGAAGGATCACTGGATCAGAACGACAACATCATGTTGCCGGGCGTGGTCGAGATGACGTATGAAGGCGAGGAAGAAGACGGCTCCCACATCTTCACCGCCACAGCCGCGGCGCGTGCAACCGGTCAACACGGTTACACCGTGCGTGTCGTTCCCTTCCACGCAGGTGACCCTGATCCCCACTCAACCGGGCTCTTGTTGTGGGCGGACGGTACTGGAGGCTAGGGATATACTCGCCGCAATAGTGTGGATGATGGGCGGTTTCCTCACTCTGTCTGGCTGTGTGAGAGGCCGGTCCTGGGAAGTAGGGAATGATCTATGGTGACGCGAATTGATCCTCTAGGAGCACGGGCAACTCTCACCCTCAGCAGTGGCTCCGCCGATTACTATCGACTCGCTGCGGTGGCTGATGTGGCTGGCGACCTGGCACGCTTGCCCGTGACTGTGCGTATCTTTCTGGAAAACACGCTGCGCTTCGCTGGGAATGGGGTCGTGGAGGTGGACCATGCGCTCGCACTGGCCCGCTGGCAACCCAACGCCGCCGGCGCCGGTGAATTTCCGTTCATGCCCGCACGTGTCGTGCTGCAGGACCTTACGGGGGTTCCGTGCGTGGTGGACCTGGCTGCGATGCGCTCGGCAATAGCGCGTAAGAACGGCGACCCGACGCGCGTCAATCCTCTGGTTCCTGCTGACCTCGTCATTGATCACTCGGTGCAAGTCGATCTGTTCGGATCACTCTACGCCTTCGAACGCAACGTCGAGCTGGAGTATGAGCGCAACAAAGAGCGGTATGCACTGCTGCGTTGGGCGCAGCAGGCTTTTCAGAATTTTCGGGTCGTGCCACCAGGCACGGGTATCGTACACCAGGTAAATCTGGAGTACCTTGCGAAGGTAGTGCAGACCCGCGCCGGCGGGGCACGACCCCTGGCCTATCCAGATACCCTCGTGGGTACCGATTCGCATACCACGATGATCAATGCACTCGGCGTCTTGGGATGGGGTGTTGGTGGGATCGAAGCTGAAGCCGTACTTCTCGGCCAGCCGCTCTTCCAGCTGACGCCAATCGTTGTTGGAGTGCGTCTCTATGGTGAGCTAGGCGAGGGAGTAACTGCCACCGACCTGGTCCTCACCGTTACACAGCTCCTGCGTAAGCACGGTGTGGTTGATAAGTTTGTCGAGTTCTTTGGACCGGGACTGAGCGCGTTGAGCCTGCCCGACCGGGCGACGCTGGCCAACATGGCGCCAGAGTATGGCGCTACCGCCGGTCTCTTCCCGGTTGACGACGAAACCCTTCGCTACCTGCGGATGACAGGCCGCGATATAGAGACGGTTGATCTGGTCGAGCGCTACTCCAAGGAGCAGGGGCTGTTCCGGAGGGACGCTACCCCTGATCCGCAGTACAGCGAGCTCGTCGAGCTAGACCTGTCGACGGTAGAGCCAAGTCTGGCTGGGCCGAAGAATCCCCAAGAGCGCGTCTCGCTTCGGGAGGTGAGCGCTAGCTTCCGTAGCTCTTTCCCTGCACTGTTTCCAGCAGGAGGTAAGCAGTCGAATAGTCATGTGCGCGAGGTTCAAGCTGAGTTTGACGGTACGACCGCTAAAATGCGCGATGGATCGGTCGCGATCGCGGCCATCACCAGTTGCACGAACACGAGTAACCCCGTCGTTATGATGGGAGCGGGACTGCTGGCGAAGAAGGCTATAGAGCGCGGACTGGCAGTCAAGCCCTTTGTCAAGACGAGTCTGGCTCCTGGATCGCGGGCGGTCACCGACTATCTGGTCAATGCTGGTCTCATGCCCTTCCTAGAAGCGCTGAGGTTCCATCTCGTTGGCTATGGCTGTACCACCTGCATAGGCAACAGTGGGCTCGTCTTGGAGCCGGTCGCGAAGGCGGTGCAGGAACAGGATCTGGTTGTCACGGCTGTGTTGAGCGGTAACCGTAACTTTGCAGGGCGCATCAACCCGGCAGTGCGAGCACAATACCTGGCTTCACCGCCGCTCGTCGTGGCCTATGCTCTGGCTGGGACGGTCGATATCGACCTGACGAAGGATCCGTTAGGGCACGACCCCAATGGCGATCCTGTGTATCTTCGAGATATCTGGCCATCTAAGGAGGAGATTGCCGCAGCCATTGGCGAAGCGGTGACGCCTGAGGTATTCACGAAAAACTATGCCCACGTCTTCGAGGGGGACGATCGCTGGAAGCTTCTTCCGGTGCCTCAGGGTAAAAGCTACGAGTGGGACTCGGAGTCCACCTACGTTCAGGAACCACCTTTTTTGCGGCATCTACCGGCATTGCCCCCACCTGTGGGCGATATCACAGGAGCACGCGCCCTCGGCGTGTTCGGCGACTCGGTGTCGACCGACCACATTTCGCCGGCTGGCTCGATCGCCAAGGATAGCCCTGCGGGCAAGTACCTCCTTGCCCACGGTGTGACGCAGCAAGATTTCAACACCTATGGGGCGCGGCGGGGTAACCACGAGATCATGATGCGCGGAACATTCGCGAACATCCGGTTGAGGAACCTGCTTGCCCAGGGTAAAGAGGGCAACTGGACGCGTCATCTCCCCAGTGGCGAACTCATGAGCATGTATGACGCAGCGATGCGCTACATCAGTGAAGGAACACCGCTGATTGTGCTCGCGGGTAAAGACTATGGCATGGGAAGCTCCCGTGACTGGGCTGCGAAAGGGACCCTACTGCTCGGCATCCGGGCCGTCATCGCCGAGAGCTTCGAACGTATCCACCGCAGCAATCTGGTTGGAATGGGAGTGCTGCCGCTCGTCTATCTGCCTGGACAGAATCGTGCCGTCTTGGGATTGACGGGTGAAGAGGCCTTTGACATCTTAGGGCTTGAGCGCATCGAGCCACGGCAGCATCTTCCCATTCGTGCGACGGCGAGCGATGGGAAGGTGACCACCTTCGAGGTGATTGCCCGGTTGGACTCACCAGTGGATCTCTTGTACTACCAGCACGGAGGAGTGCTACCCTACGTGCTTCGCCAGCTTATGCACGACTTGTAAGTTCAGAGAGAAGCCGGGGGGTGGGATCATCCAACCCCCCGGCCCTCATTGTGATTGGCTTCTCATCATCCTAGTAATCTACATAATTCCCAGTTCCATCCTGGCGTCTTCCGACATCATCGATGGACTCCAGGGGGGTGACCAGACGATATCCACATCGACATTGGTCACACCGGGAAGCTCACCTACCACGGTCTCGACGGCAGTGCCAATGTAGCCGCTCAACGGACAACCCGGAGCAGTGAGCGTCATCGTGATTGCGACTCGCCCCTGGTCGTCGATGCTTGTCTCATAGACCAGACCTAGGTCTACGATATTGATGCCAATTTCTGGGTCAATGATCTCCCTGAGGGCGTTGAGCACATCCTCATCGGTGGTCATTATTCTCCTCCTTCAGACCTGATGGTGGAAATCATCTCTCGTCGTGATTGCGTCCTAGCTGGCAAGGCGAAAGCCGAGGCCACGCGCAGTTGCATCATCGACTGCAACTTCAAGACGCTCTGCGCGCAACGTCTGGCCATCGAGGCGAGGAATACCAACGGGCGCGCGCACGATAACGAGCCAGATCCGTGCGTCTTCATCGCCAACGACATTGAGCCACGGCTTTGCATCTGATAGCCGGGCCCGGAGGACAGAAATCGCCTCTGCCTGTGTAGCGCCGAGGCGGCGAGCCACCTCGGTAGCGATTTGCGCTGCGGCATCTCGCGTCAGCGACGTCACGGTGCTGGGAGATTGCTTCGCTGACCGCTGTTCCTCAGGAATACCCGTGGATACCACTGCTTCTCTGTCCTCGCTGCAGACGTTCCCTGTAGTATACGGCCACATTGCCGTCTTGGTCCGTAGAATGGATCAAGTCGGGCAGAGCGCTGGTGTTGGATGTGACGAGGATCATCTCTTTGGAGACGGCTGCACACATCTCTGGGAGACCGCGTGGTTGGGTATTTCCGTAACGGGGCCTCGCAATGAGCCTCGTGTGTATGCCCGCGTCTTGTCGGGCGGAACGTTCTCCGTGCTGGCGGCGTTGTGCCAGTGCTCTCCGGGGACCGGAGCGCAACGATGCCTGTAGCTGCAGAGGCTGCTCGCAAATAGCAGGATGATGCGCTATTTTATGTGACACTGCCGCTATTCCATTATGATTTGAGCACGGCGAGGTGATGCAGCAGTTCGAGGTGCATTCGCTTATTCAGGTGCTACTATGAGGCCGGTTGGTCGTCCGGAGGGAAAATGAAGCTGATCAAGCATTTGTCACCGAGGGCACGTCGGGTGGTGGGCGTGCTTCTGGCGACGCTCGCTCTCACCGGTTGCGGTGCAAGGTCGAGTATGCTGAGTCCACACGGCGTAGGGGCACAAGAGATCACCAACCTGTGGTGGATCATCTTCGGGATTGCGGCAGGTGTCTTCGTTGTTGTAGAAGGCTTTCTGCTGTTCGCGCTGATACGTTTTCGTCACCGCCCAGACCGACCCCTACCAAGGCAGGTCTCCGGCAATACCAAGCTCGAGATTGGGTGGACGGCTGTTCCGGCGGTAATCCTCCTGGCAGTCCTTGTGGTGACGTTCTCTACGATGAAAGCTGTGGCTGCGTCGGCTCCTGGTGCTTTGCAAGTGAACGTCATTGGCCATCAGTGGTGGTGGGAGTTTCAGTACCGTGTGAACGGCCAGCTCGTCACGACCGCCGATGAGCTGCATTTGCCCGTGAATCAGTCCGTGACTCTGCACGTCATGTCGGCCGATGTCGTGCACGACTTCTGGGTGCCCGAGCTCGATCGCAAAGTCCAGGCCATTCCGGGTCACGACAACGTTATTCCGATCGAGGCTACCAAGGTAGGGACGTATCAGGGCTACTGCGCCGAGTTTTGTGGGCTCGAGCACGCCCTCATGAGATTCACTGCGGTCGTTCAGAGCCAGCCCGAGTTTTCGGCTTGGCTCAAGGGTCAAGAGGCTGGGCCGGTTTCTCCGACGACGCCTCAAGAGAAGGCTGGACAAGCTGCCTTCAAGGCTGATGGATGTTCTATCTGCCACGAGATTGGCAACGCTCCGGTTGCCGGCTTCCCTTACAATGGCCTCGTGATCACAGGCCCGAACCTCACGCACGTGGGGAGCAGAAGCACGATCGTAGCTGACCAGCTGCAGAATACCCCGGCTAATCTAGAACGATGGCTCTCCGCACCGGACAAGATCAAGCCAGGTAACTATATGAGCGTCTTCATCCACGACGGGCAGTTGAGTCCGAAGGATGTGCAGGACATCACCGCATACCTTGAGAGCCTGAAGTGAACGCCACCGGAGAGAAGTAAGGAGCGAGCATATGGCGACAGTCGCAGGCACGATCGCCCCGGTGCGGCGGCGTTTTGTAGATTCCGCCATTGTTAACTGGATCACGACGAGTGATCATAAGAAAATTGGCATTCTCTATATTGTCACCTCTTTCTTTTTCTTTGTCGTTGGCGGTATCGAAGCCCTTCTCTTGCGTATCCAGCTGTCTCAGCCTGACGCTCGCTTTATCTCGCCGGAAGTTTACAACGAGCTATTCACGATGCATGGCACGACCATGGTGTTCCTCCTGGGCATGCCGATACTGGCTGGCTTTGGGAACTACTTGGTGCCGCTCATGATTGGTGCCCGCGACATGGCTTTTCCCAAGCTCAATGCTTTGGGCTATTGGTTCTTCCTGTTCGGTGGCATCTTCATCAACCTGGGGTTCCTGATCGGAGCCGCACCGAATGCGGGTTGGTACAACTACGCCAATCAGACGGAGCTGCAGTTTGCGTCAGGTCTCAATGAAGATGTGTGGGCACTTGGCATCAACATCCTCGGTGTCGCGTCGCTAGTCAGCTCCATCAATCTCGTCGTGACCATCGTCAAGATGCGCGCTCCTGGTCTGACGTTCAACCGTCTACCACTTTTCTGCTGGACCACCCTGGTCATGGCAGTGCTTATCCTTGGTGCGATACCATCACTCACTACCTCCAGCATTGAGATCTTCTTTGATCGTCACCTTGGAACGTCCTTCTATCAGGTCGCGTCGGGTGGCGATCCTATTCTCTGGCAGCATCAGTTCTGGTTCTTCGGCCATCCGGAGGTGTACATTCTGATCCTGCCGGCCATGGGTATGATTTCCGAGGTGATCCCGGTTTTTTCGCGGAAGCCGCTGTTTGGCTACTCCTTCGTTGCCTGGTCTACCGTGGCTATCGGCTTTCTGTCCTTCGGAGTGTGGGCGCACCACATGTTCACGTCCGGGTTACCGCTTGTTGCCCAGGGATTCTTCGCTTTCACTACCGTGATCATTGCTGTTCCCACTGCCGTGAAGATTTTCAACTGGATTGGAACGCTGTGGGGCGGCGATCTTGATTTCAAGACTCCACTGTTGTTCGCGGTAGCTTTCGTGGGGATGTTCACCATCGGTGGCTTGACGGGTGTGATGCTGGGTGTGGTTCCCATCGACTGGCAGGTCAATGCGAGCTACTTCGTCGTGGCGCACTTCCACTACGTGCTCTTTGGCGGCACGGTGTTTGGGGTGTTTGCGGGAACGTACTTCTGGTATCCGAAGATCATCGGAAGGATGATGGACGATCGTCTCGGAAAGATCCACTTCTGGATCACGTTTATCGGATTCAACCTCACGTTCTTCCCTATGCACATCGTCGGAATGCTCGGTATGTCACGCCGCACGTATACATACGCTGCTGGGCAAGGATGGACTGGCTTCAACGTGATCGAGACTGTCGGGGCCTTTATCATTGCGATCGGGACCCTTTTCTTCATATGGAATCTGATCTGGAGTCTGCGTCATGGCGAAGTCGCCGGCGACAATCCCTGGCACGCGTACACTCTCGAGTGGATGACGTCATCTCCTCCTCCTGTGTATAACTTCAAGAAGATTCCCGAAGTCCGGAGCAGGCGACCGGCATGGGATGCGGAGCATCCGGAGGATCCAGACTGGAGGCGGACACATTGAGTCACGAGCCGATTGTTGATCACGGGAACGTCGAGGAAGAAGAGGAACACATTCATCTTCCTGGTTCGAGCGTCTGGCCCTTTGCATTGGCGGTGTCGTTATTCGTTGTCATGGTGGGTCTCTTGTTCTTCCCCCACTGGGGCACCACTGCTGGGGTGGTACAGCTTGTATTGTTGTTGGTTCTATCAATCGTTGGAGTAGCGGGCATGGTGGTGTCGATTATTTCCTGGGGATTGCAGATCAGTGAGGCGCGGCCGGGAAGCGGTACGCACTGAGGAATATGACTGCCTGGCTGGAGAGCATACGGCGATAGGAAGAGACTGAGCGTTTATGGCTACGGTAACCGTAACAGCTGCCAGGAGTGCCGAGGCCCATCCTGGAGGCCGGTCAGTGAATTGGTGGGCAATGGCGACGTTCATTGCCTCGGAAGCGATCTTTTTTACGACGCTCATCTCAAGTTATTTATTTCTGCGGTTCAGCAGCCCGCAGTGGCCACCGAAAGGGATGCCACACCTCGAGCTCGTTGTCCCTCTCATCAACACGGTGGTGCTGCTCTCTAGTGGTATTCCCCAGCACATGGCGAGCCAAGCGATTGCTCGTGGTGATCGCAAGGCGCATCAGCGCGGAACAATCATCGCTATGATTCTTGGCGTTGCCTTCCTTTGTGGTCAGGCATATGAGTATACGCACGTGGGCTTCACCCCTTGGGATGGGATATACGGATCGACCTTCTTCATCACGACTGGCTTTCATGGCGCTCACGTCACTGTTGCCCTCATAATCCTCCTCGTGACGTTGATCCGTTCCTTTCGAGGAGACTTTACACCGGAACATCACTTTGGTGTTGAGGCAGCCACCATGTACTGGCACTTTGTCGATGCTGTGTGGGTAGCTCTTCTCATCACCATTTATTTGCTCTGATAAATTTCGTGTGATGACTCACGGGACAGGAGAGTGGCTTCAGATGCAAGAGGAGCCCCAAGGGTCGCGACCGCCTAAGTGGTTGAGTATTATCGCTGTCGTGCTCATCGTTATTGGCGCTTCACTGATGGATCAAGCAGGGAGAACTCAGTCGACATTGTGGTGGACGGTCTCCGGAATCTTCGCTGGTGTGGGTCTCGTCCTTGCCGTGGTCTACCTCGTGCTCCTCGAGGGTTTGAGTTGGTTCCGTATCCGCCCTGATCGTTCTAGGCATCTTCGTAACCGACATCCATAGAGGTGGCTCGCAGGGGCGCGCATTGTGGCCCCTCTCTGCCTATTGTGTGGCGCCCTGTTTAAGGACCATAGTAACTCTGCCAAGGATTGGCTAAGATCTGATCTGCAGCATCGTGCTAGCGTCTCCTCTGAGGGTGGCCGCCGTCTCTGCTCGTAGAGATAGGAGTGATCCCTGCTTCAGTGAGTGTGACTGAAGAGGATTGGGAAAGGGGGGAGCGTCTCGCGTCTGCAGTGTAGGAGGTGAGTTGGAAAGTGCCCTTGAGTGACGCTGAGCTTCAGCATCTGGCCAGTTTGGCGAATAAGGTACGGCAACATGTCGTTCGCATGACGGCGAATTCGGGAGTCGGTCATCAGGGCGGGCCATTATCGGCGGCGGAGATCCTGGTAACTCTTTACTTCTATGCACTCCGTATTGATCCGGGCCGTCCGGGCTGGGAAGAGCGGGATCGGTTCATCCTTTCCAAGGGACACGCGGCCAGCGGATTCTATGCAACACTAGCTGAACGGGGATTCTTTCCCGTTGATGAGCTCACGACGTTTGGCTTTATCAATAGCCGTCTCCAGCTGCATCCTGACGTGCATCTTCTGCCAGGAGTCGAGGCAAGCACGGGGTCACTCGGTCAGGGGCTTTCAATTGGTATTGGGATTGCGCTCGGCGCGAGGATGGATGGCCGTCTTTTCCGTACGTACGTGCTCATCAGCGACGGAGAGAGCCAGGAGGGGCAGATCTGGGAGGCGGCCATGGCCGCTGGCAACTGGCACCTCAGCAACCTCACAGCGATTCTCGACTACAACGGTGTGCAGCAGTGTGGTCGCGTTGATCAGCAGATGAGCCTTGAACCGGTGGCAGCAAAGTGGCGTGCCTTCGGATGGGATGTGCTGGAAGTTGATGGTCACGAGGTGGGGGCACTGACAGAGGCCTTGGACGCAGCGCGCCAACCTAAAGAGTGTCCTACGATCATCGTCGCGCATACCGTGAAAGGCAAGGGTGTCTCGTTCATGGAGGGGAACTTCGAGTGGCACAGTAAGCCGTTGAGTGCTGAGCTGGCACGCCAGGCACTGACGGAACTCGGAGCGCGGTGACGTGAGAGCGCTGCGCGATGTGTTCGGAGCCGCGCTTGTCGAGCTGGGTCGCCGTGATCCGCGTATTGTGGTCTTGGATGGAGATCTTGCCACCTCAACTCGAGTGACCCTCTTTCGCGAAGCCTTCCCTGACAGATTCATCCAAGTTGGTATAGCAGAACAGAATATGGTCGGCATCGCTGCTGGACTGGCGAGCCTCGGAAAGATCCCTGTCGTCTCAAGCTTTGCTGTCTTCCTCAGTAAGCGCGCGCTTGACCAGGTCACGATCTCGGTGGCTCACACGGGGGCGAATGTGAAACTCATTGGCGCCTATACCGGCCTGCTCACAGGGCACACTGGTGCAACGCACCAAGCTGTGCAAGACACAGCCATCATGCGTGCTACCCCGGGAATGGTCGTTGTTGATCCTGCTGACGCACGAGAATGCGCCTCCTGTCTCGAAGTGGTGATCAACCATGCTGGCCCAGTCTACTTTCGCTTGACGCGAGATGCGTGGCCGGATGTCAGCCCGCCTGACTACCAGTTCCGTCTAGGCGTTGCGTGTGAGGTTCGGCCGGGTACCGACGTCACAGTCATTGCCGGCGGACCACTCGTGAGCGAGTCTATACTTGCTGCCAGGAGATTGGAGCAAGATGGTATCTCGGTCAGAGTCGTCAATATGGCATCGATCAAGCCACTGGATATGGACGCCATTGTGCGAGCGAGCCGTGAGACTGGCGCCATTGTCACGGCCGAGAATCACTCGATCTATGGTGGCCTGGGCAGCGCTGTTGCCGAGGCGGTGAGCAGCGAGCACCCTTGCCCTGTCATTCGTGTCGGCATTAAGGACGTACTTGGTGAGACAGGTACCAACGAAGAGCTCTTGACCAAGTATGAAATGGACTCAGGGGCAATCGAACGTGCCGCGAGGCGAGCCCTCGCGTTCAAGAGGATAGGCTAGACCTACCCGAACAACGCGGAGGGTACCTAACCTCGACCTGTCGGAATCTTCTGATGAGGATGTAGATACAGGTCAGCTATGTTCGCGATCTGTTGAGCGCGTCTCTCAAGTAGCCAATGCCGCGCTGAGCGATGGTGATCGGGTCGGGAGTGTAGTCGAATACCTCGATCGAGATCCATCCACTATAGCCCGTCTCCCGTAAAGTTCTCAGAATAGGGACGAAGTCGATGGTTCCCGATCCAGGTTCACGCTTGTTGGCATCGTTGGCGTGAAAATAGGCGAGGAGTTGCGCATTCCGGCGAACGATCTCCGGAATCGGTGTTCCTTCGGAGGCCATTGCCTTGACATCGAGGATGAGCCGAAAGCTCGGGTGGTCAATTTCTTTCACCATCCGTGCTGCCTCTGCGGCGGAGGCGAAGAGGTTGGTTTCGGCAGGAGAAAGAGGCTCCAGGCAGAATGTCACGCCGTAATCTTCTGCAACTTGCGCCACCCGGCAGAAAACGCTGCGAGCCCAGCTCCAGGCCTCTTGAAAGTCAACGTTGGGCGGGACATTTCGTTGGGCGGGAGATCCGAACACGAGGACACTTCCACCAAGGGTCGAGCACGCGCGCACAAGAGCAATGAGGTAGTTGAGGGTCACTTCACGAATCGCCGGGTTAGGGCTTGTCAAGTGAACACCTGGAACCTTCGCGAGCAGCCAGTGGAGCCCTGTGATCGACAGCTCAAACTGATTGGCTAGCTCTTTCACCGAGGCGAGGGCGGTGGCAGTGATCTCCGTGATCGGCGCCCCTAACGTAAATGGGGCAAACTCGATCCCTTCATATCCAAGCAGGTGCGCGATACGAAATCCCTCTTCAAGGGGTAGGTGCTGGAACGTCTCATTACAAATTGCTAAGCGCACAGCGTTGCCTCAGTCCCCTCAGCGATCGTCCCCGATCGGCTCTCTCCTGCGTGCAATATAGGACTTTTAACACAATTTGATGTGGTAAATTGGCCAAATATGAAACGCAATGGGGTGACGACACTTGTGTGTGCATAGGGTGCCGGCGTCTGGATAGGTCTGTGAAGGTGCTCATCTTGGCTGTTCGAGGTAGGCGACGATGTCGTTCACCTGAGCGTCGGAGAGACCGAGATCGGGCATGAGGATTCCGGGTTTGATCGCCTGCGGGTTCTTGATCCATCGCTTCAGAAACGCTGGGTCATTCGGCAGATGGTCATAGGGCTGTGTCGCGATGTGCGTGAGGTTGGGGCCCTGATTGCCGTTGCTCACTCCATCGATAGTGTGACAGAGAGCGCAGCCAACAGTAAGAAATAACTGCTTGCCCCGGGCAGCAGCGGCTTGTTGCTGAGCTGTAACGGGATTGGCCGCCGGCACGCCGGCCGGTCGCATCTTTGCAGTCGGGGTGTAGGTCGGTGGCTGAGTAGGCAAGGCTGTCGGAGTCCGCATTGGTACAGGCGTACGTACTGGGGTCGCACTCGGATCTGACATCGGCGTTGCCATAGGCAGCGGCGCAGATGTAGAGGTTGGAAGTGGCGGTGGCGTTGCTATAAGGGAAGCCACCTCAGTAGGCGCGCTCGACCGAGAAGCGGCTGTCGTGGAGACCGTGGCTACCGAGCTACTATGAGACTGCGCTGCGGAGATTCCCTGTGGAGACGACGCACTCTGGGGCGATGCACAGCCGGCGACGAGAGCTGGTAGCAAAGACAAGCTCATCAGTTGCATGGCAAGGCAGCAGCGCGGTACGCGTGACTGACTACCCATACTGTGGTGATCTTCCTATCGCAAGGTGCTCATAGCCATCTCACTCATCCCGAGTGCGCCTCGTGAGGGTCCAGAATTCTATGGTATTGATACGTCCGTCGCAGAGGATATGCCGGAATCCTGATCGCGTGATGGAAGAGCCTGCCACACCACAGTGTGCAAGGCTACCCGGCACATCCAGAGCAGGGAGATCGGCACGTTCCGGTGTCGGAGGGGTGGGCATTGCGAGAACAGCGCTTCCAGCTTCTCGTGCGTGGGCGCGTACAGGGAGTAGGTTTCCGCAACTATGTTGCCCACCACGCGGTCCGGCTTGGTTGCACCGGCTATGTCTGCAACCTGACCGGCGAGTCAGCCGTAGCAATCGTTGCTGAAGGAACTGATGCTGCACTACGCCAGTTGCTGGCGCTGGTGGAGCGGGGGTCGCCACTGGCACGAGTTGACGGCATTGACGTTGAGTGGTCTGACGCCACGGGAGAGTATACAGTCTTCGCTCGTCGATGACGTGGATCGTGGGAGACAGCTTACCTGTCCTTCATCTTTAGGATCTCTTCATGTTGGTATCGTACTCTTGAATTGTTCCGCCTGAAACAAGTTGGCTCAGGGCGCCGGAAGGGACTGCGATGCTTCCAGTTGTCATTGTTGTAATTGCTGCGTTACTAGCGTTGCTTGCCATTGTGCACATTACTACCGCGCTGCTCTTCTTGCTGATTCCGTGGATTCTCCTCGGACTCATTGCCGGCTGGGTGGCAAGCAAGATCGTCGGGAGTCCATACGGATTGGGTGGGGATGTTCTCGTTGGCATCGGTGGATCTGTCATCGGCGGAGCACTGTTGTCGCTGACGCTCGGAGTTCACACCGGTGGCATTCTATCGATTCCCCACATTCTCGTGAGTATCGTCGGCAGTATCATCCTGCTGCTCATCGTGCGGGTAGCTGGCCGGCCTGTCTTGCGCTGAGACACTTCCCACCAGCGATCACTAAGGCGCGAGTGGCTGGATTCCCGCACTGTGGAGCAGGCGCTAGTGGTGCCAGTGGTGGAAACTATGGCACTCCCTCCGGCAAACCTGCCGGAGGGAGTGCTCAGTTCGGCCGCCGTTCCCTAATGGGCGCAAGGGCGTAGGAATTGGCCCTTCACGCAGTCTGCTGTTGGAGGCTGGCTCTTACTTCACCCATGACAGCCGGCTCGTGGCATCGACGCTGTCTGAGGTGAGCTGTTGCGGCTGGCCTTGCACTGCGATCGACGGGGACAGCGTCACGCTCTCTTCAAAGAGCTGAAATGCATTGTCTTTCTCCCCGATGAAGGCAAGGTGCTGGCCATCCGGCGAAAAGCAGGGCTGTGCATCAACACCTTGAGTAAGTGCTGTCCACTTCAGTGACAAGCTGCTGGTTACCTGATCTGGGACAGTGGCCGCGACGATATCATCAGAGGAGACTCCTCGATGTACGTACGCAAGTACGCTGCCGTCTGGCGACCATGCTGGCTGGAAGTTTGTCTCTTCGAGGGGCGTGAGCGCATACTCTTGATGGGTGTTGAGATCAAGGAGCATTAGGACGGCGTAGGTAGCCGACCCGTTGGGTGCATAACGCCACTTCGTGTAGACGAGCTGCCCCGGATGTCCTGGGCGGAATGCCGGGTCGGCATCGCCTCCGGCCTGGAAGAAGGGTGTGGTGAGACGAGTCAGGCCGCGGGTTCCAACGTTCATCAACCAGATGCGCAAGTCGATTTCACCTGTCGCCTCATCCTTGCCACGATCGGAGGCAAAGGCCAGATACTGTCCGTCATTGGACCAGGTGGGTGAGGTGGCCCACAGGTTGTTTTGAATGACGCTGCTCTCGTCGTGAGTCAAGAAGACCGGATTGCTGCCGTTCGTATCCATCACTCCGATGTCGCTGTAGTTCTTTTCTCGCAATACGAAAGCAATCTGCTGACCGTTGGGCGACCAGGTTGGATCCGAGTAGATCCCTTTCCCTGGCTGGGCGTGCACGAGCTCTTTTGAGCCGCCTTGGGTGAGGAGCTCGATTGAGCCATCGTGGACGTAGAGTAGGCGGCCACTGCTGAGGTTTGCGGTGAGGACGTGGGGCCCGCCGATCAATCCCGTGTCGGTGAGGCCAGCGCTGGAGCAACCGGTACACAGCAGGACCGTTGCTGCGAGAGCACTCAGGAGCTTCCGCATGTTCTCAGAAACCTTCAAACGTTCCGTGTTCTTGTCCGAGCACGACGACTAAGTCCTCCCCATATGGCGCTTGCTGACCCGTGGCGTCGACGACCTTTGCGTCGAACGGCAGTGCGATCATCCGTGCGTATGCCTCCGCCTTTGGGCTGTATACCAATACCTCCGAGGAGGTGTAATCGGCACGTCGCGCGCTGCGTGCCGGATCAACAGTGTAGCCAATCGACTCGAGGAAACTGGCAGCGCGTGCTGCTAGACCAGGGAGAGAAGTCCCATTCTCAACGCCGATGCGTAAGACCTGCGGTGACACTGGGTCAGTCAATGGAGCAGATGGGGAAGCGAACTGCCGGGCGATGAGTTGGTGTACCGCCGCCCAATCCGGTGAAACGATGTCCTGGATCAGACCATTGGCGGTGATGGTTTGGGTTGCTGAGTAAGTGGGTGGCATCAGCACCATTTGCTTGATGGGAACGTTTTCGTTCTCGCGAAGGAAGTTTCCATAGGCGAGCAGGTCAGTTATCGAGAAGTCTGTCCGCAGGTAGCCATTGAGATCATTGAGATACTGTGGCAGTCGCAAGAGAGTGAGCGGGCTTTGCAGTTTGAGTCGCAAGTTGCGCAGTACCTGCTGTTGCCGGACAGATCGTCCGAAGTCTCCAATGAGGTCTGCGTGGCGAGAGCGCACATACTCCAAGGCGGTTGCACCGTCTAAGTGCTGTGGGCCTGCAGGAATGTAGAGGCGGCGATATGCGTAAATGTTCACGGTTGACACTTTCCCGTTGTGGATGTCAGCGGGATAGTTGTCGTCCAGGATAGGGTGAATAACGTCGATGTTGATACCGCCGGCTGTGTTGATGATGCGTATGAAACCTGCCAGTCCTACCCAAGCGTAGTGGTCGATTGGGATCCCGAAGTCATCTTCGACCGTTTGACGAGCCAGTGCAATACCGCCACCGTGTGGGTGGTCGTTCTGGCCATACGCGTAGGCGATTTGAATCTTGTCCATTCCGTGACCGGGAATCGGCACCCAGAAGTCACGAGGTATCGACAGCATCTCGATAGTGTGATGCACCGGGTCAATTGAAGCGACGATCATGATCTGCGTGATGATGTTCTTGCCGAACTTGGCATCGGTGTCGCTTCCCAAGAGAAGCACGTTGATGCGGTGCCTCCCGCTGAGTGTAGGCAGCGGTGTGGGCGTTGGACTTGGAAGCGGTGTCAGCGTTGATGATGTCGCGTCTATCGCTACAGCAGTCGCGGAAGAAGATGTCTGTGGATGAGCGCTCGCCGTCTGGGAGATCGGATGTGGCCGGGGTATCATCTGGCCGGTCAACTGACTCAGGGGAGCGAATATAGACCTCTGAAACCACACCCCGGCGGCGATGAGCAGAATGATGACGGTACCCATTATCGCCATCGATATGGCTCGCCGGCGACGGCGATACAGACGAGGACCGGGCAAGCGAGCTATACCCCTTCTACCGCGTCAATGGCGTCTCGGCGCCGGTGCCCTCACCGAAGTGCGGGCTTCCACGGCTGTCAAGACGCACCGCACTGTGAGAAGTTCCGCCCCCTCCTTTGGCAGTGAGTGTAACACTGCCACTCTGTCAGTGGACTTTCGCCGCGCGAGTGACGTTCGGTTTGGCGTCCTCGATTCCTCTTCAACGCAATGTGACCGGCGTCTACAATGGTCCAATCAATTAATTGGCTGTGGTGAGAAGGGCGATCACAATGATTATGGGTAGCTCATCGTTGAGAGATCTCGCTGTGCTCCGATCAACACGATCTCGCCGAGTGTCGAGCTACGATCGCTCGGGCGGCAATAGGGACTTTTTTACGATTGCTCCTGGAGAGACAAAGACCCTAGCCGCAATCACCGGCGCTGGATGCATCACACACGTGTGGACTACGATTGCGTGCCGCGACCCCTTCCATTTGCGGAAGCTCGTGCTGCGCATGTGGTGGGATGGCGAGGATAACCCCAGTGTAGAGGTCCCCGTTGGAGACTTCTTCGGACTGGGGCACGCTCAACATACGTACTTCGTCTCGCTTCCCCTCCAAATGTTCGATCGTGGGTTCAATTGCTGGTTTCCGATGCCTTTTTCTCATTCAGCGACAGTATCCGTACAGAATGAGGCTGACAGCCCGGCGACCTACTACTTCTACATCGACTATGAGGAGTACAATGCGTTGGAGGGCGATGCTGGTCGCTTTCACGCGCAATGGCGCCGCGAGAGACCGACTACTGTCCGCCCTCCTGACGGGCACGATGGCCAGCAGGCGCTCAACACCTCCGGTAGAGACAACTATCTCGTCCTCGAAGCAGAGGGGCGCGGACACTACGTGGGCTGTCACATCGATGTCGACCTGCCTGAGCCGGGGTGGTGGGGCGAAGGCGACGACATGTTCTTCATCGATGGAGAGCAGTGGCCGCCCGCACTGCACGGTACGGGAACTGAAGATTACTTCTGTGGGGCATGGAACTACAACGCTTTGAAGCAGACGTTTTGTACGCCGTACTTTGGGTACCACTTCAAGACAAATGCGGACTACACTGGAAAGCACTCACAGTATCGCTTCCACATCGAGGATCCAGTGCGATTTGAGAAGAGCTTGCGCTTCTCGATAGAACACGGGCACGCCAATGACCGCCAAGGGGATTGGAGCAGCACAGCGTACTGGTATCAAACCGAGCCTCATAAGCTGTTCCCGACGCTCCCGGCAGCCGGCGAGCGCCTTCCGTATCGCTGGGGAGGAATAGAGCGCTGGTCGTAGGAGTTTGATGTGAGGCACCGGCCTACCGTTCGCCACATCTTGCCGGGTCTTGGCATCCTTCCGCGCTCTCTGGAACGCGATAGCACGAGTGGTCTGGTTGGCTCCGCGGTCGGATTTAGCCGTAGTGTCGCCGCCTACACAGAGTACGTGGAGTTGTGGGGTCTGGCGAACCCCCAAGCCGGGCCAGTAAGATATCAGCTTGGTGGAGTGACGCTCTGCGGTGTGCATCCACTGCCTCTTGGGCGCTTCCGGGGCATCGACCTCCGGTATCAGATGGCCATACTGGGGCGTATCCTCCGCTCGCGGCCTGCCGGCATTTTGCACGCGCACAATCTCCCGACCCTTCTGGCCTTGCCGAAGCACCGAATACGTGTCTTGCACCTCCATATGGCCCTCGGTGAAGCTAACCCCGTTGAGCGATGGCTCCTGAGCCAGGCCCAGGCCGTTGTGTGTGCTAGTGGCTATCTGGAGTCATCTTTCCGGATGCATTACCCGGACTATCGAGGCACCGTCCGTGTCATTCGGAATGGCGTGGACCCTCGACTCTATGCTGATCCTCGCGCTGGAGCAGCGTTGCGATCGAGCCTCGGGATCCCGCCTGACCGCATCGTCGTTCTCTATTCCGGGCAGGTTTCGCCGCTCAAAGGAATCGACCAGCTCATCATCGCTATTGAGCGGCTACCGGCGCAGTCTCGGCCATTGCTGCTCATAGCAGGGTCCAGCACGCTCTGGCGCTCCGTGGACACTGCACGCTCTGATGCTATATCAGCGTTTGAACGGGACCTGCGTGAGCGTTCGCGCGGGTTACCAGTGATGTGGCTCGGCCGGCTCCCAGCCAGCGATGTCCCGCAAGCCATTCTAGCCGCGGATATCGTCTGCTGCCCATCCGTGGTGGATGAAGGGCTGGGCACGATCAACTTGGAGGCTGCCGCTGCCGGAAAACCTGTCGTTGCGACCCGCTCAGGAGGAGTACCAGAGATCGTCGTGAATGGCGAGACAGGAATTCTGGTATCGAAGGCCGATCCGGACGCACTCGCTGGAGCCCTCCGGTACCTCAGTGAAGACAGTGCGCTCCGTCAGCGCTTCGGTTTCGCAGCGCGACAACGCGTCTTCACGTGGGGTGAGGTCGGGCAGGAGCTCCACGAGCTCTACGATGAGCTACTGGGGCGGGTTTAAACAGGCTCTTCGATCAGCCTTCTTTGGGACGGATGTCACCGCCACGCCGGCCGTAGAATAGGTGGGAGATACCAAAGGCGAACGAGCGAACGCGCGGCGCCGGATAAATGTCGTATGGCAGATTGAAGGTTTGATAGTGTATCGGACTCGCCGGCGTGCGCTCCTCACGTCCTTGCTGCTCCCCGTTGGTCTGCTGACGGGATGCATTTCCGTGCAGGTCCAGGTGTCAGCGGCGACGCCTACCCCGAAGACATCTTCGGCGCTAGGAGATCTCCACCTACGTCCGCAGTGGACTCGACCCGGCGGCTCAGGAACAATTGAAACTCTTGCCTGGCGCCCCGGCAAGCAAGAGTTTGCGAGTGGATCATCCTCAGGACAGGTGCGGCTGTGGAATCTCGATGGGCAGGCCACCGCTGCACTCACTGTCTCAGGTTTCGTATGTGGTCTCAGCTGGTCTCCGGATGGGGCCCACCTCGTGGCAACGACGGTTGCCGGGACGGTGACCTTCTGGCCAGGCCAACCAGACAGCGCGAGCGCACCGCCGCTGCAGAAGGACCGCTTCTCTGCAGTCGCCTGGTCCCCCCAGGACAAAGTCGTGGCTTTTGGCTCCGGGAGATCCGCGGTCCTCTTGTGGCGCGTCTCTGGTGGTATAACCCCGATACCCACTGATGCAGAGACAACTTCCGTGACCTGGTCTCCAGATGGAGGACTGATCACCGCTGGTACGAGAAACGGCACCGTACTGGCGTGGGATGCAGAAGGTCATCAGCAGTGGAGTGTGCGGCTACGCACAGGAAGCGCCATCAATGCGCTGGCCTGGGCCGTTAGCGCTAACGCGGTCGCAGCGGGTGACCAAGCGGGTGGCCTCTATGTGTTGCGGAGACGTGATGGGCAAGTCATTGCATCAGCCTCCCTACCTGGTGGAGTCAATGGTCTATGCTGGTCGCCAAACGGTAGGATCCTGGCGGCTTCATCACAGCACCTCGACATCACCTTTGTAGACGCGACTTCCTTGCGTACGCTGTTCACTATCCCAGTCGGCTACGATGTCAATGACGTCCTGTGGAGTCCCGATGGTAGCCTGATCGCCGCAGGTGCAGACGATCACGCCATTCACACGTGGGCCATTACACCGGCACAGGCAGGCTCTGCTCCGATTGTTCCTTCGACTGGCTATATGTCGCGCTGATGCCGAAGGACCGGTTACAACGGGCCACGACGGGTCGATGAGTAGGGAAGAGAGCGCCTCCGCAGCAGTGCGCCGCCGGAGATGATGAGGCCAAGGCTGCTGGCAAGGGAGAGCACCTGCATCCAGATTGGCGTAGTGGGCAAGCGGTATGTCGCTGCTATGGTCGCACCGACGCCGTAGAGGAGGACTGTCACCACGCCGATCACGAGACAGGAGGCGGCACCCCAAGGACGGCGAAGAAGGAGGAGCCAGAAGGCCGTGGCGACCGCGAAGACGCGGACGGAGGTCAGGGCGCTGACCTCCGTGATGGCTTTGGAGAAGAGGGTGTTGTCTGGACCGCCAGCGTTGACCAAGTCGTGCTCACCGATGAAGATCGATGCAATAAGAGATGCAATCAGACACGCACCAGCAACGAAGGTCAGCGCTTGCTCTCCGGTTCGTGAACTCAGGCTGGTCTCGCGTACCCTGTTGCTCAAGGCTCTTCATCACCGCCAAAGTCAAGGCGATGCGATGACTCACAGGCAGGCCGGAACGGTGGAGCAGTATCTTCCTCGGTGAAGAGTGGTGCTGCTCTCTCCCCGCGAGCGACAGCCAACCGTGCGCTGAGATGCTCCAAACTGTCACGCCCAAAACCTTCGTGATACTCGAGGCACTTGCCATCACTTCCAAAGAGCAGCACTGCCGGAACACCGACCGGGTCCACGAGCTTGGACACCCGAAAGTCCTGGTCGAGAAAGAATGGGAAGGTGCATCCATAGCGCTCGACGAATGCACTTGTGCGCTCTGCTGTGCTCTGCGAACCTGACCATACTGTGATCGAGTCGCTGAAGCGCTGCCAGATTCTCTCGATGAAGGGGAGCGCCGTTTTGCACGCCCCGCAACTGGTTTTCATAAGCACTAACAAGAGCCATTGGGAGCTTGGGCCAGCGCTCCACGATCGCCCCTGCCCGTGTAGGTCGAGGATCCGAAGGCTCGATAGCGTGTCTCGCTCGCGAAGCGTCATGGAAGCTAGACTGCCTGATCTTCTTCAGCAATGTCGATCGATGTGATTGTGTCTCCAGGCTGAGATGCGCGCATCGGATCGCGAGGGCGGATGCGCATCACCACGTCGAGCCCTTTGGTCACCAGGCCAAACACCGCGTGCCGTCCGTCTAGGTGAGGCGTGGCCACGTGCGTGATGAAGAACTGGCTCCCGTTGGTGTTTGGTCCCGCATTAGCCATGGACACGACGCCAGGCCCATCGTGATGCAAGCGCAGGGCTCCGGGCTCATCGCTGAACTGGTACCCAGGGCCCCCGGATCCCGTGCCTGTGGGATCACCGGTCTGCGCCATGAAGCCGGGGATGACACGATGGAACGTCACCCCATCATAGAAGCCTTCGCGTGCCAAGAATACAAAGTTGTTGACTGTGGTCGGAGCGGACTGGGAATACAAATCGACTTCGATGTCACCCTTCTCCGTGTGAATTGTCGCCGTGTAGTGCTTCTTTTGGTCAATGCTCAGGTTTGGAGCAGAACGGTAGCTCTTGGCCATTCGGCCTTCCTTCCTAATGTTTGAGAAGATTACCCGTCTTGTGCTATGAAACACCTATACTAGATACCTGAGACACTATAAATCGGACAGGGGGCAGAGCAGTGCGCTGGCTCCTCGCCGTGGTGCTCGCTGCACTACTCCTCATCTTCCTCAGTACGGACGCTCATCTCTACGTTGACTTCCTCTGGTTCCAGTCCGAACAAGTTGCTTTCGTCTTCACGACGACGCTCCGCTACGAAGCGTTCTCCTTCGCGATTGCCGGAGTGGTGGCGTTTGTCTTCTTGTTTGGCAACTGGCTGGTTGCCAGACGAGTTGCTCGTGGTCGTGGCAGTCCATTACGGACGATCGTGGTCGACAATGAGCGCCATCTCCCGCTGGTTTCTGCTGGCAGTCTCGTGGCAGCACTCGTGCTGGCGCTCTTCTTCGCATCGTCAGCGAGCAGCCACTGGCGGCTTTTTGCTCTGGCGTTCCATCAGCAGCCTATCACGACGATGGATCCAATCCTCCACCGCTCTGTGAGCTGGTACCTGTTCCTCTACCCACTGTTGCAATATCTCTATGGTTGGGTCGTATCTTTGCTCGTGGTTACAGCTCTGGGGGTCGGCGTCATTTTTACGCTGATGTCGCCGCAGTTCATCCAGATGGAGCCAATTCAGCCTGGTATGGGGCAGGTGCGTGTCAGCTTCTCGCCGCCGCGCTCGCTTTTCATTCACGCGGCCGTGATCGGCAGCGCGTTCTTCATCGTCCAAGGTGCGGCCTACCACTGGCTATCCACTGCTGGCTTGTTGCTGACAGGGAACAAGACGGCCTTTGGGGTTGACTTTGTCGACGCGCACATTCGCCTCCCTGCGTTCGACATTCTCGCGGCTGTCATGGTGGTGGCGGCTGGATTCTGTATTGTGGCCGCGGTGCGGGAGAGTCTGGGATGGTTTCTCGCAGCACCCGTCCTGTGGATCAGTGTTGCACTCTTGGGTCTCGGTATTCTGCCAGGGATTGTGCAGGCGGTGTACGTTGCGCCGAGCGAGCTGCGACGGGAAGAGCCCTTCATCGCTGACAACATCGCTGCAACTCGCTCGGCCTTCGCACTGGACTCCATCAATGTCAGCTCGCCGAAGCTCTCACCGCTGACGGAGCAAGATGTCAAGAACAATCAGACTACCGTCAACAACATCCGGCTCTGGGATTGGCGGCCCCTGCTCGAGACCTTCCAGCAACTCCAAGGGCTGCGCCCGTACTACGTGTTCAACGACGTGGACATCGATCGCTATGCAGGGCAGCAGGAGATGCTCTCGGCGCGCCAGCTCGATGTATCCCGTCTTCCGCAGGCGGCGCAGAACTGGCAGAATCAGCACCTCGTCTACACGCACGGTTTCGGCGTCGTGGGTACGCCCGCCCAAGGGGTGACCGCGCAGGGCACTCCGGACTTCAACCTGCGAGACATTCCGCCGGTGACCACCAATCCGTTGCTCACGATCACCCAGCCGCGCATCTACTTCACTTCTGGCGGCACTCC
>JAMCTA010000027.1 GCA_023381895.1 Chloroflexota bacterium
CGGACAAGATACTCCGCAATAATGTCTGCGCCGGTGCGCTGCATCGTGCACTTCCTCTCTTCTGCGAGTGCGCTGCACACAAAGTGCGTAGCAAGTATAGTGAGCACGGATCAAAGAGGGAACGGACAGCAGGAGACTACCTGCGAATACTCGGAGAGAGTCCGCAATGAGTATGCGAGTAGGCACGGCACCGATCACGTGGGGCGTCTGCGAGATCCCCGGATGGGGTGATGAGCTTCCACCACAGCGCGTTCTCGCCGAGATGGCAGCGCTTGGCTTTGCCGGTACCGAGCTCGGTCCGTGGGGCTATCTACCGTCTCCAGCGGAACGGCTGCGTACCGAGCTCAAGCGTTACGGACTCTCCCTCATTGGAGGTTTCTGTCCCGTAACACTGCATCGATCAGACACTTTTGATGAACAGCTCACGTTCGGCATCGGCGTGGCATCTCGGCTGCACGACCTGGGCGCCACCGTATTCGTCCTCGCTGATGCTGGTGATGAAGCACGACGAGCCGCCGCCGGGCATCCTGATCGCGGCGCTGCTCCTGAGTTCACCGGCGGTGAGTGGGAACGCTTCACCGAAGGCATCAGCGAACTTGCCCGGCGCGCCGCGGACATGGGATTGATCACCGCCTTTCACCCTCACGCCGGCACCTACGTTGAGACTGAGCCAGAGATCGAGGAGCTGTTGCGGCGCACACCATCCGGCCTGGTTGGTCTCTGTATCGATACCGGACATCTGCTTTTCGGTGGCGCCGATCCCATCCCCCTCACGCTCCGCCATGCGGCACGCGTACGGCACGTACACGTCAAAGATGTCAGCAGTCAGGTGCTCAAGGCTGTCCGATCAGACCATCTGCCCTATCTCGAGGCAGTCGACCGGGGAATCTTCGTGCCTCTTGGCGATGGCATGGTCGATATCCCCAGCTTTCTGCGCGCCCTTCAAGCAGTCAACTACGACGGCTGGGTCGTGCTCGAACAAGATGTGAGGCTCCGGCTACCAGAGGGCAGCGATATCCCCCGGCTCAATGCTAAGAGAAGCCGGCAGACTCTGCTGTCATTCGGCCTCTAGGTACATTACACCTCTTGCCCGACAGCCTGAGAAGTGGAGCCGGGGTAGAATGACGCTACATCAGCGAGACGGCGACACGCCATTCTAGCTGTTCCAACCGCCGGCGAAACCTGCGGATGGCTTGCTCGGTATCATGCGCTCGTACATCGAGCCCAGTGCCCACCGCTTGAGCGCTTTCGGCGGTGAGGCGTGCGCGCTCCTCTGCGAGGAGACGAAGAATCCCTATGTAGATACCTGCCTGTGTCCTCACTCAACAACTCTCCCGCGTGGTAGGCTCCCCGAGTAACGAGACTACGGCAAAGTGGGAAACAACTCCAAGAGTTGCAGCAATCAACAAGCAGCCTGTATGTCACAGGGGCCTGCTGTCACGGCACTTGTGCTCGAATCAGTGTGTAGCGACCGCAACTCCGCGCTGCTCGTCTACTTCGGGATTCGTAGCAACGACTCGATCCAATGCTCCGACGCTGGGCAGCGTCAACACGAAGATGCTTCCTCCACCAGGATTGGATTCGTATGTCAAAGTGCCCTCCATCTTTTGGGCGAGTCCACGACAAATGTACAAACCGACACCGGTGCCAGCAGCATTGCCGCGATTCGAGCCCCGATAGTAGGGCGCGAAAATCATCTCCCGTTCGTTCTCTGGAATGCCGATGCCGCGATCAGACACGCGCGTCTGAATCACGGAGTGTTCGTCATCCGTTCTGCTGCCCCGAACGCTCACCATCACCGGCTTACCAGGAGGCGAGTACTTTGTTGCATTGGCGAGGAGGTTATCGAGAATGCGATTGAGAGCAGTGCCGTCAGCACGAACCGCTAACCCCTCCGCTGTCGTAGCATCAAACAAGATTGGATGCTGCTGATCAGCGGCTGAGGCCGTGACTGCACGCTCGATCGCTTCCTGCAGCGCTACCGCGCTCAGCTTTAACGCCTCTTGCTCCAGGCGACTCGCTTCGACGAGATTCGTAATCATGCCGGACAGGCGGTCCAGCTGACTGAGACTGACGGTCAGAGATTTCCGAGCGTGGTCATTCTGCCCGCGATCGACGCTGCGAAGCGCAAGCTCGACATATCCGCGGGCGGCCGTGAGCGGCGCCTTCAGGTCGTGGGCAAGAATCCCAACCATGCGTCGCTGATGTTCTGCCGCCGCCTTCTCATGCGTCGCAGCTTCCTCAGCCCGCAGTCGCTCGGCACGGTGAAATGAAGCGAGCAACCCGACTGTTACCGTCACGGCTGTGTAGGTCAATAAGTACACCAATATGCGTAGCAGGCTCCGCGTAGGGAGCTGATCAGGATTGACGAGATTCTCAGCTGCCACTGAGAGCAACGAAGACATCAGGCCGACACGTAGCCCCCACCGCAGTGCAAGCGCTAGCACCAAAAGGAGGTACAGCGCATCCGGTGGCAAAACGTCTTGATAGGATCCGAGTAGACCCAGCACTAAGCTGAGCCCCACAATGCCACCAATCACTTCGAGGTACGGACGAAGAGTCTGCGGATGACGAAACTCGTAGGCCCTGCGTAACGCCGTGAGCACGAGCCGGATGACCCTCTGCACTACTCGCCGCACCTTCCTGGCGTCTCTTCGTAACTATCTTCAGTGTAGGTGACTTCCGCGGATAAGGAGTGGCGACTCCCCTCAAGTACTAGCAAAGTCGCGGGCACAACTGCACGAGGCTTGCTGCATCTTGTCCATGAGTTGAAATATGAAATACTGCCCAGTTCTTTGGCGTCGTATCCTGATCTCGCACAGAAAGTAAAACTTTGCCCGATTATTCATGACGGAAGAGAGCACCAAATTGTCACCAATAGTCGGAATCGTGGGTGCAGGCCAGCTCGCTCGTATGACCGTAGAGGCCGCATCTCCCCTTGGCATACGCGTCCACGTCCTGGCTGAGCACGCTGGGGACAGTGCCGCTCGTGTAGCGGCGTCCACGACACTGGGCGCTGGAACCCTGGCAAGGGGACTCGCTCCTTTCGCACAGCGATGTGATGTCGTCACATTTGATCACGAGCTCGTGAGTGTGGTCGACGTCCGGCAACTGGAAGCGGATGGTGTCCGCTTTTGGCCAAACGCAGACACAGTGGCAGTCGCTCAGAATAAGTGGGAGCAGCGGACCCGCTTTCAGCAGCTCGGACTGCCGGTTCCCGCTTTTGCTGCTGCCGATTCCGTCACTGATGTCGACCGGTTCGCCGAGCGCCATGCCTGGCCCGTGGTCCTCAAGGCCGTGCTAGGAGGGTACGACGGCCGCGGTGTATGGATTGCTAGAGATCATGACGAGGCCGGGCAAACTCTGTCTTCTGCAGGCCAGCGAGGCATGAGGGTCTTCGTGGAGCAGTTTCTTCCGATCGAGCGAGAATGCGCCGGGCTCGTGTGCCGCCGGCCACGAGGCGATACCGTAGCCTATTCCATCGTCGATACTGTCCAGAAGGATGGAATCTGCCACGAGCTCGCCGTGCCTTCATCGCTGCCACGACCGCTCACTGTGCAGGCGCAGCGTACTGGAACGCTGATTGCCGGGCACCTTGGGGTGGTCGGCATACTGGCTGTGGAATTCTTCGTAGCTAACGGTCAACTGTGGGTGAACGAAATCGCCGCCCGTCCACACAACTCCGGTCACTTCAGTATCGAAGGATGCATCACATCACAGTTCGAGAATCATCTCCGGGCCATTCTCGACTGGCCGCTCGGTGATACTGGGCTCGTCGCGCCGCACGTAACCACTGTGAACATTCTGGGATCGGCTGACGGCGCCGATCCGCGCGTGAATCTGCCCTTAGCCCTGTCTCTCCCGCAGGTGAAGGTGCACCTGTACGCAAAGAAACCGCGACCAGGTCGCAAACTGGGTCACGTCACTGTTCTCGGTGACGACCGCTCACAGACGCGAGCACTCGCTTGGCAGGCAGTGCGCCTACTCACCGGTGGCAGCGCAGAAGATAGCACTGGGGTTGGAGAGGTGGCATGACTGAGACACACGCGCTGGTTGGCGTGGTGATGGGGAGTGATTCGGATCTCAAGGTAATGCGCGCCGCAGCTGACACGCTCACCGAGTTCGGCGTACCTTATGAGGTACGGGTTGTCTCTGCTCATCGCACCCCGACAGCGATGCTCCAGTACGCGCAGACGGCCGACAGTCGCGGCTTGCGCATCATCATCGCCGGTGCTGGTGGAGCAGCCCACCTTCCCGGAATGCTAGCAGCGGCGACGCCTCTGCCCGTCATCGGCGTCCCCGTCCCCCTTGCACAGTTGAGCGGTCTCGATTCGCTGCTCTCCATCGTGCAGATGCCAAACGGCGTGCCTGTGGCGACTGTCGCCATTGGTGCCGCCAGAAACGCAGCGCTGCTAGCGGTCCGGATACTCGCCATTACCGATCCGAGCCTGCTTGACCGGATGCGCTCATTCCAGAAACAACTGTCCGATACCGTTGTCGCGAAGGACGCGGCCATCCGTCAAGAATTCTCCGCCTGAGTTCGGGCCATCAGCGCGACGGTGGCCTTCATTGGAGCACCGGCAACAAGGCTACGGGCAGCTCTCATCCGGGAATGAAGGCAAAAGTGAGATCAGTAGCAGGAAGATCCCAAGGACGATCCAGATAGCCCGCTGAGTCAGGATCGTACTGCCGGAACAGCTTGCTGGCAAGAGCTTCGCTCGCAAGGTCAGCCGGCACCCGCTGATTGGTCAACACCTCCTTGAGGTAGTCTCCGAAGAGGATGCCGTGTGTACACTGACAGCTCGCGTCGAACTGCATTACACCTCGTTGGAAGCGTAGATAGATGAAGTTATGGTTCGTAGCGTCCACCACTGGCTCGGAGGTAGGCAAGCCCCACACCTCTAGATTCAGCAGTGGAAGCAGCGCCGGATTGTCCTGGCCGTTCGGGAACGCCTGCTTCAACGAGACTGTGTGCGTGAACGTCTGGTAGAAATTCACGGGCTGTCCTTGCCAAGCATCCGGAGCGTGTGCCTGGACGAAGGAAATCACATCTTGAGCGTAGGTTGGGCTCGCCGGCGAAGGAGCCGCTTTCTCCAAGGCAGGGTCGGCGCTCGGAAAAATGCTGCCATTGAACTGGGCGTACGGAAGTAGACCCGGGTCAAGCAGGTTGAGAAGCTGCACCGAACCATTAGGTTGCAGTTGCATGACCTGGCGCTGGAAGATCTGCGTGGGAAAGCCCATGAACTCGAAAGTTCGCGACACTGGGTATCCGAACGTGCTAACCCCGCCGCGCGCCTGGAAGTAGGTCCAGAACGAGTCAGTATCGATGCGATACCCAGTTTGAGCAAAGTAGCGATTGTCGTGGAGAACGGAGGGAGCGCAGGATTCACTGAGATTCGCGTGCCGCTCTTGAATGATGACCGGTGACCCTCCAATGTAGTACATGTCCCTGCCATTGAAGATGCCGTGAGCCGTCGCTGGAGCCAGCGGTACCGTGTAGACACCTGAGCCTGGCCCAGCCGGCGTGATTGTTGATGTTTGACCGAGCGTGTTCACCAGCGTAGCCGATTGACTGTGGGCACACAACATCAGGGTGTAGGGATAGGGGCCGGTATTCCATGCCACAGTCGTGAGTGTGCCACCTTGGGAGAAAGCAATGGCGATGTGATGCTGACCCGTCCTCAGATTGCCAGACGCATAAGAACCGAGATACTGCACCGCCGTCTGAATCGCTGCGTAGGCCGGCCTGAACGTACCGTCGTTGCGCTCCAGACCATAAGGAGCGCCATCTTGCGGGACGACGTCCTTCATCTTGTAGACCTCGATGCGCTGCACGCCAGCCGCGAGCGCTTCCGCATACACCTCGAGCAAGAAGTCAGCCTGCTGACTGAGCGTTGCATTCGGTGCGCCGGGTGGCAGCTGAGAAGCTGGGTCATTGTAAGGGGGTACATTCGTCTCATCTATCCAGATCGGCTTGGAGAGGCCGTGTGCGGTGAGGATAGCCGAAAAGGTTTTTGGCACCCAGTACGCATTGGTCACCGTCGTGTACACGTGCGCGGCGACAGCATCGAAGTAATCGCCGTGGGTCGCCGCCGTAGGATCACTCGCTGCGGCATCGAGGACTTGAGAGAGAAACTGCGGACGGCCCGCGTTGGCATCCCAGTAGAAGGTCGTACCTGCGAACACGATCGTGGCACTGGGCTGCACACTCTTGATCGCCTCATCGGCCACCTTGAGCAGCTGATAGTACGTCGCAGGATCGCCAGCCCAGGTATAGAACGGACTCGCCGGATTCCACACGTCCGGCTCATTCCAGATGACCCAAGATGAGACGTCATTGCCGTAGCTCTGCGCCATGCGCATGCAGAACTGCGCCCAGCTGTTCCCTGGATCGTTGATGGGAAGATTCAGCCCAGATGGCGGCGAGTGCACACCCGCTGCCGGATTGCTCTGCGCCCATCCCGGTGTATTGATCAAGAGGCCCGTAATGGACACTCCACGCGCATGATCGGCATCGAGTTGCGCGATAGTCGGATTGGTGGACGGGACCCAGTCAGATGGACCATTAGGCTGGATGCTCGACCATTGAAAAACCACCCGCTCCCAACGCGCTCCCAGCGCCCAGGCAGCGGCAGGATCAGTGAACGATTCCGCCACGCCAAGCCGCGGATCACCGGTGACACTCCGAGGAATCACAGACAGCGGGTCGGCAAGTGCTGGGGCACCGAGCGTGAACGCACACACCAAAGCAACGACACAGCAATGCACTGCTCGACGAAGCACCCGGCCTCCCTCCACTTGAACCCACTGGCTACATCCGTCTCGTGCGTACGGAGTTATAACCTGTACGCTCTGCCAGCCCCACGGAGAGAGAAACGAGTCTGGCAATCCAGCGTTACGCACTTCGCCAGAGAACGAGAGCGGGGAGACACGCAATGCGTGTCTCCCCGCCATCTGGCGTGCCATTCCTGGCCCTATGCCGGTCGATACTCGCCCTCTACCGAGCCGCCATCGCTGCCACCGTCACCCTCGGGAGGGTTACCAGAGGAACCAGCACCGGTATTCTGGTACATGCTCTGTCCGACCTTCTGCAGCGATTGCGAAAGGTCTTCCGTACAGCTGCGGATGTGGTCCATGTCCGAGCCTTGGAGGGCCGATCGCAAGGCAGCGACCTTACCCTCGACCTCCGTCTTGACGTCGACCGGAACCTTGTCACCGTAATCCCGCAGAGTCTTCTCAGCCTGATAGGCAAGCGAATCAGCCTGGTTGCGCGTCTCAATCTCTTCTTTGCGGCGGCGATCCTCATCCGCGTGCTGCTCGGCCTCGCGAACCATGCGTTCGACTTCATCCTTCGAGAGACCGCTCGACGCTGTGATCGTGATGTTCTGCTGCTTGCCGCTACCAAGGTCACGCGCCGTAACGTTGAGAATACCGTTGGCATCGATGTCGAACGTCACCTCGACCTGCGGTACTCCGCGCTGTGCGGGTGGAATACCGTCCAGGTGGAAGCGACCGAGCGACTTGTTCTCCGCTGCCATCGGCCGCTCACCCTGTAGCACGTGAATCTCCACGCTGGGCTGGTTGTCCGAAGCAGTGGTGTACACCTCGGTCTTGCGCGTCGGAATCGTCGTGTTGCGCGGAATCATCGGCGTCATCACGCCACCGAGCGTCTCCACGCCAAGAGTCAGAGGCGTGACATCGAGGAGGAGAATATCCTTGACCTCACCCTTCAGCACGCCTGCTTGGATCGCTGCTCCAACGGCGACCACTTCGTCTGGGTTGACACCCTTATTCGGCTCCTTCCCGAACAGCTTACGGACCGTTTCGATGACCGCTGGCATGCGGGTCATACCACCAACCAGCACCACCTCGTTGATCTGGCCAGCAGTGACCCCCGCGTCTGTCATACACTGCGCGCAAGGCCCGACGGTCCGCTCGACAAGGTCGCCTACCAGCTGCTCGAGCTTGGAGCGCGTCAACGTGGTAGTCAGGTGCTTGGGTCCGCTCGCATCGGCAGTGATGAATGGCAGCTGAATCTCTGTCTGCTGCACAGTCGAAAGCTCGATCTTCGCGCGCTCAGCAGCCTCCTTCAGGCGCTGCAGCGCCATGCGGTCCTGACGCAGATCAATGCCTTCTTGCTTCTTGAACTCATCAGCAAGCCAGTTAAGGACGCGCTCGTCGAAGTCGTCCCCGCCGAGGTGCGTGTCACCATTCGTTGCTTTGACCTCGAAGACACCCTCGCCAAGCGTCAGAATGGAGATATCAAAGGTGCCACCACCAAGATCGTAGACGGCGATAGTCTCATCGTGCTTCTTATCCAAGCCGTAGGCCAGACTTGCAGCTGTGGGCTCGTTGATGATGCGCAACACTTCCAGCCCAGCAATTCTGCCAGCATCCTTCGTGGCCTGTCGCTGTGCGTCGTTGAAGTACGCCGGTACGGTAATGACCGCCTCAGTGATCTTCTCACCAAGCTTCGCCTCGGCATCTGCCTTCAACTTCTGCAGGATCATCGCCGAGATTTCCGGAGGGCTGAAGTCGCGATCACCCAGCCGCACGCGCACGTCACCATTCGACGCTTGGGTCACCTTGTAGGGAACCATCCCTAGGGTGCGCTGTACCTCGGGGTCAGTGAACTTCCGACCCATGAAGCGCTTGATGGAGAAGATCGTGTTCTGTGGGTTCGTCACAGCTTGGCGTTTGGCAATCTGACCAATGAGGCGCTCGCCCGTCTTTGTTACTGCAACCATCGAAGGAGTTGTCCGGGCACCCTCCGCATTTTCGATCACCACCGGCTCACCGGCCTCCATCACTGCCATGCAGGAGTTGGTCGTGCCGAGGTCGATTCCGAGAACCTTCGCCATTGTCTACAGTCCTTTCTGAGAGAGATTTCTTTTAGAGAGACGTTGCCGCGATCGAGCCTACGCGATCACCGTGTCGTGATCTTGATTGGCTGAGGTCGGTGTTCGGTGGCCTTCGGCAGGCGGAGCGTTACGATGCCATTCTCAAACGATGCGCTGGCACGCTCAGCATCGGCACGTTGCGGCAGTGTCACCACCCGTGAGAACGTCCCGTGCGGAATCTCGTGAACCAGCCAGGAGGCGTCACGCTCAGGCTCCGCCTGATGCATGTGAATCACGCCCCGGATCTGAACATTCTCACCGAGCATCGTGACTTGAACCTCGTCGGCGGTGGCTCCTGGAACCATCGCTCGAAGCACGTACTCCTCACCTGCATCGTAGAGATCGATCGGAATCTCGAGGGCATCGCCACCGGATGGTCCCCGCGTGCGCAGAAATGCCTCATCCATCAGACGGTTCATCGCATTCCACATCGACACGACATCACTATAGCGGCCACGTTGTACTGCCACGCGTGTACCTCCCTCTCTCGACTGAGGCTCACCCTCTTTGCAGTTGTCTTTATGCTACGTAGCAGGTGTTAGAGTCGCACATACGCAGGATTAGCGTTTCATTAGAGGTGGTGGTGAGGGGGAGCCGGCATTTTTTGAGGGGAAATTCCCGCTAAGCCATCGCGCCGGAGGCGGGCAACGGGCGTAGGAGACTCGTCGTGGAACGCTCGTTCGGGAAGTACCCTACTCCGACGAGTGTGGACGGGGCGGCGAGTGCATGCCCGGACACGCTGGCGACGGCAGCGGCCGAGTTGGGGCCGAAAACTCGTCGCAGCACACCTGCGGTCGCCGAGATCGTGGCTGGAGCGCCCAGCGGGCACCCGCCGGTGGGTGGCGTCAGGCCGGCGTTAGCCGTCGCCGAGTTGATGCAGCCGCTGCAGTGCGGGTCCGGCGGCCACACGGATCCGATAGCGAGGTGCAGGGTCTGGTCTCCCGCGATCTAACTTGAGTTCCGAACGACCACCATCAACTGAAGGGAAACCTTGGAACGAACCCATGGAATATGAGGAAGCGCGATATTTGCCGCCCAGAACGGAACGCGCAAAGTGGGCACATTCCAAAAGCGTTGCACGCGATTGTTGCACAGGATCGTACTAACGAATGCGCTCTCGACAACGCACGCTGTTCTTGGGATCATGGCCTTCAGTTGGCCCATGGTGAGGGTGAAAAGATGGCTCTCACCTCCAGGCCCGAATTGAGAACGCTCCATTGAAGATATGTTCTTTGTCGCTTCCTGGAACGACGGCGTGCGATCCCGCATATGATGATTTGGCGTTGCGATGACCAGCACTCCACCAGACCGGACCAACTTAAGTGCTTTGCCGATGAGGTCCTGTGGGTGAGCAACGTGCTCAATGATCTCCGCCAAGATCACCGCGTCAAAGGTCCGGCCCATTGGCAACTGGAATGCGTCACCGTGTATCCATTCAACATCGCCACGCTCATACTTTTTTCTAGAGTAATTCAGGAAGTCCGCATCAATGTCGGCTGCTACCGTCTTATACCCGTCCTCCGCCAGCAACAAGCTCATGTTGCCTTGTGCAGAGCCTATCTCGAGTACCGTCCCTCCGGGTGCGCAGTAACGCTTTACGGTTCCCATAATCCAGGAAATACGCTCGATGTATCTCCTGTGAATCAGGCTGTTCCGATCAGCAGCGTATAGCTCCAGCAAATCGTGCTCGTGAGCGTAGGATTCCCTGGGCGATGCAGGAACAATCAACCTGGGATCGCGCATGCCCGTTCTTCCTTGCCCTAGACGTCCGAGCGTGGTGCGGTCGCTATAGTACCACGTCTCCCGCCGAATAGACGAAGCTGTTCATAGAGCACTGTCAGACGCGCCGCTGCATGCTCCGTGGTGAATTGCTCGCGAACGCGGGCCAAGCCCGCACACCTGAGGCTGGCGCGCTTCTCTGGGTGATTCAGAAGATCAGCGGTCGCGGCGGCCAAGGCAGCCACATCGCGGGGTGGCACCAAGAGGCCGTCCTCGCCGCCGCGGATGATCTCTGGGATACCGCCAGCGCTGGTCCCAATTACGGGAACGCCTGTTGCCATTCCCTCTAATACAACCATGCCGAAGGGCTCGCGCCAGGAAGGCACCAGCAACACGTCCATCTCTGCTAGGTAGCGAGGCACATCGTCCTGATATCCCGCGAATATCGTTCGTTGCTCGATATGAAGCCGACGAACTGTGCCGAGCAGCGCCGATTCGTAGTATTCCGGCGGGCCAAGTCCTCCGACGATCAGTAGGTAAAGGTTCGGCCTCGACTGACTGAGGTGCGCCCCCGCCTGAAAGAATTCTTGTATCCCTTTGTAGTCCACGAGCTGACCGGCGAAGCCAATGATCTCTGCGTCGTCCGGTATGCCGATGACACTTCGAGTTCCTGGAGTTCGCGCTGAGGAGGAGAAGCGTTGTATATCGACGCCATTATGAATGACGTGGCTACGCTTCAACCGAATTACTCCTTCTCGGAGCCAGGCGTTCCGTACTTCCTCATTGCAAGCGACGGTGGCTGCTGTACCCCTTAGGCCGATGCGGTACTCACGAAGTCGGAGCGCGCGTGGTACCCAAGTGCGCCGCTGTTCGGGGGGAAAGTTCTCGAAGTGGTAGATAGCGGGGCGACGAGCTAGGCGCGCTGCCGTTACAGCAGCCAGCAAGGTAGAGGAATAGAAGAGATGGACCACATCTATTACTTCAGCCTGGATAATGTCCCGCAGCCACACTGCAGCACGGGGATCACTGTACTCGTGGAATAGACGCACCTGCACACCTAGCTGTTGAACGCGCCTGGCAAACTTGTCGCCAGCGGCTACCAGCACTAACGGAGTGTGACCATGCGATGCGAGCTGGCGCACCAAATCCAACAGGATCGTCTCAATTCCATGCACCGTGCGCGCGTCAGTTGGAAATAAGATATTCATTGAAACATCGCACCGCTCTGCCGCGATACACGTGCGAGCGAAGCGCGATACTCCGTTTCAGTCCGCTTAGCAATTGCGTCCCAGGAATAATGCTGTTGCAGTTCCGGCAGCTTGGCAACAAGGGAGCGACCTAGATTGGAATCGCGTATCAGGGACTGGAGCTCTCGAGCAAGTTCGGCGGGATCGCCTTTTCGGAATGTGAGCACGTTATGCGCGTGCTGGATATGGCTGGGGAGTTGCCTCCCCGCCGACACGAGGATCGGAACGCCGCAGAACGGAAGTAGGCTGAAGCTGCTCCGACTCTCGATGTCCTCTGGATCCCGCAACGGCATGACCGTTGCGTCTCCGCCCCTGATAATATTGACAATCTCCGCGCCGGACACCCTGCCGGTCAGCAGGACCTCGCGGCCTACCTTCATTTCGTAACGGCTGGCGATCTGGGCAATCTCAGTCACGGAGTAGGCAAAGCTGTCCTCCTCACGGCCCGCACCGACAAGTACAACGCGAACGGGGCGGCTCTGCCCCCGAAGCAGTCGCGCGGCGGCGAATAACGACTCGTAGTCTCGTGACGGAGAAACGATGCCAAAACAGGTAATTACGAATTCGTCGGGCTGAACGCCTAGTTGCTCTCGGACCTCTGCCCGGCTCAACCCCAGCGAGTTCTTCACGTCAACGCCCGGTCCGACCACCGTCTGCCGGATCACGACTCGCCTGGATGGCCAGCCCAGCCGAGCTACTAACGGTAGATTGGAGCCGATCGAATGGTAGACGCAGTCGCTGAAGGCCACTAACGGACGTAGGGCGAGCCTGCCTACGTAGCGCTGATATGGAGAGTGCAAGTCATGGAGGGTCACATGAAAGCGCGTCAATGGGATCAGCCGGCGCACCAGAAGCGGCAACAGACCAACAGAGATACTCTCCTGAACGAGGCTGACCTGATACTGGAGGTGAACGATATCCGGCCGCAGGCGCGCCATCGTCTGCGCCAGGCGAGCAAGGTGGGGAAGCGACCAGCCTTCGACGGCGCCGAGGACGGTCTCCTCACCAGCTTCCCCCGCCGGCCAGGGTTGCGCGTACTGAGGCGGCACGACGTTCAGGACGGAGACGCCACGCCGCCGGAGGGCCGCCGACAGGTTCGCCGTATAGTCGCCGATGCCGCACATTTTCGGCGGAAAGCTGCCGGAGATGATGGCTGCTCTCAGTTGACCGCTCACCGTGCCAGCTCTGGCGTTCCAGCAGCCGCCAGATGGACGGCGAGCTCTTTGCATTCCACCAGTTGCCACCAGCCATACTTGAGCAAGCTGCTGGGCAACATGCGGCCGAGCCGGTAATCGAAGCGCTCCGTCGCGGTCCACACGGCGCTGACCATGCGCTTTGCTGTGGCGCTGCTGGCCCGACGATCAATGTGGTGCAAGAAAAAGAGACCGCAGATGACATCAAACCGCTTCGCACCTAGCAGTTTGTCGGAGACCTCCTGGTGAGATGCGCACAGGACGGTCACGCGATCGCTCAAGCCGAGCAGGGCGGCGCGCACCTCAGTTTGCTCGCATGCGACCGGGGAGACGTCAAAACAGGTGACGTGCGCTCCTCGCCGCGCCAAGCCCACCGTGATCTCGCCGGTTCCCTGGCCGCACTCGAGCACCTGCAGTCCTGCAACCGGACCGACCGCCTTGAGAAAAGGCTCGATGAACGCCGTCGGTTCTGTCGCGGCGGACGTCATCGTGTTCCGCGCGTAGGTCGCGTCCCAGAAGCTTTCGACTGAGTCGGTGGTTGTGAGGGCGTTCGGACCGTCATTCAACTGACTCTGCATCATTGGCAAGATGGCCGAGCCAGCCTCGGACTGCTGGTTATCAAGGCGCAGGCTATCATGCACGCTCAATACCCCCTCCGGGGTTCGCAGCGAGCGAACCGCTCCCTCGATCACGGATGTTGGGCAACGCGAAGAGCAGGCCAACCGCCGTCCAGAAGTACCAGGAGATCGGCGCAGGGGCAGTCACGAAACGCGCGTCAAGGCCAGCCACGATGCACATGACGACAACCGAAAAGGCCGCGGCCCAGACAACTCTTAGCCAGGGATCTGTGATCGCCTTTCGGACACGAATACTCGCGACAACGATGCTGCCAAGCATCCAAGCGAAGGCGGCGATTCCCGGTAGGCCGATCTCCAGCCCGAGGTCGAGCCATTCATTTTCCAGGAAGATCGGCACGTTGCTGGTCGCCACAGCTCCCTCCCGGTATCTGGGGTCCCCTGTCGTCCCGAGGCCAAAGCCGATAGGATTCTGGAGAATTCGCTGGTAGTTGCCTGCCCACGCCACGGTCCGTCCCTCGAAAGTTGAGCCCCGACCGAGGGGGTCGAGCACGGCGTGCAGTCGATGCGCCGTAAATCCACTCACCGATGTGACGAAGATCACCGCCGCACACATCGCGATCATCAGAAGAAGCCACCGCCGGGTGGCTATGCAAACCGTCAAGATGCCCACGGCGGACATCACCCAGGCCACACGCACTGACGTATCTACTATGGCGACCAGTAGGATTGCGCAAGCTGCTAGCGCAAACAGCCGGTGCAGCCACTTCGGTGTCCAAATCAACCATGCAACGGAGAACGGAAGCATCATCGCCAGATACGGCCCGAGTGCCCCCCCGACAGCGCCAAAAGACATCAAATGCCCTAGGAAGAAACTGCCTCCGATACCGGGATTAGCGCCTAGAGCAACGGCTTGTTGAAAGGTGAGGGTCTGCTGATACATGGCGTAAATGCCCTGAATTACGGCCATGCTGAGCAGAAGCGTCAAGGTAATACGTAGAGCTCGGGGAGTCCGTAGAGTGTCGGCAATAATCAGAGCGAAGATAAGACTGAGTGTGGTCCAACGGAAGTCCGTAAACGCCGCTCTAAACCCGAAGTCGAGCGGATTAAACGCCTGCACAAACGTGATCGCGCCGTAGGACAGCATAGCGACCCTCACGGTTCGCGGTACCGCTGCAAAGCCCCTACCTTTCCGCTGATAGAACCAAACGGCAAGGAGCAACAGGAGGAACCAATCCTTCCAAGTATTAATGAGGAGGCTCGGCCTGACGCCGGTGTGAAAGATCACAACTGCCACATAAAAATGTACCGTGGAGTAAAGTAGCAGCATCACGGCCCCGGCGTACGGTCGCCAGGCCAACACTGCCAGCATAGCAAGGGCGATGGGTGCGGCCACCAGTGCTGGCGAACGGTTGACGGCGAGCCAGCAGGTGTAGACCACAACAGTCGCGGCGGCTGCCACAAGAACCGGAGCTCGCACAGATGCAGTCGTAATGGTAGCTCGTCTGGTGAAGCGCGCTACAAGTGGTTGTAGCATCAAGCCGCGCCTCCCGCGCCGATCCCGTTTGGGGTTCTGGCCTGCACCCTCAGGACAGCGTTTGCGGCCTCACAAGGGCGCACAGAGTCAACTGTCGCAACCTCGCAGTTTGGATTGCAAGGTGCACTGGTCTCATATGCCAGCGCCTCTCGACGGCGGGTTAGGTAAGCCTGAAAACCCAGGCGGAGCCACCGAAGCGTTTGAGGGCCCTTACGCGCCAACTCCAAAGCGAACTGTGCGACGCAGAGAGGCGTATTATGCAGGTTCGGCTCGTACAGCAACGCAAGACACAGCATCGCGAAATACCGCGACGGTTCTACAATGCCGGCAGCCGAGAATGATCGGGTCTGCTCGTCATAATGATGAATTATGTGGGTCGTGCGCAGACGCCTCGTGCGGTACCCGAGCCAGTGCAAAAGGCAACCGAACTCGAGGTACGCGGAGCCAAACAGGAATCCGTCGAAATACCGGATTCCGGCATCGAAGATACTTCGCGGGTAGATAGTTGCGCCATCGGCGATGCCGTGGCAGCTATCGCTGTCGAGAGGAGGAACTGAGAAGCCTCGTGGACTGAGCTGCCAAGGATAGCGCGGGGTTCCTAGCTGGCAATCCTGAGGGAGGTATTCCCCAATCACCCAGACCGTTCCGGGGGCATCCGCGATGGCCTGGGAGCACGCAGCCATGTGGCCGGCAGGGAACTCGTGGTCGTCGTCCATTGTTCGAATGTGGGTGCCCGTGCATGAGAGCGCGGCATGATTCCGGTTGGCGTATAAGCCACGGCGTGGGCCGCGAATATAGCGGCATCCGTAAGTCGCAGCGACGGCCGCTGTACGGGCTGCCTGCGCGTCGTCGGAGTCGTCCGACACCACGACCTCCCACGGCTGTTCGCCTTGCTCCCGGAGTGACTGCAGCGTGCGTCCAAGGCTGTCCGGTCGGTTGCGGGTGACAAGAGCAACGCTCATGCGAAGCCGATCGGGATTGTAACCTCCCATGTTACCACGACAACGAGATATGGCTATTCCTCCTACAGCAGGTAGCGCTCGGTAGCTTGTGTCGGATACCAGCACTGGTATCACAGCATACGAAGTCTCGTTGTCGGGTTACTGGCCCCGATAGATGAGATTAACATACCCGGACGTTCGCCAGGAACTAGGTAAGACTGCCCCGCTCGATCGGTCGGACACGTATTGCATGCGGCGCGGAACGTAGCCCAGCCCTCGCAGACGCTTGTCAACATCCCATTCGCCGAGGACCTCGGTTCCCGCCAGGAGGGTGTTGAATTCGACACATAACCAGGGCCTGTGGCACCTGATTGTGTCAAGGCAGCCCTCAATAACACCAAGTTCAGCACCCTCGACATCAATCTTGACGCCGCAAACTGACTGACCGGGCAACACGCTATCGAGCCGCATCATAGAGACCATCGTTCCTCCCGTAAGGCTACCGGGGATTATACGGGATACATTGTGCTCGACACTAGTCTCGAAGGCAGCTGTCCCATTGGACCCACCAACCGCGCTCCTGAACAGCCGCACATTCCCTAGCCTGGACGCGGAGACGTTCGCCTGGAGTTTATGGAATGTTAGGGGGTTCGGCTCGAATGACCACACTTTGCAGCTACTGTGATGCGCCTTGCCAGCGACCACCGTCCAAATCCCGATATTGGCGCCACAGTCAATAAATGTGCTGTTAGGCTCGAGCAACTTCGGCAACAACCTCAGTTCCTGCTCCTCCTCCAGTCCCAGCCAAACCATCGCCTCGTACGGGATCGCGAGGTCACAGGAAATCCGACCTCCGCCGGGCAAGATCCTCAGCCATATGACGTCGCGAGGCCGCCGCCGCATCCACCAGTGTAAGAGACGGCCCTTTCCCCGCACGTCAGGAACGCGCTTTATGGATCTGCCGACAATATAAAAGAGTAGGCGGCGGCTACGCATGATCACCTCTGATGTGTTGCATAAACTCAAGATAGGCGCCCAAGTTTGCCTCTGCTACTTTACGGGACGAAAAACCTTCAGCAACCTTCCGGCTCTGATCGGCAGTCACCACGTACGACTCGCTGTCCATAGTCAAGAGCTCACACAGCATCGAGACGAACGCCCCGGTGTCGCCCGGGGGCACGAGCAGGGACGGCGAAACAGATGATAAGATCTCGCGCGGCCCCGGAACATCGTAGGCCACGGTCGGCACTCCCGCGGCTGCTTGCTCAAGCACGGCCAGCCCGAATCCCTCTATGTAGCTCGGGAACGCTCCCGCCTTCGCTCCTTCCAGAAGGACCGGCAGGCAGCGGTTGTCAAACCGCGGAATCACTTGGATCCACGGCGAGGGTGGATACCCGAGGTCGCGAAGGACCCCCTCAGCATCGACAACCGTGCCCAGGAACAGGAAAGAGGCACCGGGGACGCGGGCGCGCGTTAAGGCGACGATTCGCGGCCAATCTCGCAACCCCTTCCGGACCGACCAACTGCCCACGAAGACCACCTGTCTCCCAGCCGACCGGCGGCGGGCGGCTGCGGCGACCGGGGCAAGCCGGGCCAGCCGCGCATCGCTTAATCCGTGGGGAATCCAGATTGCCTTACCTCCGTAGCCGAGCACGTCAGCGACATGACGGTGCTCGTCGCGGTTCGCGAGCAAAATCATGTCTGCTGCCCTGAAACTGCGTTCCGTTCGCATGATCGCGAACTCCGGGGATAAAAGAGTGCGGCGCAGGGCAAGGCCAGCGACACGGCGAGGATTTGGCCGACGCCGTGGCTCACGCGTCTGCCATCTGCGCGCCTGCACTGCATAGAAGTGGACTAGTCCCGCTGATCGCACGCACAGAAGGCCACTGAAATGGAGCTGCCGCTTGCTGAAAGGCAGGTTCCCTTGATGAGCATCGATAATGTCGTAGGCTCGCCCATACCTGCGTACCCACATCGTAGCGACAAACGGGAACAGCAAGTCGAGAAGTGCGGGATGAAGGCGTGGAAATGCCGAGAACGCGTCGTTGATGTCGAATTTGTCGACAGCATGACCCATCCCCCTCAGTTCGTCCGCCAGATCCATCTGCGGCTGCGGGCCGCCGAGGTTCCAATCCCAGGGCATGTGTGTGAGCATGAGGACCCGCAGCGGCCTCTGATGGTGCGGCTGGGTTCGGTGCCAAGAGGTCGGTGGGACTCCCTGCTCGTTCAGCAACAGCGTCACCGGCACGGGCCTTCAGAAGCCCAGGAGCTAGGTCCGCGCAACGCGAACGCTTCACTCCCAGCACCTACACAGATCGGTAGCACTGCAGGCACCTTTCCGCAACGGCATCCCACGAGAACTGCGCAATTGCGCGCGCTCGACCCGCCAGACCCATTTTACGAGCACCTTCGGCATCCGTAACGAGCTGTTCGATGGCTTGCCGTAGCGCCTCGACATCTCCAGGCGGAACAACCAGCCCCGTCACGCCATCTACGACCAGTTCCGGCAGGCTGCCGGCCGAGCTAACAATTGTGGGAATCCCGCACATCATCGCTTCCACAACGGCCAGACCAAACAGTTCCGGCACGTCCGTATGAGATCCATCGTAAGCGTCGTACACTGCCGGGTGGACCAGGAGCGTACTCGAGTGTAGTTCCTTCGTCAGCCGGTTATCATCTGCGTCGGTGACGAATGTTACTATTTTCCCGATGGCAAGTTGTTGTAGAGTCGCGTAGTACTGGTGGTCGTACACGCGTCCCACCACGGTGAGCGCCTGCGACGGTGGCATGGCCCGGATGAGCACATCGACGCCCTTGTGCGGCAAAAGACGGCCCACGAATAGCAGTTTTGTCGGTAGGACCGGGGATTCAAGCCTGCTCAAAGACGCGTCGGGTATTGCGGCACCGCCGTAGATGACATGGGTCTTGCCTCGATAGACGGTCGAGCCGCCATCGCCATACCTAGAGATATTGGCGCTGTACTCAGACAGAGCAAGAAATCCGTCTACACGCCCGCCTATATCAAGCCATCGCCCCAAACTTAAATTTCCACTCCCGCCTACATCGGTCACAAACACTCGCTTGCGCATGACGTGTGCCAGCATGACAGCCATGTCAGTCATCAATGTATGCCAAACGGGGCAGTGAATCACGTCGACGTCGAGAAGGCTTGCCAGAAACCGCAGACCGAACGGGTTACATCGCTGACCGCGAACCAGCACAAGCCAGGGGTAAACTTCGACCCGCAATCCACCGTCCAAGTAGCGACGGCGCTCCCTTCCAAACAGCACCAGCCGCGTTGGAACCAGTCGAGACAGCGCTCGTGCCAGTTCGTGTGCATACCGTTCGCCGCCGCCCACATGGCCGTCGTCCCCAAAGGGGGTAGGATACACGACAGCGACACGAGGTCGCGTACTGTAGCATCGGGCATTGTCGCCTATACTGAGTCCAGGATGATACCTGCATTGTTCCCGGAGGCGGCGTCTGTGCGTTCCATTGCGAATTGAGTCTGGATGTACCTCGTTCATCGAATCCGCTACTAGCCTGGATTATTCACGGGGGTGAATTGGCGCTGGGGAGATTCCTCGGTTATGGTCACGTTATTCGACGACGAGACCGACCAAGGAGCCTTTCATGCCCAACGATTCTGCCATGCCGACGTACCGTTTTGCCACCGAGACGGCGTTGCCGTTGGTGGCGGCTGGTGCAGGGGCAACAGCGGCGCCCGCGCCCACGCCTCATCGCTCAACTCCCACGGCCGCGTCCGCGCCATCCGCCCATCCTTCCCTTTGCTACGCGGACACAGGATAGCAGTTTCCGAATAAGGTCTTAGGTGCGGTACCTGTCATAGTTGCGAGCACCGCGCGTCCAGAGAACCTGACGAAACGTTTTCCGGATTCGGGCGAGTACCCTACGCCCGGGAAATGGCTTTCCCGTCAGCCCGGCCCACCGTTCGGCAAGCCCGCATAAACGTGCATCTAACTGGTAACGTAGCGCGGAATAAGCGCCGATGGAGCGGATGAAGGCTTCCAGATCTCTCTGAATGCTTTCTTCACCAATGAATCTACGCTCAACGGCACAAAGGCTTCCCTCCCAGAATATCGCCTCTACCAGGCCGTCCGTAGGTAGGAGCTGGCCGTAATGCCTCGGTAGCCGGTACTTCCAACTGGTATGGATAAGATGTGACTTCATCGAAAAAACGACCACAGATCTCTCGCGGTCCACATCAATGAGCCAGCGGTGGTGTGCTCCTCCCACCATAGTTCCGAACGGGGACACAATCGACTCGGCAGCTCTCGATGGTACCTCAATATACCCCCGCTTCGCGATCCGATTCATCTCAGAACACACCCATATCGGATCCCTAACATCCTCGAGCGTATGTGAACAAATGACATAATCAATCGACTTATCAGCAAACGGATACGGCTCTCGATCACAGATATCACGTACGATCCAGGTCTCCTTCGTAAAGTATTCTCTTAAGCCGCCCTGTGCGCCAAGACCAAATTGCTTCCGGTACCATTCTCCCCTGGTCTCGTACGGTCCCTGATCAATGACATAGTTCGCTCTGTTGAATGGTCTTGCCCAGCCTCCAATGTCAAGCACCATATCGTCAGGGCCAATGCGCTCCATGATAACTGTCTCATTAACTGCGTTCATTACTGGATACTCCCATAGCACCTCGTCGAAGTGGCTGTCCGGCAGCGGCCAGGGCGTAACATTCAGGTCATGGTGAATGTCAGCGGGTACAGTGCCTACCTGATCAATATTTATGGCTCCGAGTATTGGCCGCACGCCACAGCCAAGATTAAGCTTGCGTGACATTGCGAGGGGCTGCACGAGCGCGTCGCTGCCGGTCAACCCAACTCCCGCCTCTTGAGCGCTTGCTGTACACCCATTCATCATCTCTCCACCGGAAGCCATCACTGCACACCCCCTATAAATCCCGCACGCGATACAGTCAGTGCCGAACGAAGCAGACGTACATCCCGTTGATTCAGAACTCGGAGAGCGAACAGTATAGTTCCGTAGGCGGCAAGAGCGACGGTGATCGCACCCATAAGTGGAAGGAAGTGGCTGGTGATTAATAGTCCACCAGCCAATCCCAATCCGGCGACGGTCAACCCTAACCAGCGCACCTGCAAACAGCCACTCAAGTGACGGTGGGCCACGACGGTGGTGCAAACGAAGATTACTGCATATCCTGCGAGCAACGCCACGGCCGCGCCGATGGCCCCGTAGGGCCGAGCCAGCACGGCGCATCCAAGCATTACGACAATCGCTCCCGCGACATTGATGACGAGATTGGTTCGCTGCTTACCGAGAGCGATCATTGCCTCCCCCGCAAGGATTCCCGGGTAAAGGAGGGCAGCCTGCGCGAAGAGTAACGCCATGACCGGGGCGGCCTGTCGGAACTGAGGACCGTACAACAGTTGAATGCCCAACGGTGCCGTCGCAGCTCCCAGCACAATCAGGGGCAGAGCAAGGATCGTCATATACCGCAGCACCCGGCTCAGCGCCCGGCCCAACGCGGCCCGGTCTTCCGATGCCAACCGTGAGAAGATGGGATAGAGGGATGTCGAGAGTACAAGAGGGACGATGACCACTTGAGAGGCGATCTTGTTCGCCGCACTGAAGTACCCTACCTGTGCTGCCGCTGCCAGTTTACCTAGGAGGATGAGGGGCATTTGACTGATCAGTGTCCCGAACACCGTCGCGACGGCGAGGGGCCACGCTTCGGCAAGCAACGGTCCGTACCGGTACGGCTGCGGACGAACGCGTGCCCAATCGATGCATCCGCGCAGCACCAGAACAGAGAGCCCGTAGCCGGCTACCGTGGCGACAGTAGTCGCTGTGACGATGCCCGTCACATCCAATCCCAGCACCACGGCCCCGGCCACAGCGCCGAGTCTTATGAGCACTCCCACCACAGTCGCATAGGCAGCGCGTCCGAGTTTCATCTGAACCTGGAGCGCCATGGCCAGGATTTCGACTGGCCCGAGCAGAAGCGTAACGCCAGCGACTGCTACTGCCAGCTCCTCCCGCCCGCGCGCAACAACGCCAATCACCAACAACAACACGACGTACGACCCAGCCGAAGCGAGCAACTGTATGGCGGCAGCGCTCGCGAGGATCGGCTCTGTCTCATCCGGCCGCTGGCTTGCGTCGCGTACGGCGATTGAGCCGAGACCCCAGTTTGCGAATATGCCGCTAACGACTCCAACGTAGGCAAACACGAGGCTGTAGCGGCCAAACTCGCTAGGTCCGAGATACCGGCTGAGGATACTATTGGCGCCAATGGCAGCGAATATCATAGTGCCACGCGCCACCAGTTGTGCAAAAGTGTTACCTGCGACAAGCCGCGACATGCTACGAACAGTCTGAGGTGTCCCAGGATCGCCCGAGGCGCTCCCGCCAGCCACTTTTCCGGCATCTACCGGCGGCGACGCGGGCTCCGATCCCGACCTGCCTACGACTACGGTCGCTATCTCTGCCGCTTTCCTCATCTCAGACCGTCACCACGTCGCGCTCGCTCCAGCTTTCAACCTTTGAAGACACCAATCGGCGTTGTTCCCGGAAAGCCCACCGTCCGGAATCATGCTGGGCGTGCCGTCCGCCCGGTTAGCACCTACAGCGCGCCGGCAGAGGCCGCCAGACCCCGAGTCGCACTGGCGCTAAGTCGCTCACCACCGACCTCACGACATACTCCTACCGGGACACCGGCAGCGCAGCATCGGTCTGCTGCGACGACTTGTAGTAGTAACCTGACTGGTAATAGTACCCCCCTTGCGACTGCGTCTCCGGCACCATATTCAAGACCGCACCGATGACCACGGCGCCGACCTGGCGCATCCGCCCGCTCGTGTGCTGCACCGACGAACGGTGCGACTGATTGGCGCGCGCGATCACGATGACCCCTGCCACCCGCGTCGCCAGCACGAAGGCATCGGTCAGCACGTTCGCTGGAGGCGTGTCGTAGATCACGACGTCCGCCATTTCGGCCAGCCGCCCGAACACCGTTGCCGCCCGCGCCGAGCCGAGCAGCTCCGACGGGTTCGGCGGCAGCGGACCGCTGGTCAGCACGACCAGGCCGGGCACGCTCGGGACCTCGTGGACAAAGCTACGTATGCCCTGGTCGCGCACCAGGGCAGGATCGGACGCAATGAGGTTCGTCAGTCCGACCTGGTTAGACAGGTGCAGCTCGCTATGGATGCCCGGCCGGTGCAGGTCGGCATCGACCAGGATCACCCGCTTGCCACTCTGGGCCAGGGCGACGGCCAGATTGGCCGAGATGAGCGTCTTGCCTTCGCCCGGCCCGGCGCTCGTGATCACCAGTGTGCGCGGTGGGTTATCCACGTTGCTGAACTCCAGCATCGTACGCAACACCCGGAATGACTCGGCGGCCTTCCCCAGCGGCTGCATGACCGTCACCAGCTTCGGATCGATCTGCTCCTTTCCACCGCCGTTGCCATTGCCGGGAGGCAAGGACGCGCTCTTGCCGTTGCGTTTGCTCTCCTGTTCTCTCCGTCCACCGATCACGCCGATCAACGCTAGTACTGGCGCCCCGACTAGCTCTTCCAGCTCCTGGGGCGTGTGCACGGTGGTGTCGAGGTATTCGAACGCTGCCACGACGCCCAGCCCGACGGCCAGACCCGAGACCGCCCCGAAGAGCACGTTTCTGGGGGTGCTCGGGGTGATCTTCTTTCCCGGTCCGGCCGGATCGATCACCTGTGCCGTGTTGAGGCTGCCGTTCGTGCTGGTGGCCGCGCTCGCCTGCAACGCCGCCAGGATCTTGGTGTAAGAGTCTTGAAAAGGCACCAGCTGCTGCTCCAGGCTGGTGACCTGCGCGTTCTTCTGGGTGGCCGTCAGCTTCCCGTCCTTCTGAACCGCCAGCACCTCCTGTTGGATGCGATCGACCTGCGCCTTGTAGAACTGGGCCTGCGCCGTCAGTTGCCGCTGCGCCGCACTCTCTGCCGGCCCCGCACGCTGCTGCTGTTGCAGCACCGTCTGATTCTGGCCGATGAAGATCGCGGCGATGCTGTTGGCGAGCTGGGCGCTTCCCTGCGGTGAGCTCCACTGGACGGTGATGTGGAAGAAGTTGGTCCCTGCTACCAGCGCGCTGCTGATGCTGTCCGATATGGCGACAGGCGGGACGGACAGGCCGTTCTTGCTGATCACGAGCTTGGCGAACGCTTCGCTCTTGAGATATTCGCTGTAGGTGCCGGCCAGCGTGCTGAGCCCGGCGCCGCTTCCCTGCACCGTGGCGCCAACGTAGGGGATGGCCACGTTGGGCGAGGCCGGGTTGATGACCAGGCTCACTGTGCTGGCGTAGACCGGGTGCTGTTCTTTGCTGAAGCCATAGGCTGCACCGATGCCCACAAGGACGAGGAGCACGACTTTCAGCAGATGTTTCCGCAGCGCTCGGAGTAGATCCTGTAACGACATCCCTATCCCCAACTAGGCGTGCCTAAGAGTACCACCACGACTTCCCGAGAGATTGCTCCGAGGGTCACTGCCTGAATACGTGTCTCGCAACAGTTAAGAACTACGCTGCGCCTCGCACGCGGTTCAAAGGGTCAGCCAGATACGCGACTACATCAAACCAGAATGGCGTTGCGAAGGAGGTCCTCTCTCCCCTGCCCCTCCCCCAACAAGCTTGGGGTGGCGAGCCTTGGCGAGCCGGGGTGAGGGCCTTGCCTTTCGTAACACCACCGTGGAAGGACTTAGCTGTCAAGTGTAGTGGCGTTCACCAGCTACTCTCCGATCGTCGCCCGAATTTCCTATTCACCTGACCGCCGTTCACCGCACGCCGCCGCCCGGCCTACTCGCCAGCCCCAGCTTCGTGACGAGTGGTCGCTGCCGGATCGCGTGCCGCCGCTCATCGTCAGCCTACCTGGATGTCATTTCCCTTCGCTGGACGTGCATGTCGTATCCTACTCTCGCTACGCACTACCACGGCTCGACGAGGTGGTACGGGTAGTTCGTCGCTCGGACGGCGGAAGGGAAACGTGTAGATGCCGGAACCTGTCGAGCTACCCCGCGCCGGCGCACCGGCAGGTACCCGTCAGAGCGACGCGGGGCAGCGGCACATAGGCCAGGCCTGTCCCCGGCTCGGCCTCAGCGGCGATCCGGCGTCGCACGCGATATTCGTCACCCCAATACATCGCTGCTATGCCATGCGTCGGGAGAAGCCAATTGCTCCAGACCATCAGGCCGCTTTCTGTCTCTCTCGCTATGAATCGTGTCTCATCTATCGCGCAGGGAATGCGGCGGGGAAGACGCCGGGTCTCTCCCTATCAGTAAATGCGCCGCGACCATCCCTCGTCCTCACGCTGCGGCGCTGGCTCTGGCTGGCGCTCCTCCTGGCGCTCCTGGGCGCTATAGGCGCCGACGTCCTGGGGCGAGGGCAGCTGCGCCATAGCATTCTGCCGATCGTCGTGATCACAGTCGCCGCCGCCATACTTGCGGTGACGCTGCTCGTCTTCACCGTTGCCGCACTGCTCCAGCGCCGTCTGAAGGGGATACGCTCGTAGGCGCCACGGCGTGGGCCACGGTGCTACCAGCGGGAGCGTGAGGCCGGCTTGCCGCTACTCCCTGGCGCGAGCGTCGACGAAGATGCGCCCGAAACCGGTGAGCTGCGCCTCCGGTCCCGGCCCGTTGAGCAGCGAGATGGCGCCTGCGTGGTCGCCGGGCACGTCCGGGTTGTAGGCGGCCCAGACGAACCAGCGCTCGATGCGGTAGCGCGGTCCGCTGGCCATCAACCAGGCGAGGAACTGGCGCAGGTAGTTCTCCACCAGATCGGTGCGCAGTGTGCCGGCCGGCATCAGCGTCGTCTTGCCGCCGGTCTGGGCGAACTGATAGGCGGTGTAGCCCCAGTGCACGCCGAGCTCGGTGTCCCAGATCGGCTTGCCCCACAGATCGGGGATGCTGTCCAGCCACTGCCGTAGGTCGATCAGTTGCTGTTCCATCTCCCGGTAGTTCACCGTCGGCAGGTGCTGCCAGTCCAGCGGGTAGGTGTGGATGCTCCAGACGTCGAAGGGCACTTCCTCGTGATAGGCGGCCAGGTAGGCCTGGCGCATGGCCTCCGTCCAGGCCTGGCCCGTGACTATGCCGCCACAACCGGTGCAGCCGGTGCTCCAATCCAGGACGTCCGGTCCAAGCAGCCGGGCGGTCGGGTCGGCAGCGTGCAGCGCCGTAGCGATCGCGTGCAGCCTGGCAGCGTAGGCGGCGGGCTGCGCTTCGGGGTCAGTCGCCGATATGCCATTCGGCTCCAGGTATAACGACCAGACGCGGCCGGGATAGCGGCGGGCCAGGGCGGCCACCTGTGTTGGATCGGCCGGGACATCTTGAATCTGAGTGGCTGCATGATCGAGCGGTCCGGTCGCCGCTCCGACGAACCACTGCACGTGCAAGAGCTGCAGGGCGTGGGCTGCAGCATCCGGCTGCAGGGCGTCCAGGTCGACGCCGAAGCGCGGGTCGCTCACACGCGGCGGTGCGCCGGACACGGGCGGCGCCGGGGTCTCAACCGGCGTGGCGGAGGAGGCAGCGAGAGAGGCCGCCGCCGTCGTGCTCGTGGCGAACTGGGCCACATGCTTCCTCGGAGCGGGCGTCGCCGTGCCGTGCGGAACGTAGTTGACCAGAGGGGCAACCGGTGCTGCTTCCGGCGACCGGCCGCAGGCAGCGAGGACGAAGAGTGCTGCGAGCGCTAGCCCCACACCGGCCGGCAGTTTGCCGCCGCCCCCCACAGCCCGCTTCATCACGCACTGGCATCCGATCTGCTCTGCCGTCGCGACCCTCCGTCCGATGTGCGCCATACGTTGTCGCGCCGGTTGCTCGCCGGCGTAGCGCCCGCGGCTGAAGCAGCGGGCTACGTCCACCAAGCCGGCTCGAAGCCGGCTGGACGCGATCAGCGAACGGCCAGACGCCGTGTCCAGCCTCGTTCACGAGGCTTCGTGACCGTAGCCCGCTCGTTCACGGGCGGGCCGGCCGTTTGCCGCCGCCCCCCACGGCCCGCTTCATCACGCACCGGCATCCGATCTGCTCTGCCGTCGCGGCCCTCCGTCCGCACCGCGAATGGTGTTATACCTCATTACAGAACAGATCCAGCCAGGTATGATCAGTCTCTGACAGGCAAGCGAAAGGAATCAGCCAGACGGTTTCTGTCTTGACGCCGGTCACGCACCGCCTCGAGTGGCCAGCTTGATGGAAGGAGCCGTATGCGGCTGGTAAAGCGCCTCCTCTTCTGGCTGGGGATCGTTCTCCTTTGTGCCGAGCTGGCCGGCGCTGCCGCTGGTGTCCTCATCCTCGGTAAGCAGGTTCTGGCTCTGCGCCGCGACCTCACCACGCTGAGCCAGAGCCTCCACACGCCCTCTCTCGCGGCTCTTTCTCACACCAGACTCAGCGCGCTCGACGCTGATCTGAACGATGCTCGCACCCGGGCCCGGTGGCTCCAGTCGGCCATCGAGCGAGTGCGACCGCTGCTCTGGCCGGCGTTACACCAGCGGGCTGCGGCGCGGGAGCTCCAGCAGATCGAGAGTGGCCTCGCAGCAGTTCAGGACGGCGCCAGCCTGTTCCACGGCTTGCTGCAAACTTTCTCTCCTCTACTGGTGGATCCTCAGGCGCTGAGAAGCTCGACCGGCATACTGGGCTTCTTCGAGGAAAGGCAGGTACAGCTCGCCGCTGCCCTGGTGTCTACCGTTGACCTCGAGCGCGAGCTCGCTCAAATCAAAGACGGTGTGCTCTCTCGCCAGCTGCAATCGCACCTTGGGACGGCGGACAAGGCGCTGCCGCTCGCTGAAGCGGGGCTCTCCTTCGCCATCACGGCGCCGCTCGTGTTCGACTCGTCTGTTCCCCGGCACTTCCTCGTCGTCGCGCAAGACCCGCAGGACCTGCGCCCTACTGGCGGCTTCATCGGCTCGCTGGGGCTGCTCACGGTCGATCAAGGAAAAATCGATCACCTCGACTACCGCCCCTACCCGCAATGGGAGAACGTCCGCGACCCCTCCCGCGCCTGGCCCGTCCAGACGCCACCGGTGCAGCGCTACCTCCACTTCTGCTGCATGGACATCCAGGATTCCAACTGGTATCCCGACTTCCCCACCACAGCGGTAGTCCTCGAGCGGTTCTTTGAGGCTGACCAGCCAAGTCGCATCGACGGAGTGATCGCGTTCGATCCCGCTGTCATTCAAGCGCTCCTCCGCGTCACGGGGCCGGTGAAGCTGCCCAGGCTCGCCGAACCGGTCACCGTGGATAACGTCGTCACCTTGGCGAACTACTTTGAGGGCCGCGGGTCGGCCTTGCCCGGTTTGCCGCCGCCGGCGCTGTTTCCCAATAAGACTTTCATCGTTGACGTCGCTCAAGCCTTGCTGGAGCGCTGGAAGCATCCCAGTCCTGGCGCCGTTCTGGCACTGGCGAAGGCGGCTCCGGCGCTCCTGAGCGAGAAGCACCTGCTGCTCTACTTCAACAACTTGGCTCTCGAATCCTCACTGCGGTCGATGAGCTGGGCAGGGGCGGTGAACGCGCCGCCGGGCGACTACGTCTTCCTGGATGATATGAGCATGAGCGACAACAAAGTCGATACAGACGTCGCTCGCAGTTTCACCGACCGCGTCCAGCTGCTACCCAACGGCGGCGCGGACGTCGCCCTGACCATCGTGTGGACGAACAACTATCCGCACGCCACTGAGGCGGGTGCAGGGGGAGGGGCTGGCATCGCGCCGACGACCGCTTTCCGCGACTTCTTCCGACTCTTCCTGCCGGCAGGAAGCGCTGTCCAGAGTACAGCCGGCATCACCGATGCATGGCCGGCGACGACCGAGAGCGGCCACCTGGTCATCCGTGGCTTCGCCGTCATTCCCCAAGGTGGATCCCACCAGATCACCCTGCGCTATCACGTGCCGGCGGCGGTCCTCTCAGCAAGGAATGGCGCTGTCTATGTTCTGCACGTTCAGGTGCAGCCCGGCATCCCGCCGCCGGTGTATCACCTCGAGCTGCTCGCGCCATCCGGCGCCCGGCTGTACGGTGCGAGCACGCAGCTGCGCACTGATCACGCCTGGCAGATACCAGTAGCGGGCATCCAACCGGCGACGCCACCCGTAGCTCCGGCTTGGGACAGCTACTGCACCGCCATGCGACTCGTCGCGGGCCTGAAGGGGCCCTATTCCTCCAAGCGTTTACAGCCGCCCGCCCAGTGTGCCCCTGGCTTCGAGGGGTCCTGACCGAGGAGGGTGTATGGCAGCTGATGCCACACTGACATAAGGAAGCTTCTGGGAAGGCGAAGCGAGGTCACACCAGGTCCGCGGGCTCACTGCCCTGTGCTCTGGGTGTGGACGAAGATCTCCCCGTCTGGGGTGAGCTGGGAGTCGCTTCCCGGGCCACTGAGGAGGCTGACCGCTCCGGCGTGGTCACCAGGGGAGTCCGGGTTGTAGGCCGCGAAGACGAACCAGCGCCGGATGTTGTACTGCTGGCCGCTGGCTACGAGCCAGCTCAGCATCTGCTGGAGATAGTCTGCGACCAGGCCGGCGCGCAGCCGGCCAGCCGGCACGACGATCTGGTGGCCATGCTGCTGGATGAGGCGGAAGCCGGTATAGCCCCAGTGTACGCCCAGCTCAGTGTCCCAGATCGGCTTGCCAGCCAGGCCAGGAATCGAATCGAGCCAGCTGCGGAACTCGACCAGCTGCTGCTCCTCAAGCTTGTAGTTGACCGTGGGGAGATGCGCCCAATCGAGTGGATAGGTGTGAATGCTCCAGACGTCGAACGGAGGCTCCGCTCCGTAGGCAGCCACGTAGTCCGCCCGCATCTGCACCGTCCAGGACTCACCCGTCACCAGCGGACCGCAGAGCTCGCACCCCTCCGTCCAGTTGAGCACGTCTGGTCCGATCAAACGCGCGGTGGGGTCTGCTCGCTTGAGAGTAGTGGCGACGCTGTGCAGGAGCCGGGCATAGGCGGCGGGCTGGGCGTACGGTGAGCCAGCGCTGATGCCATTCGGCTCGATTTGGAGAGACCAGACACGGCCGGGGTAGAGCGCAGCGAGCGTGGCGAGCTCGCTCAGGTTGCTGGAATCGATGGCCTGGAGGTGCGTAGGGGCATACTGCATGGCAGGCGGAACACTGCCGTCGACCCAGCGGGCGTGGAGGAGGTTGAGGGCGTGCAGTGCCGCATCGGGTGGCACGTCTCCGAGCACGACGGCGAAGCGCGGATCTCCCGTGAAGTCAGGCTCCCAGGGGAAGCGCTCGCTGTTCAGCCGCTCCACCAGTCCGTAGGGACTGTTGATCCAGGAGTGATAGCCGTCCGTGAAAGCCGTGAGATTGCCGGCTTTGCGCCATACGAGCAGGCCATTGGTCGTGTGCTGGAGGGCGTCGCCAGTGGTGCCGCTGTAGGCCGCATTATCCACGCAGCTCCCCACGACACCCGGGATCAGCGCGTGCAAGGCCGCAAAGCCTAGCTGGAAGGTGCAGCCACTTTGCGGCGCCGCTGCCACGGGAGCGGGCAGGAGGGCCAGGAGTGGAATCACCAGGGCAACGACCAGGTGCCTGAGGATGCTGCTCCCGTGCGGAGCGCCACTGACCGGTAACATCGGTTCCTCCCTTTTCCACGACTGGTCTTCTCGCTGGAAGCGCACACCAGCGCACCGTGCCGCGCTGGTCGCGTGTGCCCGGCAAGAAGGGGACGGCCAGTCTCTGAGACCTTTCCCGGTCTGCCTGCTATCCAGGAGCGGCGGTGCGCGGCAACAGGTGGATGCGTCCCGTCGCAGCATCTGCCTGGGCGGTAGTGTACTCATCGTGTGTGCCGATGTCACGCAGATAGGCGCTGTCCGGCAGAACTTCGCCGGCAATACGCAGGCCACACGACAGGAGGGCAGGAACGGCATCGGTCCCAAAATCACAGGGGACGCCTTCAGGGATCACGTCGATGATGCTGGGCTCTGCCACGTACACGCCGGCGGCAACGAGGTTGCCGGGCTCCTCGCCACGCGGCGGCTTCTCCACGAAACGGCGGATGCAACCGCCTTCCCCTAACTCTGCCACCCCTTTATTCCAGGGATCGGGCACTCGATGCAGGAGACAGGTAAGGTCCGCGCCGGCCCCGCGGTGCCTGTCTGCCAGAGCGGTGAGATCAACGTCGGTAAGCACGTCACCGTAGATGAGGAAGAAGGTTTCGGAGAGGAAGTCACGCAGAGCGCGGATGGTGCCTCCAGAGCCGAGAAGGGTTGGTTCCTCAAGGTAGGTGATCTGCAGGCCCCAGTCGCTGCCATCACCAGCAAAGCGAGGGATGTCGGCAGGCCGGTAGTGCAGGTTGATCGCCACCTCGCGGACGCCGTGGGTGTGGAGGAGCGCAAGGGTGTGATCGAGCAGCGCTACCCTGGCGATCTCCACCAGGGCTTTGGGACGGCTGTAGGTGACTGGCCGCAGCCGCGTCCCTTCACCTGCCGCGAGAATCAGTGCTTTCCGCACACTCCCTGCCATCTCCTGTTGCCGCCATATTCTACTGCAAATCTTCGTGACCGAAGAACAGATGCGCCTGGCAAAGCTTACAGGGTGAGGACGTCTGCTCAGGCCATTCACGCTGTACGCAAGGATGTTGAGATCACGCTATGTGCCGGTACGTCGTCGTATATGCATCTTCATCTCCGCCCTTCCGGGCCTGCGTCTCTCTTATCGGGCTACTTTCCCCCGCTGTCATAGGAAAGAAGTCCACCTTCTTGATGTTTGTAGCCACAGAAAGATGACAATACCATCATCTTGCGACTGTGCTCGGAAGAAGAGGGGGAACATGAACGCGCTCTTCCTGGATCGCGACGGTGTATTGAACGAGAACCGCGACGACCACGTCAAGAGCATCGCTGAGCTGCAGTGGATTCCCGGTGTGCTACCGGCGCTGCGAGAGCTGGCTCAGATCGAGGTTCCCATCGTCGTGGTGACGAACCAGTCGATCATCGGGAGGGGACTGGCGGCGGCAGCGACGGTCTGGGAGATTCACGAGCACATGTGCCGGACCGTGCGGGACAACGGTGGAAGAATCGACGCGGTGCTCTATTGTCCCCACCAGCCCCAGGACGGGTGTAGCTGCCGCAAGCCGCGACCGGGACTGTTGCTGGAGGCGGCCGTCAAGCTCAACGTCGATCTCTCTTCGTCTCTGTTTGTTGGTGATGCTTTCACTGACTACCAAGCTGCCGCAGCGGCGGGAACCCACTACATCCACGTCCAGTCCGGCCGGGGGGCGTCAGCATCGCAGGCCATCCGGCAGGCTGACCTAGCGATCCCCATCACCAAGGACCTCCTCGCCGCTGTGCCGCTCTGCCGCCAGCTTCTCAGCGAGGTCTACCCAGGAAAGGCGCGCGGCAGCCTGCAACCGGTCATCTGCCGCTAACGGGATGTGGGGCGCAACACCCCCATCCGTCGCATCGCTTCTTCCGCCGCCCGTGTCGTGTCGGTAAGGTCCGGCTGCTGGCGGGCCCAAGAGACGTACCCGGCAACTATCTCTTGCTGATTACGCTGTGATCTCCAGCCAAACGAGCGCAGGCGGCTGACGCTGGACAGGGCGTGGCGGGTATCGCCAAAGCGAAAGAGCCCAGGTGCCTCAGGAGCGCCGGGCAGTCCGGCTTCCTGCATCACGAGCACTGCGAGCTCGTGAACCGATACCTGACGGTCGCCTCCCACGTTGAGTGCTAGCCCGTCACTGCGTGAGTCCTCCACGGCGAGCATGACCGCATCGACCGTATCGTGGACGCTGATGAAGTCACGGAGCTGCTGGCCATCTTCGTAGAGCAGGGGAGCACGTCCGGCCAGCGCCTGCACGGTGAAGATGCGGAGGGCGCCTGAGTAGGCGTTGCGGAACGACTGTCTAGGCCCTTGGACGATCGAGAAGCGAAGCGCAACACTGGGAATACCGTAGCGGCGGCCCAGCTTGAGGGCGATCTCTTCCTGGTCCCGCTTAGCCATGGCATAGCTGTTATGGGGACTGAAGACCGCTTCAGGTGTTGGCAGCGGTGTCAGGACAGCACTGCAGTCGGGGCAGCGGAGGTCCCACGCGCCTGCTCGCAGCTGCTGCTCAGTGCGCTGCTCCGGAACCAGCGCACCGTGACGCTCGCACCGATGGAGCCCTTCCCCGGCGACTGCCTGACTAGAAGCGACGACGATGCGGCCAACCGGCAGATGCTCCGCCACGATGAGCTCGTAGAGTAATGCGGTGCCGGCGGCATTGACCTGGAAGAAGTGGGAGAAATCGGTCAGGTGGTCTTGATAGGCAGCGAGGTGGAGCACTGCATCGATGCCATCCAGCGCTGAGCGCAGGACAGCGCGGTCAGTGACGTCACCGCGGATGCGCTCTGCACGCGGGTCGAGATACTCCGGCCAGTGACCCGGAAGGTGAACGGGCGCTGTGAGGAGATCGAGGATGCGCACCTGATGCTCACGGGCGAGCAGCGCATCGACGCAGTGTGAGCCAATGAAGCCGGCCCCGCCGGTCACCAGAATGCGCAACGTGCTGTCCCCCCTTCCTTGATAAAGCTCATACGAGCACGCTACCATTCAGTGAAGCCGGCGGGATCCTTGAGCGGCTATCTCCGGGCGCGAGCCGGTTCCGGCTTGACCACCGCCCGGCTTCACAGCGCAGCGACCTTTCCACCATCCCCAAGGATTATAGGGGCTGCCCATCGACGACCTCAGTACACTGGCTGCAGCGAGCGTTTGCACCTGAGTCAGTGCGGCGATTTGGGCGCCGGTTCCCTTTCTTTTGCAAGCTCCTCTTCAGCAATCTGCTGAGACGCCGTTGGTACAGCCGCCGATGCTTCCTGGCGGTGTCCCCGTACTGTGTGCAGGATCAGCTCTCTGGTGGCCCCGAAGAGGAGGACCATGTCGCGTGCGGGCGAGTAGCTACGGACGTAGGCAACGTCGGCGGCGAGCTCCTCCTCGGGGGTCAGGTGGCTCGTTCCGTGCAACAGCCACGGCCCGAACAGCCCAGGCTTCATTGCCAGGAGTACCCCCGTCCACTCGTAGTAGAGCGGGAGGTCTGACTCGTGAATAGGGCGAGGACCGACGAGGCTTAGCTCACCGCGCAGCACGTTGAGCGCTCGTGGCAGCTTTGCAATGAGGTAGCCGATTCGATACCGGCGGGGAAATTCCCAGAAGCGCAGCGTTTCTTCAACGCTGGCGTCATCAGGATCCCAGGCCGTTAGAGACCAGCGGAGGAAGCGCCGGCCGTACTGGCCTACGAGCGGGGTGCCACGGAAGAGTGCGACACCCCTGCGGCGGGCTCGTATCCAGCTACCGAGAAGCACGGGAGAGGACAGAACGAGCACGAGGAGAGCAACCAGACGATCCAGCGTCCCCTTCAGCACTGCCGGCCATCCCGGAATGCGGCCCAGATGTGGCAGGAGCACTGGCACTTCGCCGCGCATTCCCGACTCGAGCCTTGTCACGAGTGTTTCGGCGAGGCTAGGAAGCAGCATTAGCGCCGGAAACTTCGGCGTCACGTAGGCTCGACGCAGGAGGCGCTCGTAGCTCTCGCGCGCCAGAGCGCTCTCTACAATCAATAGTTCATCGCAGTGGGTAGACGTAGCAACGCGAAGGACCTCGTCCGGACGGCCTATCACTTGCCAGTGATCTGTCACCGGTGCACCGAGGGGGAGATAGTCATCGAGAAAACCGATCACCCGTACGTGGCGGTAGGTCGAGAGCTGTCCAGCTGCTGCTACTCCCGCTTCGCCTGCACCCGCAATGATGACGCGCCAGGGATGGCGACGCCGTACATAGCGCGCCATAGCTACGAGGACCTTCCGCTCCGCAGCAACCAGCGGCACCGCCAGCCCTGCAGTGAGAAGGAGCCAGCCCCGAGACAGCAAGATCTCCCCGGTGAGGTAGGTGCCGGCGAGAGAGAGCATCGCCGCGATCACGGTCGCATGGAGCACGCGTGTCCCGAGTCCGGTTCCGTGCCACAGCAGCTCCCGCCGGTATAACCCCTCGATTGCGTAGACAAAGAGCCAGCTCGGCGCTAGGATTCCGATAATCAGCACGAGATGCAAGATGTCGGGCTGGCCGGAGCTGAGCTGGAGAACGTGCCACCACACGTGGAGAAGGAGAGCGAGCACAAAGGCGCTGACGATGGTGCAGCAATCCAATGCCACTGCGACCAGAATCAAGGGATCACGCCGTGACAACGATCTCCTCCAGGTTCCGCCGGGAGATCTGCCGGAGCCGGCGTCCCGTGTTGACGAGAACAGATGCCCCCGTGTCAGAAAACCGGAAGTCCACGCGGCGCAGCCCCGCTTCCTCCAGTGCGCCATTGAGCCGCTGCTGGTCTGAAGGCTCGCAGTAGAAGAGGAAGAACCCGCCACCGCCGGCGCCTGCGAGCTTGCCGCCACGAGCTCCGTTACGCCGTGCCAGGTCGTAGAGGTCATCGAGTCGTGAATTAGATACGCCTGTGGCTAGACGGCGCTTCTGCATCCAGCCCTCGTGCAGGAGATCGGCCAGCTTGGCGATGTCGCCCGACACTAGAAGAGACCTGGCCACTTCCGCCATTGCCCTCAGGGAGTGAAGGATCTCCACATTCTGTCCGGACAGCGTGCCGGCCTGCTGGTCCCGCAGAATATGGCTGGCCTCCCGTGAGCCTCCTGTGAAGAAGAGGCACAGCCGCTCTTCCAGGGCCATTCGTACGGGGAGTGGGAGTTGCAGCGGCTCAGCCTCGACCCCGGAGCGGGAGAAGCGATAGACGTGAAAACCGCCGAAGGCAGCAGCGTACTGGTCCTGTTTGCCGATTGGAGCGCCTAGTTTTCGCAGCTCGATGAAACTGGCGACCTCCGCAATCTCACCAGGCGTGAGGTTGATCCCGCAGAGCGCGCTCATCGCCTTGACCAGCGCCACCGCGACGGTGCTGGACGAGCCGAGGCCTGTCCCGCCGGGAATCTCAGAAGCGAGGAAGAGAGACACGCCGTGCTGGATGCCGAAGTGATGCAGCACGGCGCGCGGTAGACGGAGATCACCATCCTGCCAGGGGATCTCTCCGGGAGTGAGGTGGTGGTAGAACGTATTGTAATCCGCTGAAGTGATCTGCAGAGACCGGGCGCCATCCGCTTCGATGAAAGCGTAGAAGTACTTGTCGATGGTCGTGCTCACGACCAGCCCCCCGTGCTGCTCATAGTACGAGGGGAGATCGGTGCCGCCTCCAGCGAAGCTTATCCGGAAAGGGGCTCGAACAATCAGCACAGGAAGCTCCTTGCGGTGGGCCTGCTATCCGAAACCCGTTGCTACGGCGCAACCTCAGCGATCTGCTCTGCCGTTACGTGACACTGTTGACGCGCGGCACGCGCAGTATACCGCTCCCCCGCTTATCGCTCGTTAAGTCTCCCCCAAGGTACTGCAACGAATCCCCCGGATGGCCAGCAGGCTACGTGCGGCGATCGGGAAGGTAGATCTGCCACCACTCGGGAGATCGCTCCGGCCACCACCGGCTCGCGACCGCTGGCAGCGCTCCCGCTGCGGCGGTGAGACCGGCTAGCGTCGCCTGCAGCGCCAGCGGCACGAAGAGGTGCGGTGACCTTTCCAGGTCCTCGACGGTGAACCAGGCGGCACGGTCATTCTCCTTGCCATCGGGCCGGGGCTCACCGCCAGCCCAGCCGGCCAGGAAGATGCAGTACGTGTTGCTCTCCCCGCGCTCTACCCGCGAGCGCATGCCGAGCAAGCCGCGTATGTGCACGCTGACGCCGGTTTCCTCCCGCGTCTCCCGGATGGCAGCCATCTCGGCGGTCTCCTGCGGCTCGACGTAGCCCCCGGGAAGCATGTACTTCCCCGCGTGCAGGCTGTAGGCGAGGCGGACGAGAAGAACGCGCTGCTCCCGTACAACCACCGCTCCGGCGGCAACGGTGACAGGACCACGTGTCGCCACAAGACGCTCTCCTCAGCCCAGCTCTTTGTGGTATGTCACGAATGCTCGTGACGTCCGCGCGCCACAGGTGGAGACGTAAAAGTACAGCGGTCCGATCGCCGCGATCTCGCCGCGCTGCCTCCCGGCGAGCTGCCAGTCGCGCAGACACTGCAGGAGCAGGGCCCCGCCGACGCCGCTGCTGCGTTCCTCTGGATTGGTGCCGATCGGTCCGAACCAACCGGGACGCGTCACGTCGTACACGGCGAATCCAATGATAGCCCCATCTTTCCAGGCGGCAAAGCCAGGAACGGGCTCGCTACCGAGATGCAAGGCTGCGAGACCTTCGAAGTGCCAGCCGGGACCCCAGTGCTGCCGGAGGTAGGCGTCGAGCGCATCCTCGTGGTCGCGCTCGAATCTCCGGATCTCGATGTGGTGCTGCCGGAGCTGGTCGAGGCGCTCTTCGAGAAGGACCGGCCCACGGGCCAGGTCGACCTCCAGGTTATACGTCATATGCCCTCGCTGATACCCCGCGCGATCGAATAGGCAGAGCGCCTCGCTATACCGCACGTCGACGCCAGGCACGAGGTAGCGGCGACACGCCCGAATCGCCACCGCCGTCGCTCCCAAGTCGTGGAGTCGCCGCTCCAGCTCACCCAAGAGGGTACGGCAGTGACCTCGCCGCCGTTCCGTCCGTTCTGTGGCAACGAGCTTCACGAAGCCGGAAACCCTGCCTTCACGATTGTTGACGGAGCCGATGGCTACCGCGACGAGCTGTCCGGACACGCGAAGACCAAAGGCCACGTCTGGCTCAGCGTCGTCCGTTTGCAGCAAGGTGTAGCGGACGAGAGCTGGTGACCACTCTTCGTACGGCAGAGCACGCGCGCAGAACGACACGAGCTCTGGCGCGTCGACGGCCGTCAGTGTCACGAGCTGTGAGGTCATTGGCGGGTTCCTTTCTTGATGCGTCCCGGCGCACGCTCCACCAGCAACCTTGTGCACGGCAGTGCTGATCCATACGATAGCAGTGTGACGGGGAGAAGGAGAAGGGAAGAGCACAATATCGCTGCGGAGTTGTAGGAGAGACGGGGGCAACTACGGCTGGATGCGCTGCCAGTAGTCGTAGTCGTGGCCTGATCACGGGTAGCATGCACACGGGCTTCTCCGCTATGATCTTCACCTGGCCCGCTTTTGACATCTACTGCCTACGAGGGGGGTCCACCGATGATGAACGGTCAACAGCGTCCTTCCCGGGTCGTCACGATAGAGTTCCTCATGAGGTCTGGCGAGACGTTCACTGTGAGTGACTTTGTCGACGAAGATCCAGCAGACGAGGGCGTTCGTGCGCTTGGTAAGGCGCTCGTCAGCGACATGGAGTCCGGCGCCATCCGCCAGTTCTCCTATTGGGAAGGGGAGACCTTCTCGTTCGAGGCCGTGAAGATGGATCAAGTCGCAGCCTTCACCATCACTGCGAACGATGAGGAAGACGAGGAGGTGGAGGTGGAAGAGAGTGAGTAGCTCTGACCTGACGGAGACCTAGTCAGGAGATCCCGAGAACACTTCCTTCACCTTCTCGAAGAAGCCTTTCCCGCTGTGCAGGCCTTTCTCGGCTTCGAGGTGGGCCAGCTCCCGGAAGAGCTCCTTTTCGCGAGCGGACAGATCTGTTGGAGTGACCACCGTGACGGAAACGTGCTGATCGCCACGTCCGGAGCTTTCGAGCCCAGGAACGCCCTTCCCGCGCAAGGTGAAACGGCGACCAGTCTGTGTCCCTGCAGGGATACGGAGAGAGACGGGCCCCTCGACAGTTGGCACTTCGACCTCATCGCCCAGAGCGGCTTGACTAAAGGAGATCGGCAGCCTCACGAAAATGTCGCTGCCGCGCCGCTCGAACACTTCGTGGGACTGGACGTGGAAGGCAATGATGAGATTTCCGCGCGGTCCTCCTCGTTGACCGGCTTCTCCCTCACCGGTGACGCGCATTTGCGTGCCGTTGTCCACCCCTGCAGGCACCTTGATCTCAAGCGAGCGCACGGTTCGCACGCGGCCAGTCCCGCGGCATTCCGTGCAGGGATCGGTGATGATTCTCCCCTCACCACGGCAGCGGTCGCACATCACCACGTTCACGAACTGGCCAAAAACTGACTGCTGCGTGCGGCGAATCTCCCCCGATCCGCCACACGTGGGACAGCGCGTAGGCTGGGAGCCAGCCTTTGAGCCCGCGCCCCGGCACACCGAGCACGTCTCCCAACGCGGGATCTCCAGGGTCTTGGTCGTTCCAAAGACCGCTTCTTCAAAGGTGAGCGTGAGGTCATAGCGAAGATCGGCCCCACGCTGAGGGCCACGACGCGCTGTGCTCGTGACCCCGCCGAAGAAAGTCTCGAAGAGGTCGCCAAGCCCACCGAATCCATCGAAGTTGGTCTGGTTGACCCCAGCAGCAGCGCCACGGTGCCCAAACTGGTCATACGCGGTGCGTCGTTGCGGATTCGACAGGACTTCGTAGGCTTCGTTTGCCTCTTTGAACTTTTCCTCAGCGGCTGGGTCCCTGTTCACATCAGGATGGTACTGCCGTGCTAGCCTCCTGAAGGCCTTCTTGATCTCATCGTCGCTTGCAGATCGCGGCACACCAAGGATTTCATAGTAGTCGCGCTTCATCGCCATACGTGCTGCTCCACTGACGTGCCACTCCGACTGGTGATTCTACCACCGGGGGGTACTCGTTCTTGCTGCCTGCCCAGTGCTTGCATCAGAATCTTATTAGCGCGCTGGGAAGCCACCCGTGGGAGTCGAACGCCCAGAAATCATCGACCTACAAGGGCACCGGGGCAGCGTTAGGGCTCCTGGCTCTCGTCACCGTGGGGCGGCGCTTCGCCAGGACCCGCCTCGCCGGACGCACTAGCCGGAGCAACCGTTTCGTGCCTATCCTCAGGCGCGCCTGTGGACAGCGTGACCAAAGCCGGCCGGAGCAGCCGGCCGTGAAGACGGTACCCTCTCTGCACCACTTCGACGACGTGGCCCTCGCTGACCGTCCCGTGGGGGCCACTCGAGACCGATTGGTGCAACGAGGGGTCGAACGGAGCCCCAGCTTCAATGTCCACGACTTCGACGCCAGCTCGCTGTACGGCGTGCTCCAGTAACTGACGTATGAGGACAATCCCAGTTATCCAGCTGAGCCCCGTCAGCGATGCTGGAATCGTCCGTTCTGCCCTTTCCAGATGATCCAACACCTCCAAGGTGCCATAGACCAGCTCCAGGTTGCCAAACTTGCTCGCCTCGTCACGCTCTTGTGTGAGGCGCCGGCGAACGTTGACAAGCTCGGCTTGTGCATACTGCCACTTCTTCATGTAGTCGGTAGCCGCAGCGCGCTCCTTTTCGAGCTCTGCCATAAGCTGATCGAGCTTACCCTGAAGATCCTCCGCAGGCTGATCTTCGGGGGAAGATGCTGGTATCGTTGTCTCCTCGTCAGTCATGATGCAACCTTCGCGAACTCGTGGGTTAGCTGATAGGGTGGCAAGTCCTGAGACAGGTACGCCAGAATGCCCGACACATAGCGTGAGGCCCCGATAACTCGCCCGTAGTTGAGCCGGGGCGGACCAACTACTCCGACCACACCGACCACCCGCTCCGCTGATCCATAAGGGCACAGGACAACTGCCACTTGTCTCAAGGTGTGCGGGCTCTCTTCACCAATCAGAATGCGCAGTGAGCCATGACGGACGACATCTGGAAAGAGGTCCCGGAAGACGTCGCCGCGCTCGAGCAAGGTGAGAAGATCGATGACCCGCTGCTGCCGCTCTTCTTCGCTGCCTGCACGCGAAAACTCGGGCTGGCTGAGGATATTGGCCAGACCATCCCGAAAACGAATTTCCCACTGACGGTGATGAAACGTCTCGAGCACGGCGGCGACCTCCATCCGCACTAGTCGCTCGAACGTGCGTCCACTCTCTTCAGCTTCCGCCGCCTCTCGCAGCTCATCCAAGTTGAAGTCCGCGCTGGCGGCAGCCACTGTGCGGGCACGATCCTGGAGATCAAACGCCGATGAGTCCTCCAGTGGCACCTGCCAGATGTGCTGAATAACTCCGGCATCACTTGTAATGACTATCAGGAGTGCTCGCGTGGAGTCGATCGGCATGAACTCAAAGGTGCGCAGACGGTACTCTGGAGTTACCACACCGCTGACGACGGCAGCGTTTCCGCTCACTCTCGCCAGCGCTGAAGTCGCAATTTTCAACCACTCATCAACGTCTTGCTCGACTTGAGAGAACTGGTGAAGAATCGTGCGCTGCTCCTGCTGCGAGAGGCTTGGCTCCGTAACGAAGTGCTGCACGAAGTAGCGGTACCCTCGATCTGATGGAACTCTTCCCGCCGACGTGTGTGGCTGGTAAATCAGTCCGGCAGATTCGAGCACTGAGAAGTCGTTCCGGATTGTCGCGCTACTCACAGACACGAATTCCGCCTTTGCAAGCGCCTCTGAACCAACTGGCGTTGCCGTCGTGACATAGCGGTCAACCACTGCCTTGAGGACAGCACCTTGCCGTGGCGTGAGGTCCCTGTCCTGTTCTTCGTGAGTCTGAACTGTGCCGCTCATTGCTGGTTAACACCTACTGGAACGACATCTCGCCTTGACAACATAGCACGGAGCCCCGTGCTTTTTCGCCGTGTAGCGTCCCAGTGGCCTAATTGTACCAAGAGGTGCAGCCGGGAGGAAACATCACACCAACGGCTGGCCAATCAGGGGGTAGGCACCCGATCGATAGTAGCCAAGAGCTAATTCAGGGATGCTGGCCGGATCGTGCTAGACGTCATTCTCTTCCACAGTGAAGCCACTTTCGGTCTCGTTCTCCAGTGAGTCATCGTCGTCTTCACTGTCCTCGTCTCTGGCCTCCTCGTCTTCGATCTCGCCCTCACCCAACTCCTCGTCCTCTTCGTCGAAATCCAGATGCGGCGATGAGGCCGTACGCGTGAATGACGGACGGCCAGCCAGCGAAGGAGCTTGGTAAGTCTCGCGGATGAATACGAAGAGCCCTCCATCGGAGACGCTCTTCACCGCGGCGACATACCGGTTACCGACTGCGAGAAAGCTGATGAGCCGTTCGCCCAGCTTGCTCTCAAGCTGCCCTAGCACTTCACCGGCTGCACCAACTACCTGGAGTGCACTCCCTTTGGGAATGAGCGAGACGATGTCGCCGGGATTCATACGTGCGAGGACTCCCACGGGTGCACGATTCTCCAGTGGGACGACAACGGTCTTGCCGGGTTCTTCGACAAACAGTCGCGGGTCAATGCGCTCGCCGCGTGTCACCGCTCCAGACAGTGACTCTGCGTGAGCAACGAGCTCTTTAAGCTTGTCGACGTTGCGCTGGGCAATGACGTTTCCGGGGTCCACGACCAACGTCTGTTGGTAGGTTGCCAGCGCATCGCCGTAACGGCGCAGCTCAGTAAGCGCTTTGCCCAGTCGATTTAGGGCATCCGCCTCGTTGGGGAAGAATGTCAACAGATGGCGGTTGATCTCCACCGCCTGTTCCCACTGCCCTTGCATAGCAAGCGCGATGGCTTGCTCAGTGAGCTGGCGCTTGTTGGGTGCCTTTCCCCCTGCCAGTTGCACACTGTCGATCATTGTCTCTAAGCCTCCGGAAGACTGCAAAGCACCGCTCGACCCTGCAATGCGCGGGCACTCGCGTGCACGATCTGTACTCTGAGGAGCCGGCCGGTGAAATTGAGGCCGGCTCCTGCCTGTGGCGACTCTTCCTGGACGGAGAAGAACGTGATTTTGTTCGTCCGCGTACGTCCCTTCCAGCGGCTTCCACTATCCCGCTCTCGGCCTTCAACCAGCACTTCCTGTGATGTGCCAATCAACGCGGTGTTGATTTCTCGGGCGATTTGCTCTTGCAGCGCCTCGACTGCCCACAGTCGCTCCTTCTTGACCTGCCCGGGAACGTCATCAGTCCAGTGTCTTTCCGATGCTGTTCCAGGCCGGGGTGAGTAGGCAGCAACGTGCACGACGTCGAAGCGGGTACGTTCTAGGAAGCGGAGGAGAGCATTGAACTGCTCCTCCGTCTCGCCACAGAAACCCACGATGACGTCTGTGCTCACACTGCAACCGGGCAGCTTCGTACGAATACGCTCGACAAGTCGCTCATAATCGGCAATACGATAGGGGCGGCCCATCCGGCGAAGCATTGCGTCATCGCCGTGTTGAACGGGCAAATGCATGTACTCGCAGACTTTTGGTAGGTCACGCATCGCCTCGATGAGGCGCTCGTCGATATATCGCGGATGAGACGTCAGAAATCGTATTCTCTCTAGGCCGCGAACGCCGTTCAAGCGCTCCAGGAGCAGAGCAAGATCAGGCTTCTCGGGAAGATCGTGACCATAGCGATCGACGATTTGTCCTAAGAGCGTGACTTCCCGCGCTCCTTCGCTCACCACTTCTTCTACGTGCGCAACAATTTCCTCAACTGGACGGCTCTGCTCTCTGCCGCGACGCGAAGGCACGATGCAGTAGGTGCAGTGCTCATCACAGCCATAGATGATCGGGATGTAGCGCATGACTTCCTGCGCGCGCTGTGCTTGTAGAAGTGGCGACGCCGTCTCCGGCCCAACTTCTATCGGCGTCGGATCGAAGACGGCGGCCACAGGCTCATCGGGCGGACGCTCGACAAGCGGTTGCAAGGACTCTGGTGTGAGCGAGCTAAAGAAGAGATCCACCATAGGATAGCGCCGCTGCATGGCTTGTACGTCACTGACCACCATGCACCCTGTCATTGCCACCGCAAGATTCGGCTGGCGCTTTTTTAGCCCAGCAAGCTGACCCAGCTGACCTTCCGTGTGCTCTTCAGCACTGCGTCGCACTGCGCACGTGTTGAGGATGACGAGATCAGCCTGTTGCACCTCGGTTGTCGGAACATAGCCCTGGCGATCGAGAAAGTTCTCGATGCGCTCCGAGTCCGCCTTGTTCATCTGGCAACCTACAGTCCAGATGACGTATTGAAGCTTGCGTGCTGTCGGAGCAGCCATTTGGCGTACTCCCCTCTCACCGCCTAACCGGCACTCACATAGTCGAGCAGAAACTATACCGCAACCTCTAAGAGCCGGGACCATCAAGGCACAGGATTCACTGGGGGAAGCTGTATGCCACTTTTCTTACGGTTTGGCGCCGGTGACAAGCCGCCCTACGGCGTCGAGGACGTGCTCAGGGGAGAATGGCCTCGGAAGGACGAGGTCCGCTCCGGCCAGCACTTCGGCACCGGCTTCAGAGCCAATGACCACGATCCTTGTCCCTGCGAGCGCGTCATTCTTGCGCAGGCGCTGCGTAATGGCATCCGCCGCGTCGCGCGGAGCAGGAAGATGAACGACAACCGCAGCAGGCCGCTTCCGGCCCGCCTGAACTACTGCCGCATCGATACTGTGGAGAACGTCGACTGTGCCACCGGCATCCCTCAACACACCACTAAGGAGTGTTGCCGTCCCTACATTGTCATCGACGATGAGAAACCGCATACCACTCAGTCCCCCAGCACCTGAAGGAGTGGGAAGAGTCATAGAATCACTCCTTCTTGATGCGCTAGTGACGACCCTCTTCGCCGACGCTGATCTGCGACCCTCCTGGTTCATGACGATGAGGAATCAAGTGTCCTTCTCGGGTCTCCCATAAGAGATCGCTGTCGCGCGGTTCCGGATAGTCGCTCACAGAGATGAGAAGTCCATCGTGGCGCTCCAACACTTCGCTGATGTCCTCATCTATCACCTGGCGTGGAGCCTGACGAACGAGAACGATGGTATCGGCCTCTGGCACCATCCGGATTGTCCAGCCTCGATCGGTCAGCTCATCAACGATCACGCCGGTGTCGTAGAAGCGCTGGGCAATCATGAGCCCTGCGCCCGCGAGGATGCGGCCGTTGACTTCGTCACCATCCGACAGCTCCAACTCCTCTTCGATCGGGAACAAGAGCGGCAACTCCAACGTGAAATAGGGCAACGAAGCACTCCTACAAGGTTACTCAACGTAGACTACTATAGCCTAGTTTCGCCATCCGCGGTAGAACCTACAGAGGAAGCGCATGGCCAGGCCAGAACGAAGCCGCGAAGAAATCGCAGAGCGCCTCCACGAGTTGCAGAAAGACCTTGACGGGCAGTCGAAGTGTAGGCGTCTCAATGCCAACGATAGCCGTCCGGTGACCTACGTTGCTGTCGGTGCGAGTGACGCAGTTGGTGTTGGCGCATCTGCACCGGACCTTGGATATGTTCAGCTGCTCTCGACGCTGCTCCGTGCGCACTTCGCTCCTCAGCGCGAGCTCGTCTCACTGAACTACGGGATCCCCGGGCTGACCACTCCAGAGCTTGCCCGCGAGCTTGCTCCCCGGCTGTCTACTGTGTGCGCCGACATCGCGACGATCTGGGTTGGCGCCAACGACATCCTTCAAGGGGTGGAGACCGGTCAGTTTGCCGGCGCGCTCCAACTCTTCCTCCGTGCGCTCTGCGCCTGCAACTGTCACGTCTTCGTCGGCTCGATCCCCGACCTCAGCCTAACCCCGGCGATTACCGCACTTCCCACGTGGCTGATTCCCCTCAGTACGCCGGTCGATTACGTCCGCAGGCGCAAGCAGGAGCTCACAGAAGTCGTCCTGCGTCTGACCGCAATTTACGGTGCGCACTACGTGGCTTTACCTATGGGCCGGGTGCTTGCTGATCCCTCGCTCGTGTCGGCAGATGGTTTCCACCCGTCCGATGCTGGCTACAGAGAGCTGGCACGCAGATGGTGGTCAGCAATCTCTTCGAT
>JAMCTA010000141.1 GCA_023381895.1 Chloroflexota bacterium
CCATTCCACTTGCCGGCTCCGTGGTAACGATTGCACAACCGTGAGCGAGCGCTGCCAGGAGAGTTCCCCTTCGTAAGGAGTATCCCTCCCGATAAGGCAACACGACGAGATCCGCTGCCAGAAGGTCTGCAGACACCGAACGCGCCGCTTCGTAGCCGGTGATCACCACGCGACCGGCTAGACCAAGACGGCTCATTGCATCCATGAGTTCGTTGTGCACGTGTGCATTGGTTGGATCCGAGACTCCGACACCGCCCCCGACCAGAATGAGGCGGAAGGGAACGCTCTGAGCGGCAAGCTCACGACAAGCCTGCAGCAGATCGCCAAGCCCTTTTGACCGGTTTGAAAACCCAAAATTCGCGATGACGAGATCGTCATCACTCGCATTTCTGTGTAGGCGCCATGCTCGTCTATCGATCCTTTCACTCGGAGGGAGGATGTTTGCTCCTATCGGAATTCGCCACAACGAGCCGGCACCCTGTGCCTTCAGGGCCTGCTCATCCACTCGATTGGTCACTACTGTCGCGTCTGACGCCCGCGCCATCCACAGCGGAGCCCGTGCGTCGAGCCCCAGGCGCCCCGATAGCGGGAACCAATGGGGAGGAAGGAGGTCGTGAAACGTGGTTACAACCAGCGGTCTGATGGCCCACGAGCGCAGGAGAGCAGGCCACAAGGTGATTGCCCCGCGCAGCCCATACGCCCCAGCCTGGAACTGGAAGTGGACTACATCAGGCCGCAGGCGTCGCACGTGGGATTTCAACTGCGACCACGCACCAGCGCTCCACCTATGCACAACCCGGTAGATCGATGTATCGGCCCGTACGGCCCACACTGCGTCTTCGTTTCGAGCACCTGTGACTTCAGTGAGAGGTCGAGTGGTAAAGACGTGGACTTCTTCGCCTCTGGCACTCAGGGCTCCGGCGAGCCGGTCAGTGTAGTCGCCGACGCCGCCGACCAGCGGTGGAAACTCACCCGTGACAAACAGCACCCTCACGAGGTTTCTATTCCCTTATTCAGTACCAGCCACAGCAGCATCTTGATGAGCAGTTGCAGACGGAAACGTCTCACGGCGCGGTTACGGCGCGTGAGAACATACTTACCGCTCTCCTCCACAATCTGCAGTGTGTAGAGGCCGGCAATCCACATACGAAGGAGAAGAGACCATGCTCTTCCATAGAGCAAAGCATACAGGCGGAGCTTGCTCTGGTGGTGGTTGTAGTGACGCTGGAGCACGTCCTGACCACTGCTCTGCCCGACCAAATGAGTGACCCGCGCCTCCGGCACATACATCACTTTCCAGCCGGACTTACGAAAGCGCAAGCACCACTCCAACTCTTCTGAATACATGTGGAATTCAGGATCGAGCGCGCCAACCCGCTCTATGGCCTCACCACGGATGAGCATGCAGGCTCCGGTCACCCATTCGACCTCCTGCAGGAGATAATCAGGAACATCACCTACGTAGTAGTGATCGGTGAGGGCATTGTTTCCGAACCACTGCTGCAGCTGCGTACTCTCATAGAATCCCGTCAACCTGGTGGGAGCACGTCTACGAGAGGACTGTACGGTTCCATCTTCATTGAGGAGCTGGGGACCGGCAACGGCGACGTCCGGGTGCTCATCAAGGAATGTGCAGAGGATGCTCAGCGCGCCTCGATCGAGAAATGCGTCAGGGTTGAGCAGCAAGACGTAGCGTCCTTGCGCACGGGCCAATCCCACATTGTTCGCTTGGGAGAATCCTCTATTCTCTTCTTCGCGAATAAGCGCAACCCACGGGTAGTGCTCGGATACGTGATCTGGCGTTCCATCGGTTGAGGCATTGTCTACGACGAAGGTGTCGAGCGCCACCTCTCCCTGTGCGGCCTGCACAGCCATCAGGCAGCGGTCGATCACCTTCAGGTTGTTCCACGTGACGATTACTACACTGACAACCGGTCGCGTGTCCCCTACGGTTGCACACGCATCAGCGATCGTTGACTCGGCGGGCGCTAAGCTCATGTCTCCCTCTCCGTATCGCTAGGGGACCCCGCTCTGTGGGCGAGCAAGTGCGCACGGTAGGCGACGACGAAGCGATACCACGCCATCACCAGGCTGAGAAGGAGCCCGTGTCCACCATCCCGCCATCCTTCCAGATCCACATAACGTCTCAGGAACTCGCGGACTGGCTGGCTTAGCAGTGTCTTCAGCACCGGCTTCGACCGCGTCGCTTCGTGCACAGCATCCAACTCTGCGTAGTGCCACTGCTTCAGAATGAGCTCTCCAAAGGTCCGGTAGTTCACGTGGATCAAGGGTTGCTTGAGGTGACCAACTTCTCCTCGGAGGTCCACGAGCTCGTGCACTGGCCGGTCCTCGCGATACCGTCCCGCGGTGCGTCGAAACAGCCGCAACTGATAGTCAGGAAACCATCCAGCATGATGAATCTCACGCCCAAGGATGAAATTACGCCGCGGCACCCAGAATCCAGCGACGTGGGCAGACGACTCGATGAGTGTAGCGACTTCTTGATGCTGGTCAGGCGTCGACTGTTCGTCAGCATCGACGAAGAAAACCCACTCGCTCGTCAGCAAATCGAGGGCCCTGTTGCGCTGTTCTGCATAATTGCGAAACCGGTATTGCTCTATACGAAGCGGAATGTGTAATCGAGTCGCCGCGCTCACTGCCCGCTCGATCGTCCGATCCGAGCTAAAGCTATCCAAGAGCAATACTTCCTCCGCAGGGCCCAGGGATGTGAGGCAGGTCTCAATGTCCAGCTCTTCATTGAGTGTGAGCACAGCGTAGGAGAGCGTGATCACCAGGCCAACCCCGACGGACGAGTCACGGCCGCTCTGAGGACGATCCGCAAGCATCTCTGCCATTCAGCGGCTGGCGAGTGGCCACGCGCTCCCTGCTTCATCCAGAATCCCGCTTGAAAAAGCAACCCGAGGCGAGTGAGTGATTCGAGGACGAGCCGGCGATGAGCGGGCAACCACTTTGAATACAGCTTGAACCGGCTACGCTGGAGCTCCAAGAAAGCTCGCTCCCAAGCCTGCTGTGAAGACTGACCGCTCAAGTGTGTCACCGTCGTGGCAGGCGTGTACCACACCTCCCAACCCTGACGTCGTGCAGACGTGCACCAATCGAGCTCTTCACAGTACATGACATAACGTCTATCCAGTGGACCTATTGCTTCAAGGGTAGCCCGGCGAATGAGCAAGCATGCGCCGAGGACGGCATCTACAGCGTGCTCCATCTCGTAGTCGTCGCGAGAATAGCGGCCAGCGCGCGCATCCTGCGGGCGTCGCTGGTCACGGAGAAAGTATTCCCAGGCCACGGTCCGCACCGATGGGAACTCGAATGCAGAGTATTGGAGTGATCCGTCTGCATTCAGCAGTCTAGGACCAAGGATACCCACCTGCGGCAGACGCTCCATGACTCCGACCATCGCATCGACTGCGCCTGGGTGAACGACTGTGTCCGGGTTCAGCAACAGGATAAACTCACCACGCGCCCGCCTCAGAGCTAAGTTGTTGCCGCGGACGAATCCTACATTTGTGCCGAGCGCGATGAGCTCCGCCCACGGAGCCACCGTCCGGACACGCGCAGCAGTGCCGTCTGAGGAGCCGCTGTCCACAACCAGGCATTCCCACGGAAGCGTTGTACCAGCGCGCAGCGAAGCGAGACACTGCTCGATGAGGTGAGCGACGTTCCACGTCACGATGATGACGGACACGACAGGATGTGCCATCACCGACCGCTCTCCCACGCCACCCTGCGCTGGCGAAAGTAGCCCAGCAAGCGCCCCCGCTCGGCGGACGTCACTCCCCCGGTAACCACAAACAAGAGAAGGAAGGCGCTCGATCCGAGCAGCAGACCACCCACGAGCGGTATCGTGTGTGCGAGAGACGTCACAGTTGCGCTGCCGGCGGCGGCCACCAGAGGTGGCGCCACGAGCTTTATGGCGAAGCGCCACGACAACAATTCTCGAGCCCCGAAGAGGAAGGGTCCCAGGAGTACCCACTCGGAGAGAATCGTCACGATTGCCGCGGCTTCGGCGTGATAGTGCGGGATGAGTACCGCGTTGGCAGCCACGTTGAAGACCACGCCGGCAATGAATGCCCGCGTGATATAGCGTTCCTTGTGTAGGGCGATGAGGACATACTGCGTGAGGCCATTCACGTAGCTGAAGACGAGGAAGAAGATGAGCAACTGCAGCAGAAACGAGGAGGGGTGAAAGGCTGGGTAGAAAAGCGCGATGATCTCGGGAGCGAAGACGAACACTAGAGCCGTCAATCCCATCGCGACCGTAACAAGTATACGCAAGAGCGTACGATATAGTGCCGTCAACTCTGCAAAAGACTCACGCGCATAGCGTGAGAGCAGCGGGAATGCCGCACCGGTGAGATACGATGAGATGAAGCCACATCCATCAATGAACTTGTAGGCAATACTGTAGTATCCGATGCCCGCGGCATTCCCCCACAGGAATGTCAGCAAGACGACATCGATGCGGAAGAACACGAGATTCAGGAGGTTGTTCAGCATGAGCGTGAACGATTGACGGGTGACATCAAGTGTGAACCGGCTATTGAAGCGGGGAGCAAGGTGGGCGCTAGATCGAGAGAGGGCTATGGTGAGGGCAGCAGCAGAGCAGACATTCACCACAACCGAGGTGATGGCCAAGCCGACGATGTTCCACCCCAGGAGAAGCAGCACTGCCCCGAGCAGCACTCGTACCAGGTTCCCGCCGACCTCGACAAATGCCGGTATCTCGAAGCGTTCCAGCCCCTTCAGCGTAGCGCTGGATGCGGATGCGAGCGAGCCTGGAAAGAGACCAATGACCAGGAGCCAGAGTGTCATAACAGAAGCACTGTCATAGGTGTGGAGCGCTATTCCCGCCTGCACGAACGCCCAGCAGACTGGTAGCGCGAGTCCAGCTAGAACCGATCGAGCTGCAAAGGTGTTCCAAAAGTACTGACCTGCCAGCGATCGATCACGCGCCACCTCGCGCACAGTCGCGGTACTCAGTCCGAAATCTTGTACCGTCGCCAGAATCGTGAAGACAGCTACAGCCTCGACATAACGACCAATACCATCTGGACCAATGACCACTGCTGTGAAGACACTGAAGGCAAAGTCCAGAACCTTGTTGCTGAGGTTGCTCACCATCGGGCTTAGCGCGTTCTTTGTGAGTCGCCGGCCAGCAGTATCATCCCAGTGCCAGCGGGCTTCCAGAGATCTCCATGCACCCCAGACCAATAACAAAGCTAGCGCCGCGAGGCTCACGAGGCTTATCACGAGACCCAGCCGGAACGATAGCGGTTGATAGCGAAACTCCACTTCCCAGTGTCCCGGGGGAAGCGCTACCGCACGGAACGTCTCGTCGGCCGGGAGAACACTGAGGGTCTGCCAGGGGCCACCCCCGGTGGCAGTCCGATAGCGTGCCGTCCAACCAGGAAAGTAGGTATCGGTCAATACCAGGTATCCACGTCCCCGGGTAGTCACATCAGCAATGACCTGCATCGCTCCATAGGACAGCAGTCGCGCAGACCCACCTCCGGGTGAATCTGTGATCTGGCCACGCACCCTCTCCAGAACGACTTCCTTGGCCGGATCGAATCCGCTTTGCGAGACCAGCTGGAGGGCATCCTCGCTCGATGAGGCCGCCACGCCGTGACTCACGACGAAAGCGCGTGGAAGCGCCCCTGCGAGCTGGTAGACGTTGATCGGACCGCTCACCACTTCTTTCAGATGAGGGCTCTTCAGTTGTTCTGTCGAGAGCACGTACTGCACGCCGAGTAGCCGCAGCAGCGGTGAAGTCAACGTCTGAGGATTGGTAAAGGTCTTCGTCGTCTGGCTGTAAAGATTGAGATTGCCCATCTGAGGCTCGATGAGGTTGAGGAAAGTCGCATAGCGGCGCAGAACAATCGTGTCATATCCTCGTACGTCCTGTAGACCGTAGATCATCGCTGTGTTGGGCGCAAGAACATCCTGGGGACCAAAAGACGCGATGCGGGCAGGCTGTGTAGGATCCTGATGTTGCATGAGATACGCAACGCTTGGCGGCACGTCTGCTGTAAGCTGGACCGTCTTTCCATCTCCCCCGAGAAGACCCAGCAAAGCGGGGCTCACCTGGCTATTGAACCCGCCCGTTGCCTGGGCCAGATCAGCATATGTGAGCAGAATGAGCACCACAGCCAGAATCTGACGCACACGGCGCTGGGGATCCATGAACCCAAGGATCAGTACGACCACCGCTCCAAGCACAAAAAACAAGGCGGCCACCGCAGCGTGCGGCCACACCAGTGAAAACCACTCCTGTCCGCTGTGGAGCTGGGCAGCGAGAAACCACTGGCTCACTGGCTTGGCGGCGTTAGCTGCTAAGTGCGCCTGCAGAACGGCAGCGATCTTGTGCTTGAGTGCGAACGAGCCGGCCGCAGCAAGGAGTCCTACCACGGCAGCGAGTGCTATTACCAAGCCGTAGAACTGCAGGAGCCGCATCGAAAGTCGAGAAGTCACCCCTTCGATGAGAACATTCAACCCCATTCCCGCGAGCACCGCTCCGCAAAATGACCAGATATACACCCAGCGAAACGCCGTGTGTACCTGGGTGAAACCAGGGACGAATCGGAAGAAGAGCGCATAGAGGGGAGACCCGAACGCGAGAAGCAAGCTCAGCAGAGCCATCAAGCCGAAGAAGTAGGACCAGCGGTTTCGGCGTAGCCCCAGCGAAAGCGGGATCAGCAGTAGCGGAATGATGCCGACGTAGCTCGCAGCTTCCACATAGTTCTTGATGCCCCAAAAGGATGTGAGCGGGGGCCAAGCTGTCTTTCCAGCAAACGACGTACCCGGATTCTCCCAGTGCCACGAGAACAGGTTCAAATAGTGATGTACCGTGGGATTACCGTAGAAATCTGGAATAAAGAACGTGACGACTTGGCGTAGTGGCAGGGCCCAGCCCCTCACATCAGCGAGCGTGACCGAGTTCGCTCTAAAGTTGCGACTGATCTCTTCGGTGAATGGAAGGAGCTGTACAGCAGCCAGACCGAGGCCAATCACTCCGAGCGCGAGAAGCCAGAGAGCCGTGGCAAAGACCGATCGCCAGGGAAGCCGTCCTAGGACCAGCCCTCCCAAACGCCAGAGTGAGTACACCACACAGGTAAACAGAACGTAGAAGCTGATCTCAAGGTGACCAGCAAAGATCTGTAAACCAATTGCTACGGCGCCAAGAGCCACCGCCACAGCGATCCGCAGCGCCCGGCCACGAGCCTCTTGACCAGTGCTCGACACTGCCCGCACAGTGAGCTCGATACAGGCAAGAATGGCGGGGAGCCAGATCATCGCCCCGACCATTTGCGGCCAGAGCACGCTTGTCAACACGCTGGAGCACAGGCCAAAGACGACGCCTCCGAGCGCCGCTCCGAGCCTCCCCTCGCCAATGACTCGCAGATAGACGTAGGTAAACACTTCTGCAAGACCGAGCTGCGTCACCGTGTACGGTGCATAGGCGAAGGCAACTGGCAGTATCAGGAACCAGAACCCTAGAGGGTACAGAGCTTGGTACTGACCAGCGGCCAGAAACGGCGCTCCTCCTAGGAGGTACGGATTCCAAAGTGGTAGCTTCCCCTGGAGCAGTTGCGAAGAGAGGAAACGCTTCCATCCGAAATTCTGCAGGATCATGTCGCTGATGAGGGCGTTATGCGGCGTCTGGAAGTGGGGGGCGACAGCACCAATCATCGATTGCCAAGGCTGCATGAGCAGGAGATTGTCGATGGGGAGCAGCACCCGTAATCCGAGAAGTGAGGGGAGAAACACGAGCGCTGGGCCAAACACCAGCACGATGCATACGAGAACATCGATGCCGAAGTGCCGCTTCGTCACTGTGGGAGTTGTCGAGCCGTCTGACTCCGCCCATGTGGCCGCGCGCTGCGCATTCGTTGTCACAGTACACGCCACTTCGAGGCGGATCGGGCGGTTACCGCGATGTGCAAAGTTAGCCGTAACCCTTCAGACTGCAGCCCGGCGGAAGTATACTGCCGTCTCCCAGATCACCGGGCATGGCTTCTCAGCCGGCAATGATTCCACTCCAGGAAGTGTCGAGGCCTGGGGCTCACCATTCATGAGGGACGCAAGTCACGCTTCCGGAGTAGCTGCCGTTTGAGCGCTTGGCGTCTCTCCCGGTACTCAGATTCCGGAATCTGCTTCTCCTCGAATGCATCGTCGAGAGCAGCAATCAGGTTGATCAGATCCTCTGCCGAGCGTGATTGCCCACCCTGAGCACTGTGTCCACGCCGCACGACGAAGCCAACGGGCAGACACACGGCCATAATTGCCACGACGACGAGCCCAACAGTTCCACGAGAGGTCGCAACGAAGGAGCGAAGCCTCTGCCAGAGTGTTGCCTCCGGCAGATGAGCGAGGGAAACCGTGACAACCTGACCTGCCGGCAGTGCCCCGGAACCCACGAGGACGTTGAACTGGCGGCTACCGAGCTTGAGCTGTTTGTCAGGTCGAAAGCCCTCCACACTGATCTGTGCCCCGGACTGGCCGGGAGTATAGAGAACTTGAACTTTGGAAGCAGGATAGCTCAGCTTCCAAGGCACTGCCAACTGCGATGACCGGTAGGGTAGAGAGAAGGAGAAGGAGATCGTTTGGTCTCCCGGCAATACTGGCTGTAGACTTGCTAAGCCCGCACTCGATTGCACTAAGGCTTTGAGAGACAAACCGGATTGAACTCCCACATCGTCCACCCCTGGGGGCAACGGTAGCAGCACAGCATTTACCGGTGGACCCGAGCCTGGGGGTGTTGGAACAAAGGTACGCAGCGACGGGTTGTGGAGAGTGAGCACCATAAGGAAGCTGACGTGCTGGGTTCCCTGCCGTGCTCCTCCGAAGACAAGCGTCGCCGAAGTGAACGTCAGCACGGGCTTAGTGCTCGTCTGCTCATACACGTGGACATCGTCGTTCTGGACTGCCGTGCTGCTCACGTGCACCGGAGCGCCCTCGTACTTCACCCCTTCGTAGGTGACCTGGGGCACGAGAAAATCGCTGGAGGCTGCGGTCACGCCATCGAAGCTGTAGGCCCCTCGAGCATCGGTCACAACTGCGGCTCCCGACGTTGTACCGTTCGCTGTCACTCGCAGCAGTGAGACGGTTGTGTCTGCGACCGGCTTCCCAGTCGTACCGTTCAGAACGTGCCCCGCAATCTCGCCTACCTGCAAGGTCGCTGCTTGGGAGATCAGCGTAGCTGCTGAGACAGGGGCAGCACACAGCGCTAATGACCAGACACAGAGCACGAGACCTACAGGACGCAGCAAACGCCCGAAACTTACCGTATCTGATCGAGAATGTCTGACGTCCATCGATGAAGCACCGGTAGCCAATAGATGTTCGTCTTCATCCGTGTGACCAACCAGCACTTACTGTAGCGACGCAGCGGTCTGGCGGTCGTGGCCCGATTGAAGGTCCTTCTCCAAGGCCTGCACGCGCTGCTCTAGCTCATTGGCTTCACCGCGAATCGAGCGAATGGCACTATTAATCCAGTAGAAGTACACGAACAAAGCGATCCACAGCACAAGATAGGCAGCAATCAGATACCACAGGTTCGTCATCGGACATCGCTCTCTAGCTCTTCGGCGAGGTTTCGCAGTTGGCGCAGCTCATCACGGAGGGTTTCAAGGCGCAAGCGCTGAATGAACAGAGCAGCACCAAAAATAGTAAATGCGAAGACGGATACCAGTAGGGCTACCAGCATCGATGGAGCAAGATGACCAGCAGCGAGCACGTCTGCCTGTGGGTGGAGCGTTCGCCACCAAGAGACGGAGAACTGTACGATGGGGACGTCGATGAATGTGATGATACCCACCACCGCAGCATAGCGAGGCGCACGGCCTTCATCGGCCGTGTAGGAGCGCAGCAACAGGTAAGCAAGGTCCATAAACCACAGCACGAGCGTGGTAGTCAGACGTGCATCCCACGTCCACCATACGCCCCACACGGGTCGGCCCCAGATGGATCCCGTCAGGAGCACGACTGTTGTAAAGAGCAGCCCGATTTCCGCCGAGATGCGGGCACACCGATCCCACACCGGGCTGCCTTTCCAAAGGTAGAGCACACTAGCCACGAAGAGAATAAAAAAGGCAGCATAAGCATTCCAGGCTGTACCCACGTGAATATAGAAGATCCGAAAGACGTTGCCCTCCACCGCCTCCTTGGGCGTGACAATCAGGCCCAACACCAAGGTGAGGAGAACCCCGATTGCGCTGAGACCGGTCAGTACCAGTGCACTGCGATCCCACCCAAGATCAGCAGTGCCGCGCGATCGATTCAGGGCAGATGGAGCACTCACACGGTCACCTCCTTGCAGCGAAGCGGTAGCTAGGCATCGAAAATCTGATCCGCCACAGCGACGGACACGAAGAAAAACATGACGGAATAGCCGAGCGCAAGCTGAAACCAGGGCTCACTGGTCACTGGAGGACTGGGGGCGAGCGACTGACTCATTTGCTCTACCGAAGCGATGATCAACGGCACACTAATGGGAAGCAGTAGCAGCGGCAGCAGGAGCTCACGCGCTCGCGCTTCCACGCTGATTGCAGCAAACAGTGTACCCAAGACGCTGAAGCCTGCGGTTCCGACGAGCACGCTTGCCACAATGGAAGGCCGCCACAGCGGTACATTGAAGAGGAGTGCCGCCACAGGTACAACAATACACTCCATCATTATCATGAGCGCGGCATTCGCCACCATTTTGGCCACAAGCAATACTGACCGGCTCACTGGGCTGACGAGAATGCCGTCCATCTGTGAGTGATCGGCCCCGCTCCCGAACGAGCGTTGAAATGCGAGGATGCCACCGAAGATGATGGCGGACCAAACAACGCCGCTCACGACGTCAGCGGGGGGATTCGGATGCAAATCGAATGCGAAGCTAAAGATGAGAACGACCAGCAGAGCGAACACGACGACGGTGACGGGGGTTTCACGACCTCGCCATTGACTCTTCAGCTCCGCCTCGAGGAGGGCGCGCAACTGTCTTGCCGCACTGAATGAGCGGCCCGAAGCGACCGCAAGCGGCAGAGGCTGCTCAGCTGGTTTAGAAACCATGTGCCGCTCCACTGTAGAGATGCTCCAGTTGAGCGGTGGAGAGTCCGGCGCTATTCTGATCCAAGACCACTTTGCCACCAACTATGACCAGCACCCGGCTGGCCAGGCGTAGGGCTTGCTCGATTTGATGTGACGTGAAGATGACAGTTGCTCTGGACCGTCGCACTGCTTCTGTCAAGAGAGCCTCCAACCGGCCAACGGCAAGGGGGTCCAACCCGGATTCAGGCTCATCCAGCAAGAGAAGGTCCGGCTGGTGTTGCAACGCCCGAGCTAGTGCCAGTCGCTGCACCATGCCCCGGGAAAAAAAGGAAACGCGACGATGCGCAGCTAGGAGCAATCCCACCGACTCGAGAGTCTCGGCAGTGCTCACGTCTGACCACGGCACACCCGCGAGTGCCGCGCTAAGAGCGAGATTCTCGGCAGCGGTGAGCTGGGGATAGAAGAGTGCTTGGTGAGCGACGTAACCTATTGAGCGCCGAATAACGCCACCGTCCGACTGCGGATCTAAGCCAAACACACGCACAGTACCACTTGATGGGCGCTGCAATGTTGCCAGAATCCGCAAAAGAGTCGTCTTGCCTGCCCCGTTCGGCCCCAACAGCGCCACGCGCTCCCCCAGTTCGAACTGAGCGGTCACGCCTCTCAGCACAAGCGTGGGACCAAACCTCTGGAAGAGGCGTTCCACTCTTACTACCGGTTGCTGTTGGGCTTGCAATCCCGCTGTTACGAGTGTTGCTGCCACGTGTGGCCTCCATCCTGGCTGAGATAGAGGTTATCTCTGGCATCGAGGGCAACAATAACCTGCGGATCCTTGGGGTTGGCGCTAACGGCCAGGAGTGGAGTAGCAATCGCTCCCGCGAACCAACTGCCGCCATCATCGCGTGAGACGAACAGACCTTGGTCCGTGGCTGCAAAGAGCAGTCCGCGATAGACGGCGCCGTTGGGACCCGTAGCTTGATCAGCCGTGGCTGCATAGGCAACCGCATGCACGGGTGTCTGGGGCAACAGGCCATTTACCAGGCCATTGGCTGCGGCCCAAGACCTTCCGTTATCCGAGCTCGCTTCAACGCCGGATGCCGTGGCGACGACAACGATCCGTTGAGGTTCAGGGACAATGGCAACGGAGCGAGTTCCCGCTGGAAGAGGCAAGGCCATGCTCTGCTTCCAGCTCTGCCCATCGTTGGCGCTCACCCACAGCTTCCCAGTGGTGAGTAGAGCAGCAATGCCCTTGCCGTCGGGAGCAGGGAAGAGTGACCGCAGCGCCGCCAGGTCGAGGCTCGACTGCCGCGGTTGCCAGGAGGCTCCTCCGTTCGTACTCATTTCGAGAGCCGCTGCAGAAGCGACGAAGAGGTATCCTGTTGACGGGTCGAACGTGAGGGCTCTGGCGCCGGGAATCGGACTCGGTCGCCAAGCACGGGCAGCCGCACTGCCGCGCCGAATAGTCACGACTGTTGCAGAGATGCCTGCGAGCACAACAGCACCAGCGATCCCTGAGCCTAGGATCCAGGACAAGCTTCTTCTCCGTGTTACCTTCGTACCCACAAGGGGTCGCCGTACTGCGGTTTGCACGGGGCCAACGCTCCGCTGACCACCGTGCCGGCGCGCAGCAATCGCCTCTTCAAGGGCAACATCCTTCTCGTGTTCGCGCTGTTCGATCAAGCGCAACAGCGCCATCGCTTGGCGCGCATAACGTTCCCGGAGGGCGAAGTAGTCCGCATCCGCCAGCTTGTTCAGCTCATGCTCGGCCTCCACTTCGCGAAGCGCCAGCAGAGCAGCTTCGTGGCGCTCGCGAAGACTGTCCGTCGCAGCTTCATCCTCCCACTCTGACTGTTCTCCTCTTGCGAGCGGCCAGAGCACATAGACCAGGAGCAGAGCCCCGAGAACGAGGAGTAGCAGGAACACTTACTGCCTCAATTCGCTGCTGGATTGTTGCGTGACCTCGTTTGACGAAGGGGCCGGTCCTGGGAACGGCGTCATCACGGAGGCAGATCTCATCAGTTGCTCTAGCTCTCGCTGTTCATCATCAGTGAGCTCTGCGGGAAGCCCTACATCGCGGTCGTCCTGGGAAGACCAGCGCACGGCGGCCACGACAACCCCTGCGGTGCTGGCCAATATCACGATAACTGGGACAAGCCAGACCCCGAGGCTTACCCCCTGTTTTGGTGGGTTGAGCAGTATCCCAGGTCCATAGCGAGCTACAAAAAACTGACGGATCTGCTGATCGCTCCACCCTCCCGCCACCTGCTGCGCGATCAACTGTCGCATCTGGATGGCCAGCGCCGAAGGTGAATCAGCAACTGTCTCTCCTTCACAGACAGGGCACGCAAGCTGCTCCCCAATGGCCCGTGCCCGTGCTGCTAGAGTCTCCGAAGTACCAGCAGAGCGCGTGGGGATAACAAAAGTGAAGAAGACAAGGAGCCCTACGAGCAATGCACCACTAATCACAAAGGCGAGCCGTGAAAAACTAGGTCTCACTGGCGACACTCCGTCGCTCAATCGACGTGGAAAACAGGCGTGGTCGCGGCTCTTGCGGCCATCCGAGGAGAACGACTCCCACCGCAAAGAGGACGGCGCCCATCCAGATCAAGCTGACCTGAGGATTGATAAACACGCGCACATCAATGGATTGATTGGGGTTCATGCTGGTCACAAGAACGTACACGTCGTCCAGCCAGGGCCACGTGGTAAGAATGCTCACGCCAGACACGGGCTGTTGCTCCCAATGGACGTAGACACGCTTCTCAGGCTGGACGACCCCGAGAAGGGTAGAGCCACGACGCACCTGCAGCGCAGCAACGTGCGCGACGTAGTCGGTGCCCTGGTACGTGCCCGTGCCGATATATTGGAGCTGATACGGTCCTACGGTCAGAGCCTGACCTGGTACGAGCTCACGCTCTGCAGAAACCTGAAATGTAGAACCGATTACTCCTATGGCCAGCACCAGCACAGCCAAATGCACGAGGTAACCAGCGAACCGCCGCCTCTCCTTGACGAGCAGCTCCTTGACTGCCTTGTCTAGCGAAGCTCCCGATCGCTTCCGGACAAGCACGCCCCGAAACATCTCAATGAGAGTCGCGAGGAACGTGACAGTGCAGGCACTGTACGCGAGAGGAGCTAGGCCGCGCGGCATGCCGAGGACGAGCAGCAGAGCCCACACCACCCCCCCCGCTAGGAGCGGAATGCCGAAGACGCGCCAAAAGCGCGCTGGCGACGTTCTTCTCCAGGCCAGTAGCGGTCCTACGCCCATTAGAAGTATGAGCGCGACAAAGATAGGTGTATCGACCTGTGTGTAAAAGTGGGCACCCACACCGATCTTGACCCCTTGCAATACCTCACTCACGATAGGGAAAACCGTCCCCCAGAAGATAGCGACAATTGACGACGCCAGGAGCACATTATTCAAGAGGAACGAACTCTCACGCGACGCTAGGCTATCAAAGTGACCGCGTGAGCGCAGTTGCGGGAGCCGGTACCCGATTAGGGCGACGACACAGAGCAAAAGAAGGCCGAGGAATCCGAAGAACAGCGGTCCGACGGACGACTCGGCAAAGGAGTGTACAGATGTGATCACACCACTGCCAACAATGAACATGCCGAAGATCGCTAGAGAAAAACCAGCGGTGGCCAGCACTACATTCCACACTCGAAGCATTCCACGACGCTCTTGAACCATGAGAGAGTGAAGAAGCGCTGTGGCCACCAGCCAGGGAAGTAGGGCGACATTCTCCACAGGATCCCAGCCCCAGTAGCCGCCCCAGCCAAGGACGTGATAGGCCCACCAAGCCCCGGCGAGGAGGCCACACCCCTGGATCGTCCAGGCCACCAGGGTCCACCGGCGCAAGCTACGCAGCCACAGGGTACCCATCTCCCCACTTAACAGGCCAGCTACGGCAATGGCAAAGGGAATTGTGAAAGCCATATAGCCCGATAACAGCAGCGGCGGATGCAAGCTCATCGCTTCATCCTGCAAGAGCGGATTCAGACCTTGACCGTCTGCAGGCGTCGTTGGGAGTACGACGAACGGGTTCGCGCTGACGAGGAGGACGAGAATGAAGAATGCCTCCACAAGGCTCACAACCGCAAGGATCAGCCCCAGGTTGGCAGTTTCACGACGTCGCTGAACCCAGATAACTGCGGCCGCTATCCACGACAGCACGAGTGTACGGAACAGCAGCGAGCCTGCCTGCCCACCCCAAAATGAGCTGAGTAGGGCTCGTATGCTCATCTCCCGGCTTGACACCTGGGCGACGAACGCCACATCAAAGCGATGCGTGAGCAGCAAGCCCCACAGTATCAAAGCTGAAAAGGTCAAGAGAGCTGTCGTCGCTAGCGACGCGCGTAGCGCGCTGAGGCGCAGTTCTCCGACCCCTCGCAAATGACCGAGAACCCCGCCCGCCGTGGAGAAGAGGCTGAAGATCAATGCCAAAGCAAGAGCGAACGTGGCGACCGCAGGGGTGCTCACGGTTGCTGAGCCTTCCCTGTTCCGGCCTGAGTAGCCTGTGCGCCGGCCGCAGCGAAGCGCGCATCATGCTTGACGATGATCTGAGAAGCGCGGAACGTTCCGTTGGGTTGGAGCGTGCCTTCGACCACCGCGTCCTGGTAGTGGCCATCTCGTGCGTAGCCAAACATGTCAGGCACGACTCCAGTGTAGACTACGGGCAACGATCCGGTAGAGTCTGTCAAGGTGAAGCTGAGGGTTTGTGTTGCGGCATTCCACTGGATCGAGCCACTGGCAGCGCGCCCGCCAACACGAACCACTTGCCCAATGGCGCTGGTCCCTTTTGCGCGGAGCTGGCCAACGGTAAGATAGTACTCAGCGCTCGCCTTCGTCGCCGCGGTGATGAGATAGAGCAGCGTCACCAGCACGGCGGCGGCGGCAACCACCACTTTCCAGGATGGCCGCCGGCGTCCTCGCTGTGACGTGACGTTCGATTGTCCTCGAGCATCTGCAGAGAGTTGACGCACGTTCACGCTAGCAACCTCCGGCTTCGCCCATGCGTTGTACCCAACAGTATCGTAACAGCCTGCGTCCAGTAAGCATCAAGATACGGCTCCGTAACTCACATCGAAGATCACTTGCAATACAACGGCCAAAGCGCACACGATGAGGCCGCACACCATCACGATGTAGGGCGCGGAGAGCCACTTCGGAAGCGCCAACCGGCGCTGTCGCTGTCCCAGGCCTGCCGCGATTACCATCATTGCGACAGACAAGGCGACCTTGATGGCAAGCACGATCGCATACAATCGGCGAACGTGCGGCTGGGAGAGCCGGTCAAAGGTGAGCACCGCCCCTGTAAAGAGCAACACCGCACTGCTCACCTGACTGATCTCCCGCAGCTGAGATCCCACCGCGGTCAGTGCGAGCTGCTGCTCCTCGCGCGTCGCCAACTTCAGCACGGCTGGTTGCACCGCGGTGACAAAGAACAGCATGCTACCAACCCAGAGTACTGCAGCAAGCTCGTGGAAAATGCGAATCACAGTGATGAGGAAGACCGTCATCAGCTGCCTAACTCCCAACTAAGCGAGTGAGCAACTGTGCCGCCACACTTTCGCTCAGCGGTCCGACGAAGTGCTGCACAATCTGTCCCTGCCGGGAGATGAGGAAAGTCTCCGGAACCCCCGTGAGGCCGTAGTTGATGGCTACGCGCCCTGAAGGGTCGGGACCAGTGGGATAGGTGACGTGATAGGTCGCTATGAAAGCCTTCGCTTGCGCATCGGAATCCCAGACATCCACGCCGAGAAATGCGACCTGACTGCCATACTTCTGCCACGATTGCTGGAGGGCAACCGCTTCCTCTTTGCAAGGGGCGCACCAGGAAGCCCAGAAGTTTATGAGCACAGGGCGGCCACGCTGCGCCCGCAGGTCAAAGGTCTCACCAGAGAACAAGGGAAGGGTGAATTGAGGTGCTGGGTGCGGAGACACCTGGACGAGCTCGCCGGAGCCAAAGACCTGTGCCGCGCTGCGTCCGCCGGTGAGAAGCCCGCCGCTCACGACTCCGCTCTGGTGTGCAAGGGCCCAGCCACCTAGGGAGAGAAAAGCAAGAATCCCAAGAAGGACTACGCCAAGAACTACGAGGCGCATGGCTCACCAGTTCTCACACTATGCTCCTCTGCTCGCTGTAGTGTGCCTCACAGCGATGGATTTCCAAGAGCGTGAACACATCAATCGTCAGTGTGATGACACATTATCTTTGATCTTTGTCGTGGGTCGGTTGTGCACGGCTCAACGTCAGGCTGCAACTCACCCTGATTCCGCTCCGACACACTACCGCAATCGCACGTAGAGATGAGCAGTGCCGGTAGTATCATTCGACCGTGTGCGTCTTACTCTTATAGGAGCTCTCAAAGTCGCAGATAGGGCTTGATGGGACATGATGGTAGAGAAGCAGGGGCAACGCTCCCGTGACTGAAGCAGCAGATGCATCCCACTCCGAGGGCGTTTCCCTTGAAAGTGGGGAGCCTGTCACGGAGCATCATGCCACTTCCCCCGCAGATGTCCAGGCCGAGGCAGCAGCCAGAGAGGACGGCGCTGCAGTAGCCTTAGGCCCGCAAAGCACGCGGGAACAGCCCCTCGGGATGTCTGCCGCTACAGAGCGCCTGTTGCCAGCTAAGGGCGGGGACCGGTGCTGGCATCCTGCTCAGATCCTCATGGTTGTTCTAGTAGGCGTATCGTTCTTCTTCCGCGTGCTGTGGCTTGATCAACCTCCCGGCTCACTCATCTTTGACGAGAAATACTACGTTTCCGCCGCGCGCACCATTCTCGGGTTGCCACAGAGCTCCGACGCGCCCTATGCACACAGCCCGGTTGGCAAGGACCCCAATGCGGAGCATCCGCCGCTAGCCAAGTTGATCATGGCCTTCGACATGCGCGAGCTCGGTGACAACGCCTGGGGATGGCGCTGGGGCAGTGTCGTCGCCGGTACCTTGTTGATTCCTCTGCTCTACTCCATCGGACGGCGCGTGCGCCTCGGACCGTGGGCAGCGCTGCTTGCTGCTTTCCTGATGAGCTTCGACAATCTCGTGTTCGTCACGAGCCGCATCGGCATTCTCGACATCTTCATGTTGCTCGGGATGCTCGCGGGGATTGCCCTCTTCCTCCGAGGACACCCGATCCTCTCTGGCTTCGCATTTGCCTTTGGCATTCTCTGCAAGGAGTTCGGAGCGCTCGGACCGGTGATAGTGGGTGTCTACGTGCTGGCCTTGCTTGGATATCAGCGCCCAGGTTGGAAAAGGGCTTTCTTCCAGCTGCGCGATCTCGCCGTTATGGGAGGGGTAACGATCGCTGTGCTCCTCATCGGTCTGTGGCAGCTAGACCTGCACTGGGGCACGTACAAGAACCCGATAGCTCACCTGGAGTACATCTGGAAATATGGCACTGGTCTCACCAATCACGCGGGTCCAACCGGTATCGAAAGCTGGCCTTGGGAATGGCTCATCAATGAGGTTCAGATTCCCTACCTGAAGGTGACGGTCACCGTCTGCAGCACAACGCTTCCGGGTAACAAACCCTGTCCTCCCGCAGAGATCGTCCGGCAGTACGATTCAATCCTGTTCCGTGGTGCTATGAACCCGTTCCTCATTGCTCTTCTGCCAATGTCATATGCGTACGCGCTGGCGCGACTCAGCAGTTCTGAACGCCGTAATGCCTTGCTAGCAATTGTGTGGTTTGCCGTGTGCTACTTGCCTTTCTTACCCGCCACGGTGATTGACCACCGGATTTCCTACATCTACTATATGCTCCCCATCATTCCCGCTCTATCCTTGGCAACTGCTGAGCTCTTCTCCAGCGAGCGCATGCCCCGCTCCGTCACCGCTGGTCTGGTCGTGGCAATTCTCTTCGGCTTCGCGGGTTACTTTCCGTTTGCCGGTTTCAAGCTGTAGCACCCACGCTACCGGCTTCGGCAAGGGGTATAGTGTAGAGAGGTGGGAGTGCCCACGGGCGCCCTCTGGCACGTTCCCCAGAGAAGAAGGGCACGATGGTCTTCAATGCATTCCGCCGGGCGGAGCGAGATCAGAGCATCGCTCAGAGAATCCCTCCGGGACAGAGCCTGACGCGTGACTTTCCCGTTCTGCACTATGGTCCAACACCGAACGTCAATGTACAGACGTGGAATCTCAGGGTGTATGGACTCGTTGAACGCACTGTCGACGTGAACTGGACAGAATTTCGCTCTTTCCCCCGCAAGAGCGTCACGCTCGACATTCACTGCGTCACTCGCTGGAGCAAGCTTGACACGGCGTGGGAGGGGGCGGATGCCCAAGAGCTCTTGCGTCGTGTTCAGCCAAAGCACAACGCCCACTTCGTCGTGGCGGAATGCGAGTATGGGTTTACGACGAGCGTCCCCATCGAAGTCTTCGCTGATCCCCAGACACTCTTGACCGACACCTACGATGGGAGGCCGCTCGAGCGCGAGCACGGCTATCCTGTGAGATTGCTCATTCCAGGAAAGTACTTCTGGAAGAGTGCTAAGTGGCTGCGCGCGCTCAAGTTCGTAGAGCACGACGAGCTCGGATTCTGGGAACGGAATGGCTACCATAACGACGCCGATCCCTGGAAGGAAGAGCGGTTCTCTGACGATTAGTGACGCGCTTAGAGATTCTGACTTGAGTCGCGATGAGCTAGGAGGGGTTTAGGAAGGATCTGACATGATCGGTCTCGACCACGCTCCAGAGCTTGTGGCCCTTCTCATTATTGCGTTCCTCGTGTTTGGCCCGGAAAAGCTTCCAGAGCTGGCCCGAGGTGCAGGCCGCGGTCTGCGCGAGTTCCGCAGGATGACGAGTGAGCTCCAGGGCTCGTTCTCATCGACACTGCAAGAGGTCCAAGACATCCAGCGAGAGATGACCCAGTCGGTGCAAGAGGCTTCACAACTAGCGAGTGAGTCGGTTCACTCGACAGTCAGCCCCCTCATGACCTCCCCTGGCAGCAGCGCTGAGTGGGCCGCTCCCCCCTCGGTTTCCATCGAGCCAGCGGCGCTCGACACTGCCTCGTCATCTGCGCCTGCGGTATTCTCGTCTGAGGACTGGGGCGCCGGCGCTCCCGTAAAGCCAGCGATCCGGCTTCCGGCAGTACGGCGTCCGAGCATTTCCAGCTCGCTCTCAGCGCTCGCAGCCGGCGCGGGAACGTCGCTCGACCGCCCTGCCGCCTCCGCATCCGCACCGGACGGGGTGCAGCCCGACACCAGCACGAAGTCCTGAGGGCGTATGGGAACCTTGCGCATCACCCCAGTCCCTGGCGTAAGAGCTGGGGTGTACATCGTGGGCCGGGACCGTCTCACCCTCATCGACGCGGGGATGCGCGGCCAGGGTCGCAACGTCGTTCGTGGATTGCGCAGACTCGGAGTAGACCCGCGCAGCATTGCCACGATTGCTCTGACCCACTGGCATATCGATCACACCGGAGGGCTCCGCACTGTCCGGCGCTTGACTGGAGCCAGTGTCGCTTGCCACGTGCTCGACGCGCCGTACATTTCCGGGCAGCTGCCTCCAGTCAAGCCGGCGGCTGACTCCGAAGGAGGGCGCTTCGGCCGCTGGCTTTTGCTCAAGATGTACCAATCCAACCCAGTCGACTACGTCCTTGAAGACGCTCAGGTAGTTCCTGGAAGTGAAGGTCTCGAAGTCATCGCCACGCCGGGACACACGCCGGGACACGTCTGCTACTACCTTCCAGAAGCGCGAGCCTTGTTCGTGGGCGACGCGCTGGTCAACCGAGACGGCATCTTGGACTTCGCTCCCGCGGAATTCAGCGCCAGCGTTCAGCAGGCGAAAGGGAGCCTCGCACGACTCTCGACCCTCGACATTGAGCAGTGCCATTTCGGCCACGGCACCTCAATCCTCGAAGGAGCAGGCCACAAGATCACTAGCTTCTTGGCCGCACAGGAGGCCAACACGAGTGTGCCGGATGATGAGCTCTCAGCCCAGCCATCGTGAACCGCACGACGCTACAGAAGCAGATCACGTCGTCGTCTACGGCAAGGATGAGTGTTGTCTCTGCGAGGATGCGCAGCTCTTCGCTGAACGAGTGGCCTCGCGCTGGGGGTTGCCCGTGCGCTTCATAGACATCCGGCGGCATGCAGAGTTCTGGGAGACGTATCGCTGGCGTATCCCTATCGTCAGCATGCGGGGGAGAATTCTCGATGAAGGACGCGTTGATGAAAGGCGCATTACGAGCGAGCTGGCCCGACTTCTCCAGCAAAGGACAGATTCTGACGCATCGCGGTGATCCGTTCTGGCCTCCGATAGCGATAGCCGTGATCGCGAGTCTCTTCGCAGGGCTGGCCGGCGGTGTCCTTCAACATCCTCTCGATCTGCTCCGCCTCTTTGATGCCGGTGTCTGCGCCCAGATTCTGTCGCACACTTTCTCTCCCGGAGGCCAGCCGCTTCCGCTCTGTAGCCGCGACACAGGAATCTATCTGGGAGCGCTGCTCACACTCTCGTGGCTCGCCGCTCACGGAAACGGCCGGTACAGTGGCACCCCATCACGAGCCATGATTCTCACTTGCCTTGCTCTGATTGCCGTCATGGGCATCGATGGCTTCAACTCGCTGTTCACCGATCTGGGACTACCCCATCTCTACGCACCCTCTAACGTGTTGCGCCTTGTCACGGGGGTTGGTGCCGGCAGCGCCTTGGTGGTCTTGCTGGCCCCCGTCTTCGCTCACACCTTCTCAGGAGTAGTGCCGCAACGTTCCCGAGGCGCCCCTACATCGAGACGATTGCTCTTCCTCGCCTTCCTAGGAATCGCTGTGGCCTTGGTGCTCTTGCAGAGCCCGTGGCTAGCTCTCCCCATCGCTGTGTTGAGCAGCGCTGGGGTCTTCCTCATCGTGGCCCTACTGAATATGATCTTCTTGCATGGCGTCCGCGGGTTATTGAGCCAGAATATAGCGACACTCCAGAACCCCAACCCGATCTTGATTCAGCTTATCGCTATCACCGAGCTCGGTCTTCTGGGAATGCTCCACCTCGCTCTCCAATTGGCCTGATCGTGTGAGCGTGAACCTCAGTTTCACGCGGTGATTGCCCACATGGCGACGGGAGGGGTGGGCGGAGCTCCGGAAAGCATGGCCGCCGCTCGCACGCACGTCGTCCAGTATCTTGGGGGGACCGATGCTTAACGTTGCTCTGATTGGCGCCGGTGGCATTGCGCGCGGCGCTCATCTTCCGGCTTGGCGTGTTCAACCAGACGCCGAGGTGACGCTGCTGGTGGACGTTCGTCTCGATGCAGCGCAGAAGCTGGCTCAGGAGTTTGGCATTCCCCGGGTAAGTGCCGACGTTCAGTCAGCATTCGAAGACCCGTCGATTGACGTCGTGGACCTGTGTCTCCCACACAACCTCCACGTGCCGATGGCGCTGGCTGCCTTGCGCGCGGGAAAGCACGTCCTGCTGGAAAAACCGATCGCCGTGAACCTCCCGTCAGCCCGCCAGATCATCGCCGCCAGTCAGGAGGCGCACAGTATCTTTATGCAGGCGGAAAACTGGCGGTACCAGCCGGTCTCGGTTGCCGCGGCGGACTTGCTTCGATCAGGAGTGCTCGGTGACCCCTTCATGCTGAAAGTCTCGATGGAGTTTTATTTCCGCAGCAAGGAGGGAAGCTGGCGGATGCAGCGTGAGGTAAGCGGGGGTGGTGTCCTGATTGATTCCGGTATCCACGCGGTCTCGGTCGCGCGGATGTTGATGGGGGAGATTCGCGAGGTCATTGCCGCTCGCGGCAGGCAGATCTGGGACGAGCTGGCGCCTTCTGAGGATACAATCGCCATCCTGACGCACTTTGCTGGTGGCTCGATCGGGATCATAGACTTCTCCTGGAGTACCCACCACGAGCGGTCATACTTCGGTTTTGAGGTGTTCGGAACCGACGGATCCCTCAGTTTCGATCTCGCCAGCGGTGGACTGACGATCATCCGTGACGGGAGACGCGAAGAGCGCCAGGTGCCGTGGTCATCCGGATTCACCGAAGAGATCCGCCACTTTCTGGACTGCATTCGTGATGGACGCCAACCAAAGACCACGGCTGTAGAGGAAGCCCGCACCCTGGCGGCGGTGCTTGCAGCATACCAGTCGGTCGACACCCGGCAGTGGACGGCACCGGAATCTCTCTAAAAGCCTGTTATGAACTTCCGAGGAAAGTGAGCATAGCGCGGTGGAGCAGCAGGTAGGCCAGCGTTTCGGGTAGGCGCTCGTAGTTGCGGGCGAGGCGGCGGAAACGCGCCGTCCACGCGAAGGAGCGGTCCACGATCCAGTGTACAGCATTGAACATCTCGCACAACTCGTACCGGTGACGCCAAGAACGCTGCCAGCGCCCCCTCCAACTCTACTAGACACGGGGAGGAGCTTTGTGCTAGGCTCTTACTGCTGCGGTGTCAGTCAGCCGCAAATGGGGTTGCAGTGCGAAAAGCAGTGACTTCGGTCGCTGCGGCGCAGAGCTGGTTTGGCTTCTTTAGCTACCGGCCGCACGTCGTGGCGAGCGCAGGGAGTGGCGCTTAGCGCTACTCAGGGAGCCACGGACGTGCCGTCGGAGCCGGACCGTGGCTAAAATGAGTGCCTGACCCCCAGGTTCAGACGTCCCAGACCTCAGGAGCCGCGGCGAAGCTGCTCTTCACTTCCGAGACTCCCTCTTCTTCGCAGCAGGTGTTGTTGGCAAGAGAGGGAATATCGAGATGGCGGTCATTTCAGCATCAGCGCCGGCAACGGCCAGTACGTCTCGTCCTTACGCGCTCGCCAGTCGGGAGCTGCATCCGGCTGATACCATCGTTCAGGTTGGAGCGGCCAGATTTGGCGGCGGTTACTTCTCGGTCATCGCCGGGCCGTGCGCAGTCGAGGACCGCTACCAGCTTCTCGAGACCGCTCACCAGGTACGCGAAGCCGGTGCAAATATGCTACGTGGCGGTGCCTACAAGCCTCGAACATCCCCCTACGACTTCCAGGGGTTAGGAGAAGAAGGCTTAGAACTCCTCGCCCTCGCTCGCGAGGAGACTGGTCTACCGATCGTGACCGAGGTGATGGATTCCGAGGACATCTCTCTAGTAGCGCACTACGCTGACATGTTGCAGATCGGAGCGAGAACTATGAGCAGCTTCCGGCTGCTCCAGAAAGTCGCTGCTGTCGGAAAGCCTGTGCTCCTCAAGCGCGGCTACGGAGCGAGCATCCGGGAATGGCTGCTCAGTGCGGAATACCTCCTCGCTATGGGAAACTCACGGGTAGTGCTCTGCGAACGCGGCATACGTACCCACGATGCTGAGTACACCCGCAATACGTTCGACCTCAGCGCGATCGCCTTGGGCCATCTGGAGACGCACTTGCCCATCATTGCCGATCCGAGCCACGGAACTGGACGGAGCGACCTCGTTCCAGTGATGAGCAGGGCAGCGGTCACCGCAAGTGCAGACGGCCTCATTCTCGAGGTGCATTCGGATCCGGCACACGCTCTGTGCGACGGCAAGCAGAGCCTCACCCCGGCCCAGTTCTCCAGTCTTTGCCAGCAACTTCCGCGCTACCTGGAGTTGGAAAACAAGCACTGGTCCTGACCTGATCCTGCATCCGTGCCGCAATCGCCGTAATTTCGCAACTGAGCGCACACTATACTCTCCCCAAAGGCCCTCGTGCATCCTCCCAAAGACCTATCGAGCGGTGAGTGGGACGGCCTCCTCACGTACAATCGTTGATGAGCGATGGCCATACCAGAGAAAGCGCAGGGTGGGCGAACTTCTTCTTCTGCTACATCAGGTATCGTTCCTTGACATCGTCGACATCGCTGCTGTGACCTTGCTCATCTACCTTCTCTTGGTCGTGATTCAGGGTACGAGGGCTGATCAAATTCTCATCGGCATTGCAGTGCTGATCGTGCTGTCGGGTTTGGTGCAGCTTCTGCACCTCAAGGTGCTAGGGTGGCTCCTCCAGACTGCGCTTCCAGCACTGCTGGTTGCCATTCCCATCATCTTCCAGCCGGAGCTACGCAGGCTCCTCGAGCAGCTCGGTCGCACGAGCACCATCATCCAGCGTCCCCTCACCGCACTGACGCCGCACCAGACAAGCAACCCCCTGCGAACCATCGACCAGCTTTGTGAGGCGACGATCCGGCTGTCGGAGCGTCGCTACGGAGGTCTGATCGCGATTGAGCGCGAGACCGGCTTGAACGACATCATCGCCCGCGGTGAACAGCTCGATGCTCAGGTCAATGCTAGCCTTCTCCTCAACCTCTTCTTCACCAACGCGCCCTTGCACGATGGCGCGGTGATCATCCGAGGTGATCGAATCGTTGCCGCCCACTGTCTCTTTCCACTGTCTGACGAGGTTTCCGATACTGAGAGCTTCGGCACCCGTCACCGTGCCGCCCTTGGGATCAGCGAAGTAACCGACGCCGTGGCGATCGTCATCTCCGAAGAGAGTGGCACGATCTCCATTGCTATGAACGGGCAGCTCATACGCAACCTCGATGAGGAGCGTTTGCGCTCCGTCTTGACTGCTGCGCTCTTGCACGGCGCAACGACAGGCTCCCCGACTGGCTTGTCTGGAGGAACCTCGTCCTCCACTGCTAGAGAAGTTCGGTCACGGCGCTGGTGGCCATTTACGTCGCGCCAGCGGGTGAAGGACCATCCAGCCGATCAAGGAGTGACCTGAGCGCGTGGTTGCCGAACGGATTGCTCACTTTGTCACGCACACTCTTGGCATCCGATTCCTCGTGGCGCTGGTGGCTGCCACAGGACTCTGGGTATGGCGCACGGAACAGACGTTGCCCGGAACAGTCGATGTGAGTGTCCCAACAGCGATACCCGTGGAGATCAGCGGGCAACTACACGGGCTTGTCGTTGTGCCACAGCAAGGAGGGACGCCCACGGTACACATTCGCGTCAGCGTTCCTACCCGCGATCAGAATCGTGTCTCCGTGACGTGGTTCAAGGCCACCGTCAATGTGAGCCAGACGACGCAGCCAGGCACACAGCTCTATCCCGTGACCGTCGAGTCACTGGAGCCAGGAGTGGTGGTCGATACTGCCAGCATTGTGCCCAGCGCTATCCCGGTAACGCTCGACCGCATCTCCCAGCGCCAGTTTCAGATCCAACCGGTCTATCAAGGCAACCTTCCAGCAGGCTACACCTACGCGCTCGCTCAGCTTGACAACAACTCGGTCACGATCAGCGGTCCTCAGACGATCTTGAACCAGATTGCCTCTGTCGTAGCGGTGGTCCGGCTGGACAATCGCGAAAAGACGTTCAATGAGACGGTGTCATTAATCCCCCAAAATGCAGAAGGCGGCGACGTATCCACGTCGGACTTGACACTAAGCCCGAAAACTGTGTCAGCGCACGTCGAGATCCATCAGCAGGCAGTGACGAAGACTGTACCGGTGCTGCCTCAGCTGACCGGACAGCCCGCCCCCGGATACGTGGTGTCGAGCATCACCGTTGCGCCGCAGACGCTCACGATCGTGGGTAACCCTTCAGCTATTGACCCGCTCACAGCCATTCCAACGAACACCATCAACATCGCCAACGCCTCCTCCAACCAAACGATCAGCGTGGGGCTTCAAGCGCCAAGTGGCGTCCAGATCGCAGGTGCAAACAAGGTTCAGGTCACTGTCGCGATCACTGCGCTTCCCAGTAGCGTCATCTTGGCCGTGGCACCGAAGGTGGAGGGGGTGCCCAATGGCTGGCAGGTGCGCGTTGCCACGACGAGCGTCAATCTCACGCTGCAAGGACCAGCGAGCGTGTTGCACAACCTCCAGGCACGAAACATCGCGATTATCGTCAACGTCGCCGGCCTGAGCTCCGGTGATCACCAGGTCACCCCCAGTATTCATCTCCCGAACCAGGTCTCCTTGGTTGCCACCGACCCCGGCAAGGTGTCGCTCACCATGATCGCACCGACACCCACGTCGACCCCTACTCCCCAGCCCACCGTAACCCCTTCGCCTTCTCCATCGCCAACATCTACCGCAACCCCTTAAATGAGACCTCGATCTCTTCGTATCCTCCCGCTTCCAAGCAGGTACGCTAGACTGACAGGCAGGAGGCTCCGCAAGAGCCAAGCGCGAGTGCGTCCCGACGAGCCTCGTCGCGAAGAGAGGATTCCGACGTGTCCACGCTCCCAAACGATGACTCTGCTTCAAGTCCGGAGGCAGAAGCAGGGCCGGCTGGCCAGCTGCCTCCGGAGAACGCGCAGCTCGTAGCAGCGAGTAATCACGCGCCGCATCAGCAGCGCGAGGGCGGAGAGCTCAGTGCTGCTGAAGCAGCGCTGCAAATCACCCTCAAGTGGATGGACCACGCCTCAGATGCAGCCGAGCTGGCGTTGAGTGACCAGGAGCTAGCTGAGGCCCAGGCGCAGTCCATCACGACGTTCTTCGAGAATGTGCTGAGCACGCTTGTGCTCCACTTTCCCGCCAAGAGACAAGAGTAACGGCAGGCAAGGCCAGTTGGTGTTGCAACGCTGCAGCCACCTGTTATCCTTATGTGCTATCGCGAAGCAGAGGAGTGTAGCTCAGTTGGTAGAGCAGCGGTCTCCAAAACCGCTGGTCGGGGGTTCGAGTCCCTCCACTCCTGCCGTCTATAGACTGCTTCCCGAGCTGGGACTGTCGGTGTCTGGGGCCATTTGACAGCCAAACTCTAATAGGTTGCCTATCCGCTCCGGCGCCGCGCCCCAAGTCGTCGTCGCCCTGCTGCGGCGCTGCCACTGCACGAATATCGCGGCCGCCTCGTGCACCCACGCCGACCGTCCACGCACTGCCGCCACCCTCGTCCTCGGCCACCAAATTGAGTAGTGAAAAGACCCTGTCTGGTGATATTGTAAGGTCTTGATAACCTCCGGATTGCGGTATGCTCAACCCACCAGGAGCGAAGGCAGCCGCTGTGCTTTCTTCTCGCCAAGGCGCTTTTCATGTCAAGGATGGCCCTGCCGCCTGGGCCACCGTTGTGCTGCCGCCGACGACCAGGAGGCGTACGAGAGCGAACATTCGGTTGCTGTGCAGGCGGCCCCACAGTCGCAGGAGGACCGGCATGGCTGGTGCAAGACAAGATCTCGGCAGCAGGGACGAGGTCGGAGGCTACACCCGGCGGCAACTCGTGATCCGGTTGGGCCGGGGCTGATGCCTGCGCCCCGGCCAAGGGGCGGACCAAGCTGGTGCATTGGGAATGGGCCGGTTGGCCCCAGATGAACGGCCCGTTGACCAAGAACTTCAACGACGCCCATGCTGACCTCGAGGTGACCGTCGAGACGTCGGCCGGCAACTACTGGGACAAGCTGCAGGTGCTCTTTGCCGGCAATAGCCGGGTGCCCGACACCTACCGTATCAATGGCCCCGCCTTCCCGTTCCTGGCCGCTAAGGGCATGGCCGTCGACATCTCGCCGCTTCTTGGGTCAGGTCCGCGTGGAGAGGCTGCGCAGCACCGCCAGCGCCTCGGCCACCTCGCGGCCCTGGGCCTCGATGAGGTTCAGCAGCTCATCCGGCGTGCGGGTGTCGCCGTCCGCTCTGACCGCGGGGTTGACCGCCTTCAAATCGTAGTTGCGCTGCTTGATGGCGGCGATGGGCACAGTCCAACTGTGGGCGCTGTCGGCCCGTGTCGGAAGCAAGCGGAAGCACTCCTCCAGGTGAGCGAGGGTGAGGGGACGGGTCTTGGTCACTTTGACGTCGCTGAGGTCGTAGTACCAGATCTGTTTGGTCGGCTGGCCTTTGGTGAAGCAGAGCAGGTTGGTCTTGACGCCCCCGCCGGCGGCGGCGAAGACGTTGGGCGGCAGGCTGACGATGGCCCAGAGGTCGCACTGATCGAGCAGCATGCGCTTGGCGCCGACGAAGCCGGCCTCGTTGGTGCGGAACAGCACACCTTCGTCCAGCACGATGCCGCAGCGCCCGCCGGGCCGCAGCGACCGCACGACGTGCTGCAAGAACAGCACCTGGGTGGCGCTGGTCTTGTAGGCAAAGTTGGTCTGGGCCTCCGGGCCTTCCTTCCCTCCGAAGGGCGGATTGGTCAGCACCACATCGAAGCCGGCGGGGGCGCCGGCAAAGAGGCCGCCATACGTTTCACCGCCACTCAACGTGTTGCCGTGCCAGAGGTGGGGACTGTCGATGCCGTGCAACACCAGGTTGGCCAACGCGATGGGGTAGATCAGGTTCTCTTTCTCCCGGCCGTAGAAGGTGGACTGCTTGAGCGTGTCCAACTGGTCGGCCGTGGCGGCCTGCGGCCGCATGTGGTCGTAGCACTGGGCCAAAAAGCCGCCGGTGCCGCAGCAGGGGTCGTAGACGGTCTCGCCCACTTGCGGGTCGATGACGCGCACCAGCGCCCGGATGACCTCGCGGGGCGTGAAGAACTGGCCGCCGTCGTTGTTCTTCTCCCCCATCTTCAGCAGCAGGCCCTCGTAGACCTGGGAGAGCGTGAAGATGTGCGTCTGGTCGATGGCGCCCAGGCGCAACTGGTCCAGCTTGTCCAAGATGTCGAGGAAGTTGCGTTCGGTGTCCACGCGCACCCGTTCCACGCCGGAGAGGGTCTCGCCGATCACCTTCTGGCGGGGTGTGGCGTTGGGCCGGTCGCGCAGCCCTTTGAGGTGGGGCAGCAGCTCGCCGTTGACGAAGCCGAAGAAGCTGCCCAACGCCCCCTGCTGGAGCTCGACGCGCTTCGGTCCGTCGGCGGCAGCCCAATCCCGCCAGCGGTAAGGCGCCTGCAGCGACGGCGTGAAGACCGCGCCCACCGCCTCAGCCTCGGCCGCCTCCTGGTCCTCGCGCTCGTCCAAAATGCGCAGGAACAGCAGCCAGGTGAGTTCGGGCACATACTGCAAGGCGCTGGCGCAGTTGGACCGGCGCATGATGTCGCAGACGGCCCAGATGACGGAGTTGAGCGACTGCTGGGTGGCGAGGATCTTGGCCTTGCCGTTGCCGTTGTTGCTGTCAGTCTTGATGACGCGGACCACAGGTTAGAGCCTTCCGTTGAATGCTTCGCGCAGCAGGGACGATGGTAGGGCGTTGATGGCGAGGTGTTGGCTCTTGAGTGCTGAGGCTGCGTTCGTTGCACCGGCGCGCTGCTGGTCGAGAGCCTTCAAAACATGGCGTTGTTCGGTGACCGGCGGGGCTGGCACATGCAGCTTGAGAAGTTGTGCTCGTGTGATCTTTTTCATGGTACCGCTGGCGCCACCTGCGCGATCCCTCCAGTAGCCGCTGAGGTAGAGAAACGACAGGTACGCCCCCAAGAAATGGGGTTCCATGCCGTCGCCGGGTAAGCATCGGATGGTCAGATCGGAGGCAACAGCGCCGTGGAGGATGCCTCCAAAGACCGCGGCGCGGCCGACCAACTCGGCGGTGTTGCTGCGCGCAATGAGCACCTCGCCGGGCTGTACCAGGCAGTCCGCGACGTCCGCGGCCCACATTCTGGCTTTCTTCACGCCGGCAGGCTGAAAGCCAAACTCCGACAGGCAGGCCGTGGTAATTGCTATGACTTCCGTGTCACCCACCGTGGCGATTGATCTAGCAGGCAGAAGTTCGGCCACCTCCTCCAGCGGCTTCATCGGCCAGCGCTGCGCTTCCTCGCCATCAAAGACCGCCCGCAGGTACGCAGGTGGCAGCGCCTCCGCCGCCGCCACCTGCGCCTCGGCCGCGGCACGCGCTCGGTCCACCGCCGCCATCTGGTCGGTCAGGATGGCGGCGATGCGGCGCTGTTCGGCCAACGGTGGAAGAGGTATGTCAAGGGCGACGAGCTTGTCGCGCTGCACGGCCGCTTGGCCAATCCAGCGATTACAAATGCGTTGGAAAACACCGTCGTGCCATTGCTGTTGTAGCCAGAGTACAAGGTAGCGTGCGTCTAGAGTCGGCTGTGGACGCAGACGCGTAAAGTGGTTGCTGTAGGCGATGCAATCCTCACTGCCCAAGAATAGTGCGCTCTTGCCGACAAGTTCCGCACTGTTGGTGTTATTGAATAGCACGTCGCCGGGCAGCAAACGGTAGCGCTCCATCGTCTTTTCGTCGGCCGGCACTCGAATGTAGGAACTCCAGTCGAAGGTCCCCTGAGTCGTTACATTGTTCATGCGAAGCTGGATGATGCCACCATCGTCGCGTGCTCCGCTGGCAAAGCCAACCTGGGCTTCTGCGATGACGTCGCCCAAGCGCACCCAGCGCCAGCCCGCCGGCAAGGCACCCTGCGGGGCAGGCGTCACGGCGTTGTGCGTCGTGGGTAGCTTGCCGTCAATCGTGCCGGGCATGGCCTTCACGCCTGCTCATCAATGTCGTCGGTGGCGAATCCTGGGCCATTGCCGCGCCGGACGATCACCCGCCGCTGAAGCGGCGGGCTACGATGACGAACCCCCGTGAACGGGGCTGGGGACGGTGCGGAAATGGGCGCTGCACAGACCCAGCCTGCTTCAGCAGGCTTTGTGATCGTAGCCCGCCCATAAATGGGCGGGTGGACCGGCGTCGCGGCCGACGGAATGGATTCGCCATCAGCCACTGTCACGGCGCGAAGATCCTCTCTTTGGCCTGGCGCAGCACCTCTGCCGGCCGGCCCAGCACGCCCAGCGCCGCCAGCCCTCCGGCTCGGACGACGCCTGGCGTCTGGAAGACCGCCGGGTTCTCCAGGCCATCTGTACCGGCCAGGGCGAACTGCGTCGCCAGGGCGTTCAGTGTGGCTCGCGCCGATCCGGGCAGGCTGTTCAGCCAGCGTGCGTGCTTGTATCCGAAGGCGGCCGCCCGTTGCAGCCGGGTGTGCGGGGCCTGGCCGTAGCCGAGCTCGGCCAGGATGTCGTAGAGGTCGTAATCGGCGCGTTCATCCACGGCCCGCACCACCTGGGCCGAGCGACCGCCGTCGGGTAGGTGGGCCAGCAGTGACTGCCGCGCCGATGGAGTCACCCACTGCTGGCGGAACTCGTCCAGCGTCGGGGCCTCCGCCACCAGCGTTTCGGCCAGGCGCGCCTTGTAGGCTTCGACCGTCACCGGCATCGCCTTGCCGTCCACCATCGTCACGATGTACTTGCCGGCGTGGCTGACGCGGACCTCGATGCCCTCGACCTGCACGATGGGCTCGGCCGGGCGTGGGCTGCTGTCCGGGTTCTCTGGTTTCGGCTGGGCCGGCGCCTTGTACTTCGTGATGAAGGCTTTGCCGAACAACCTGGTGGCGTTGGTATAGTCGTAGACGCGAAAGGCGAGTTTGCCGCTGGGCGGGTCCAGACGAGTGCCGCGGCCCACCATCTGGTAGAAGGCGATGGGCGACTGCACGTACTTGAAGAAGACGATGTTGCGGACGACGGGCACGTCCACGCCGGTCGTCAAGAGGTCCACAGTGGTGGCAATGAAGTGGCTGCGGGCGCTGCCGCGCAGGTCGGCCAGATACTCGTTGCCGCCGCTGGCCGCCGTACATTTGAAGGCGTACAGCTCGGCTCGCTCCACGCCCTGCTCGGTACACCAGTCGGCGTAGCGGTTGTTCAGGGCGATCGCCACCGCCTCGGCGTGGTGGTCGCGCACGCAGAAGATGATCGTCTTCTGCTCGGGGCCGCCCGTCTCCAGCAGGGACTGGAAGAGGTCCAGACACATCGCCTGCACGCGGTCCGGCAGCAGCAGGGTGTCTTCGAAGTGCCCTTCGGCGTAGTACTCGCGTAGTTCTTCGCGCAGCATCGGCGCGCCGGTGCGGGCGTTGGTCGGCCGGCGAGCCACGATCTCGTCGCTGCTGAGGCCGGTGGCGTCGACGTTGACGCGACCCGGCACGACCTCGCAGGCGGCCAGATAGCCGTCTTCGATGCCCTGGGCCATGTCGTAGCTGTAGACGGGTTCGCCGAAATAGGCGACGTTGTCGGCGCTGATCTGCACGTCCGCCGTCGCTGCCGGCGTCCGCCGGCCCAGGTCCAGTTCGCGGGGCGTGGCCGTCAGGCCGATCTGGGCGGCGGCCAGATTGTGGGTGAGCACCTGCGACCAGCGGCCCCAGGCGCTGCGATGGCATTCGTCCAGGATGATGTGGGAGAAGTAGTCCGGCGGGTAATGCTCGGTCAGGAAGGTGGCGTCGGCCTCGTCACCCGCGTCGCCGTCCAGGCCGAGCGTCTGGTAGGTGGCGATCAGCACACGGGCATTCTTGGCGGCGTCGCCGGCCCGCACGACCGCCGCGTTGGCCCCGAAGGCGTTGTGCAAAGCGGCCGCCGCCTGGCTGCGCAGTTCCTCGCGGTCGACGACGAACAGCGCCTTGCGCAACTGGCCCGCTTCGGCGATGCGCTGCAGAAGGGCTGTGGCGATGAAGGTCTTGCCGGCCCCGGTGGCCAGCGAGAGCAGCGCCCGCGGCGGCTGCCCCTGCTGGTGGCACTGCGCTAGCTTCTCCAGGATGGCGCGGATGGCGGCGTCCTGGTAGTAGCGGCGGGGGCCTTCGCCGCCGGGATAGCGGGCCAGCAAGGGCGCGGCCTCCGGCGCATCCAGGCGGAAGCCGGTCCAGGCCTCGTAGCGAGTACGCAGGTCGTCGGGCGTGGGGAACTCCGCCAGCGGTCGGGCCGGGCTGATGCGGCCGGTGCCGCGGTCGTATTCGACGAAGAGGTAACCGTTGCTGCTGAAGACGAAGGGGACGTTGAGGCGTTTGCTGTCGGCGTAGGCACGTCCCTGTTGCAGGCCGTGCGCCGGCGGCAGGTGTTCGGCCTTGGCTTCGATCAGCGCCACCGCGACCGGTTGTGCGCCGGCGTGGACCCTGACGCGCAACGTGTAATCGACGCGGCCCCTGGCCTGCTTACGTGGCTGCCCCTCGACGATGGTGATGGCCCCGGCGGTCTCCTCCCGGCGCAGGAGGTCTTCGGTCCAGCCCCGGGCGTAGATCGCCGGGTCGATCAGCTTGGCGCGGGTGTCGGCTTCGGAGAGCGCCGTGACCTGTCCTCCTCGCTCAACGGCCTCACTGGGCTACCATAACCCCGGATGTAACTTTTCGTTCCCTATGATGACAGCGCCCTACGCATGAGCGCAAGGACGAACGGGCATGGTCTCCCCCGTCCATACTACCGGCCACGCGAATACGATACGGGCCGACTACGGGCTGCGGGTCCCGGTCCGTCCAGACGAGCACGGAGCCCTGGATCTCAATAATGTTGTGGAACGTCATGACGCGCTCAAAACAGCCCGACAGGCATCAAGGGCACTGTGCGTGTAAGGCACCGTAGAACCGCGGCTTCGTGATCCCACCGTGTCCTCGCATCGAATCACGATTTCATGGAGAGCGATGACGCCATGGGCGACGGCATCCTTTAGCTCTTGGTTCGACACGCCGTTCAGGCTGAGCAACGCAACGCCTTCGACGACCAACACGTCGTCGCCACCCAATCGGGATAGTGCCACGCGCAGCCGATCATTTCTCTGCATGTTGTCGCCGCACCGGCGTAAGCCGTGTGGTAGAAAAGCAAGGAGTACCAACACCACACGCCGCCATTGGGTCGTGCGCGGCCACAACAGATCAGAGGTCCCTAGCCGAAGCACGACCGAAAGGGCAGCGTCGTACAGGCGATCCCACAGGTGGAGCGCGGCCTCAATGTCGGCCGCCATATCATCCGTCAGCCATTGGAATGCTGCAATACCCGCGTACAGCGCAAACAAGCTCGGATAATCAACGACCCTATCCTGCCCGTACCAGCGATAGTGCATCCTGCGACGCTGTTCAGCCAGGCGTAGCCAGATTTCGTGCCACGCCTGATTGGGCGTGGGGGATCGTACGAACAGGAGGGCTGTGTACGCGTGGCAGACCGAAGGCGGCACCTTGTCTCTAAATATCTCGAGGTTCGGGTCGCCACGATCCAAAAGCTCAGTGAATATCCTCATCTGCGAAACTTTCGCTCCGGCACCAGCGCTGGGAAGCGGAGCAGCTTCCTCCGCAGGAAAAGCGGCGGCTTGGTCTCGTTCGTACGACAGCACAATCAGGGCAAGCAACTCATCGAGTCCACTCACGTCGCCACGCGACAGATGAATCTGACCGCAAAATACCTCTTCCCAGTTCTTATAGCCGACTGTTGCGTGCGCGGCGGCGTGCAGGGCAATGCCTTCGGGAGGGAGCGTTGCGTCCCATGGTTTGTGGGCAACTTCCCGGGCCAAGTACAGCATCCACTCGGACGCCAAAGTCACGCTATCCTCGCGCCTCAGCACGACCTTCATCAGTTCCTCGAACCGCTCAGCCAAGTCCTGCTCTAACTGCTTCCTGTTCTCCGCCAGGGACTCGTCCGACGTGTCGTATTGGGCCAGGAGATGTACGAGCCGCTGAGCGTGTTCAAGAGCGATACTGAGCAGAAGTGGTGCCGCGAGGCAACGGCGCGACTCGCCGGGATGCGCATTTGCGGCGTCACCGGTGTGTGCATCGAGATTCTGGGTTGTGCGGATAAAAGGGGCTATTACTAACAGGCTCAGAAGTTCATCGAAGTCCTCTACAACCTCCGAGTTTTCGAGCGCCTCTTTGACTGCCAGAGGATTGTATGTATCGCTGAGCATCTGCAGATACATCGCTCGATCGTGTCGCCGCACGGCATCCAATAGCCACACCTCGTTGAAGAAGATCGGAAAGTAGTCGAGCGGCTTGGTGGTCCAGGCATTGGCCACCCGGTCCTCCTTCCACCATATATCAAGGGCGGCGGCGAAGCGTTCCCGTTGATTGCCGCGAGCCTGGCAGCCGCGAAGATTCCGCACGCGGTCGATGATTTGCCGCATAGCGGCTAACACAATCGGGCGACGGTCGCTGCCTAGGGCGGACGCGAGGCTGTCAAGATAACTCGCGGCGGCGGCCGGCCGAAACGCGACCATTCGCCCCGTAACGAGGAACGCATTGACGTCACTGCCCAGATCCACCGCTGCGTGGGCCAAAGCGGTGCCCCAAATCCAGTCTGTCTGCGGATCAGGGGGTGCCGCCGTTTCGTATTGACTCCACGCCGCAAACGCATGGGCGCGATCACTTGGCACACCGTTGGCATGCGAAAGGTACTGTCGTAACACATCATCCGGGACGATAGAACTATCCTCAGACGTAATGGCACCAGCTTCCAAGTTCCTTATCGTCGCGACACACCAATCGCTGAGCGCATGGACCGCCGCTGGGAACCAGGGTTCCAATGTGACGAGCTTTCCCTGCTCGATTTGCTGATGCCGGTACCCTGAACCACTGGTATCGCGGTCGAAACGGGCGTCCCTCACTCGTCCGCACCTTCCTCGCTCCTATCGAAGCATGCTCGGGCAACAGAGGTGGTCAACGCTGCCAGGCGCGAGCGCCAAGAGGGCGGCATGGCGCGCAGCAGCAGGCTCCGGCATACGATTACAACTGCCTTGTGCAGAGAATGGCCTCACTTCGCATCCTGGTCGCGGTTTCTGATCCATTCCTCCAGCGTCGTCAAGCGCTCATCACCGAGGACGCGCTGCAGTTCATTAATTACCGGCGCGGGCTTGCCGAGCTTCACAAGCATTCCGGCTCGCTCACCGAGCGTGTGGAGGGAGTTCCCAGACAGCCACACCGTGTCATCAATGACGAGGAAACGATCATGCACCACCGGGGGGGCATCCCGTCATAACGTAAGCCGTGACGTTCACGTGTGAGTGGAGGCGCACCGACTCGGCTGGTATTGTGGAACCAAGTACCGGAACAGTGTACGTCTCGCCAGGTCGCCGCGGGAGGCTGGGTACTGTCACCTTTCGTTCCGACTCCACCATTTTCATATTGAGAACGATTGAAGCAACGTACGGCTCAGCGCTGCTCCAGTCAAGCAGGCCACGTTGCGGACAGATAACTCGGTGGCTCACGGACTCCACGGTGCCCAGATGACGGACAAGGGTAAGCGGTCCGGCAATCTTGATGGACGAGGCCGCGATGATGCCTGTGGGACCGTGTTCGGTGACGTGCAGCCAAAGTCCATCAAGTGTCTGTCCGGCTCTCGCCACGATGCGCACGATGGTCGTCTCCTCACCATCGTCGGCGATTCTCCGGTGGCGATCCAGGTTGCGGAACACCGGATTCGGTGCCACGAGATGCATCGATCCGACCCATTCACGAAATTCCGCCAGATCGAAGAACAAGCGATCTGAGAACCAGCGCAGCGCATCGTCACACTGGAAAAGGCTGTCAATGGCGGGCAACGTCGCCGACTGTAGGAGGTGATGGATGCGGACTGTTCCCCACGATCGACTGATAAATGCAATCTCGTTTGCGACCACGGCGTTGGGCCATTGGGGGTCGGCCCAAAATTCTGCCACCTCCAACAGCTTAGGGAGGGCATTTGGTTCACGATTGCCCGGTAGAATCACTTTGCCAGAGCGGCAATTGGCGTACCACGAGAGGGCAGCATCAGCGGACAGGCGGACCCTCGTTAGGTAGACGCGGTGCGTGATCCCCCGATACCGGTAATCCCAGGTGCATTCAGGTGTCTCGTCTGGAGGCGGCAGTTCGGACGGGAACAGCTCGACGAGACCGAACACGAGGAACCGTTTCCCCTGAATTACGAGCCACCCGATATGTATCAGCGCATCGCCGTAGTCGCCGGGAAGAAGCCAAGGTGCCCGAGGAGACTCAGGGGGCGGATCTGCGGTTAGATTCATCGCGTGCCTTTGTCAGCCACTCTCCGCCCGGCTCTGGAGCCGGCCGCTACCGTTTGCATCGGTCCTGGCGAGACTAACCTGCCGTTTCCTGCCACGCTCGGGCGCTCGCTTTGCTGTGGCCACTCAAGCATTCCTCCGTTGCGCGGCGAGCAGCACGATGAGCGCGATGGCGCTGCCGACGACGACTCCACGATGGCTGGTCCAGAGGTGATCGACCACATCGCCCACTGCGTAACCTATCGCGGCGTTGCAGCCAGGCACCGGGCAGACGAACATCCCCTGGACATCGGTGACCAAGACGGCCCTGGCAACCTGCTCCACCAACTTCCCAGACAATGTCTGTGACTGATATGCTCCCATTGCCATTTCCTTTCGCGACCCTTCAAGACCGTGGACCCCACATTCCACCTACTGATACTCGGTAATTGCTGCCAGCGCCGCCGCAAGCTCTGCCACTTGGTCCGCTCGCAGGGCCCCTCGATAGGTCTTGAACCTGCTCAAAGCGGCAACGCGCGTCTGCAATACGTCTGCGGCCGACGGTTTGCTGAGGCCGTTCCGCGGTTCTGGGTCGATCCGCAAACGCCAATAGGTCCGCGCGTGCTTCTCTTGCCACTCTGTAATCGGGACGACGAGCCGCACCGGGAAGCGCGCCAGCGCATCCGAACTGATGACGACCGCAGGGCGGAGCTTGCCCGTCTCCGAGCCCTGAATCGGCTCGAAGTCGACCTCCCACACTTCGCCGCGCTGGGGCGGCTTGCCGTTACTCATCGAGGAAGTCGCCCGTCTCCAGGTCCTCCCACTCGGTGCTCGGCGCCGCTGTCGCGACCTGTTCGGCCTGCACGGCGAGGAGCCGACGTCGCTCCTCCAGCGGCAACCCCAGAAACGCTCTCCGCTCTACTAGCGAGAGAGACGGACGCTCGGCGAGTTGCTCACCCAGCAGACGGCGGCCGTCGTCGGCTGTCAGCAGGCCCTCCGCGACAGCCCGCCGGACGTTGCGCTCCAGCCACTGCGGGCGCTCCGGCGACAGCGGCGCCGGTTCCTCTTTCCGCCAGCCTTGCTCGCTGATGCGGATACACCACTGTTGGTAGTGCGCGTCGCTGATGATCGCCAGATCCTTCAGTCGATAGAGCAACGCTTGGAGGCTCATGCCGAAGGTGCGCTTGGCAAGCAACAACTCGCCCAGGTCGAGCCATACCCGCTTCACGCCGATCTCGCGCCGGAGCGTCGCGGCAGGAGCGAGGAAGGCCGCGCCAAAACGAAAAGCCAACTTCTCTGCATCTGCACTGTCCGGCGCGCGTAGCACGAGATGGCCGAGTTCGTGGCAGACGTTGAGTCGCTGGCGGTCGCCCGGCACCCCCTGGCGACTGACGACCGCGCCAGCAATGACGTGACCGTCCTCGTCGCGCGCGACAGCGGAGATGCCGTCGAACCCATCGGGAGCGACCAGCTCAATGACGTGGCAGTGGCGATCCTCGAGCACGTCCACCACGCTAGCGATGGGGTCCATCCCCAGGTCCCAGGACCGTCGCAACGCCTCGGCCGCGTCCTCCGCATCCTCCGGCGTCGCGGCAGGAAAGGCATGCACCGGCGTCGCCTGACCGTTCCCCTGCCCCAGAATCGCCTCTAATGCCACCCGCTCTTCCAAGGCCAGGCTGACCGCGCTCTCAATTGCTTCGCGCTCCCGGACGGGGAGACTGGCCCGTTTGCGGTAAGCCAGAATCTCGATCCGCACCGCCGGTTCCCGCCAGAGCGTCGCCGCCTTGATATCCAAAGCCGACGCCAGGCGATTCAGCACCAGCGGCGATGGCTGGGACTGGCCCTGCTCGTACTTCCCGATCGCTTGCTTGGTGACGATGCCGCCCATTGTTGCCGCCAGGGCATCGAGGGTCAGGCCGCGGGCAACACGGACCTGCCGCAGCCGCTGGCCGAATACCGAGTCCATCCTATTCCCTCTCCGGTCTGCCTTTTGGTTGACAACACTACCGTCTATATCCTCAGTTGTCAACCATCCCTGCTCAGGAGCTTCCTGGCGCACGCCGGCATGTGGGGATGGTGCCTGACTCAGCCGAGTGCCTCAGCCACCCAATCGAGACGCCAAGCTGGACTCCGTTCCAGATGCGCCCACTGCCGTAGGGTGCTGACGCCGGCACGACGCGCCGGGCACAAAGGAGGCAAACGGTGCAGATTCCCTATCGCATCGAATTCACGCGACCGACGCGCCGTGACCTGCGACGCGCCATCGGCCGGCGCAGCTCGGCTACGCCTTCCTACACGGATTCCAGCAGGCGCCGATACAGTACGTCTTCAGCAACGGCGGAGCCGCCTTCACCGAGACGGCGGACCCGAAGCAGAGCACCTTCACCCAACCAGCGGTGGTAGAAGCGCTGCAATGGCTGGCCGACCTCATCAACCGCTACCGTGTGGTGGCCCAGCCAGTGGACGTGCAGGGCACTAACGAGCCATCCCTGTTCTATACAAGGCAAAATTGCGCTCTTCCAATACAACATTGCCGTCAACGCCTACGAAACGGTCATCAAGCACGGATTCACACTGCGGATCGGTCCGCAGCCAAAGGGTAAGGCCGGGATGGTGCCCACGGTCATCGGTCACAGCAATGCGCTCGGCGCTGGCAGTAGGCACGTGGAGGTGGCCTGGTCCTGGCTGAAGGAACTGACGTCTCCTGCCGGCAACGAGGCCGGCGTACAGACCGAAGGCACCTTCGTCTCCCGCATCTCGGTGGTCAAGCAGCAGTGGCTGCCTGGTGCGGAGTGGGCCGGCAGCCGAGAGGCAGTTATCACGATGATGAAGACGGCCAGGCCGCTGCCACGCAGTCCCATGATGACGGACGTCATGGGTACGGTCAACAAGGGGTTGGGTCCACTCTGGGCGGGGAAGGTGGCGGCTCGGGATGCCTGCGCCTCCATCGAGACGCGGGTCAACGCCATCTTGGCCAAGGGCAGCGCCTAACAGGCGGTGACGCTCGTTGACCGTGGCGGCGTTCCTACTCTACCAACTCACCGCTGATCCAGGAGAGACAGGCAACTGCGCTTCGCGCCAGACGGCAGCGGCGTGTGCCAAAGTCGGTTCCTACGCCCTTGACGCCGGTTCTTCTTTGTGTACACTTACAGTGGTTTTCTCCCCCCATGGCCTTTCCTCTTGGTTGTGAGTAGCGTTGACGCGTACGGAAAGGACGTGAGCTATGATGGACCAATCCTTGACTCGGCGGGGGGTGCTGCGCCTGCTCGAAGGGGCAGCGACACTAGCGGCGGCGGGGCTCCTCGCCGCCTGCGGGACAGTTCCCACTTCCGCACCGAAGGCCGTCGTCACCACCACCAAGGCGGCTGGGACGCCGGCAGCAACGCCGACGGTCGACGTGCTGGCTCAGCTCAAATCGGCGAAGACGCCGCTGACGATCACCGGGAATCCGACCGATATGGCCGCTCAGGCGCGCGTCACCCTGTGGAACAAGCAGCACCCTGACGCACAGGTCACCATTATCCAGCTCAGCCTGGGCCAAGGCGTGGAGGCGGAGTCGAAGTACATCGCCTTGTTAGCCGGCGGCACTCCCCCCAGCGTCGTCGTCTTTGACCGCTTCCAGGTGGCGACCTACGCCATTCGTGGCGCCTTCCGCTCCCTGGATGACCTCATCGGCCAGGAGAAGTACGACATGGGGCGCTTCATGAAGGCCACGGTGGATGAGGGCAAAGGCATGGACGGAAAGCAGTACGCTCTGCCGACCGGCACTGACGATCGCTTGTTCTACTGGAATAAAGACCTCTTCCAGCAGGCGGGCCTTGATCCGGAGAAGCCTCCCCAGGACTGGCCGACGCTCAAAGACTACGCCGTGCGGCTGACGAAGTCGCAGGGGACGCAGGTGCAGCAGCTCGGCATGGGGATGAACTTCGGTCCCCAGGCCTTCTACCTGTGGAGCTGGGCCGGCGGCGGCCACTGGCTCAAGCGACTCGGCAATGGCAAGCCCGATCCCTGGCACGCCGACATCAACAACGCTGCCAACGCCGATGCGCTCTCGTTCCTGTACGGCCTCCTGCAGGCGCAAAACGGCCAGCGCCCGCTCGCCTGGGCGCAGAAGAATGGCGGGCTCCCCGGTATCCAGAATGTGGCCTGGAGCGTATTACCCCAGTTCCAGGATGCCTTCTCTGCCAGTAAAGTCGCCATGGCAGTTGCCGGCAACTGGGCGCTGGGTGGCATCGCCCGCACCTACAGTCAGACACACCTGAACTTCGGTGTCACGTCGATCCCACGCAAGGACGCCACCATGCCGCCGCTCACCTGGTCGGGCGGCTGGTCCTACGTGATCTCCCGCGGCATCAAGGACCCGGCGTCGGCTTTCAAGCTCGCCACGACCTTCCTGAGCAAGGAGTATTTCCTGGTCTCCAGCGCTGCCGCCGAGGCCGATCAACAGAAGAAGACGCCGGGGGCCATCTACTTCCCAGGAAGCACTGCACAGCCGGCGATCGACAAGGTACTGCACACCCAGTACAAAGCCAACATCGCGGCGGTCGATAACGCCTGGGACACCAGTCAGCAGCTGATGGGGCATAGCCGCTTCCGCCCGCTCACGGCCGCCGCCGCCGAAATGTGGGACGCTGAGCGCCTGGTCTGGGATCAGGCGCTCAGCGGGATGCCACCACAACAGGCCCTTGATCAGGCCCAGCAGACGGTCCAGGTGGTTCTCGACCAGCGGGCCCAGCAGCTCCTGGGTAAGTAAGCGCCATCCCGTGCTGTTGAATCACCAAGCCCGTCGCGGCCAGATAGCGGCTTCCTCCGGTGCACCGGCTGCCGTGACGTTGGAGGCGGCAATACACTGGCGCGTCTACTATCGACAAGGGTACTACTACCGTAGTATAGTCAATACAATAGCTGAGGAGGCGGCAGACAAGCTGAGCGAGCCCTGGAACCGGCTGCACCTGCCCGCGAGGGTCGGGCCGGCGAGCATAAGCATATGCGGGGCGCGAGAACGGCGCAGATGAGGCGGCACAATGGGTACTGAGACCAAGGGACACCCCTGGTTCGCGGCGCTCTACGATCCCATCAATCGCTTGGGGGACCGCAAGGTGATGGGACCGTTGCGCCGGCGCACTGCCGGCGCAGCGAGTGGGTGCGTGTTGGAGATTGGCGCCGGCACGGGGGCCAACTTTCCCTATTACCAGTCGGTGGAACGCCTCGTCGCTACCGACCTGGACCCATTCATGCTGCGACGGGCAACGAAGCGGGCGCAGGAGATGCGACTGGACGTCGAGCTTTGCCGATGTGCTGCCGAATCTCTGCCCTTTGCCGGCGCTTCGTTCGACACCGTGGTCGCCACCCTGGTGTTCTGTAGCGTGACCGACCAGGCGCGGGCGCTGATGGAGGTGCGGCGCGTCCTCAAACCGGACGGCGCCTTTCGCTTCATCGAGCACGTACGTGCCGACGATGGCTTCGTTGCGCACTTGCAGGATCTGCTAACGCCTGCGTGGCGCCGACTCGGTGCTGGCTGTCACCTCAACCGCTCCACCCTCGACAGTATCAGAGCGGCAGATCTCCGGATCGTTGAGACGCAGCGGCTGAGATCGCCGATGCCCCTGCTCCCGTTTGTCACCGGCCTGGCTGTGCCGGGGTAAAGGTCGATCCCCCGGCCTGGCCGCCAATCCTCACATCGGTACGGGCCGCTCCGTTTGCTACGACCGCTCATGGTACGATCACTGCGGTGAATTACCCAGACGGGCCGCGCCGGCACCGGCGCAATGAGACCGGCGGGTGGCACTGGAGCGCTTCGATGGCTGCGCAGTGGGGGGCGAGGCAAATGGCGAGCAAAACGACGATGCGAATAACCCGTGGCGCTCGCGGCCAGTCGCGGCGGTGGCTCTGGGCTAGTCTGGCCGGCGTGATCGTGGTCGTCATCGTCGCCTTTGGCCTCGTGATGAGCCATTCCGGCGGCGCCGTTGCCGGCACAGCCCTCGGCACGGCCGTCCCCAACGTGGCGCTGCCCTCGACCGCCGGACATCCAATCTCGCTTGCCGGCTATCGCGGGCGGAAGGTCGTGCTCTACTTCTACGAGGGTTCGACTTGAGGGGCCTGCCAGCAGCAGCTCGTGGAGCTGCAAAAGGATCTGCCGGCGATCCAGGGTCTGAACGCGACCGTGCTCGCCGCGAGTGTCGATCCCGTCGCTACCTCCCAATCGGTGGTACAGCAGTTGCACCTCGGCTTCCCGATCCTGCAAGACACGGATCACCAACTGGGCTCGGCGCTGGGCGACTTCCGGGTGCCCGGCGGGATGGACATGGGCCCGGTGGATAACCACGCGATCTTTATCATCGGCCCGCAAGGTACGGTGGTCTGGAAGCAACTGGCCCCGGACACCATGTACGTCCCCGACGCTGCGGTCCTCACCGCCTTGCAGAAGGTCTGAACGATGGCGACTGTTCACATCACCCTGCTCACCGCCGAGGGTTGCCACTACTGCGCCCACGCCCGGAAAATCGTGGAACGCCTGACGCAGGAGTGGCCACTGGTCGTGGAAGAAGTGCCGTTGTATTCCCCAGAAGGAGCCGACCGGGCGCTGCGCGACGGGATCGCCTTCCCGCCGGGAATCTATCTGAACGGAGCGCTCTTCGGCTACGGTCGACTGTCGGAGGGAAAGTTGCGTCGACGCCTCGGGGAGTTGACCCGCCCATGAACGCCCTGATCTACAGCAGTTCGGTCGTCGCCGCCTTCTTGGGCGGTATCCTGGCGCTGTTTGCCCCCTGCTGTATCGTCTCTCTCATGCCGGCCTACCTGGCGGCGGCGCTCCGGCGGGGCGGCTGGCAGCTGGCGACGATGACCTTGTTGTTCTCCGCGGGGGTGGCGCTAGTGCTCTTGCCGATTGTCCTCGGCATCGGCGCGCTCAGCCAGACGTTCGGCCAGTACCATCGCGAGGTGTACTTCGTGGTCGGCCTCCTGCTCACGCTGCTCGGCGTGTTCGCCCTGAGTGGTCGGGGCTGGCTTCTGCCCTTGCCGATGCTCTCGACGCCGGCAAGAGCCGGTCAGGGCGATGCCGGCGGAGTGCTACTCCTGGGCGTCATCTCCGGCCTCGCCAGTTCCTGTTGCGCGCCGGTGCTGGTGGGCGTACTGGCGCTGACGGCTCTGTCCCCCTCCACCCTGACGGCGGCCGGATTGGGACTGGCCTACGTGTTCGGCATGGTGTTCCCGCTGCTGCTCGCCGCGGCGCTGTGGGAGCGGTTGGGGCTGGACCAGCATACGCTCACGCGCCTGGGCGCCCGCCGGCTCGCCTTCGGCGCCTGGTCGGCCAAGGTCACCGATACGGTAGCCGGGCTGATGTTCGTCGCCATGGGCACGCTGGCGCTCTATCTAGCGTTCACCGGCCAGAGCACCTACACGCCAGACTTCCTCCTCGTCTTCAATCACTGGGCCTCCAGTATCCTGGCCGACGTGGCGCTTCGCCTGCAAGGAGTGCCGGCCGTTCTTCAAGGGGCCGGGTTGTTGCTCATCGCCATCGCGGTGGTCTGGCTCGCCTGGAGACGACCGGCGCAGCGGCTCGCCGCCGTTCCGCCCGGGGAAGCTGGCACGCCGGCGGCGTCAGACACTACGGCCGAGGACGATGGCGATCGGGTCGCGGCGTCCGGCATGCGTTAGGCAACCGAATGAATGCGAGTGACGCCTGGGCGGAGCACGAAGCTGGCTTGCAACAGCGTGGGATGGAGATGTTGGCATGGAACCTGAATTGGATATCGGTACCTTCCGTCCGGACCGCCCGGGTGTCCGCAAGGTGCTTGGCGACCTGGAGGCGGAGATCATGGAGTTGATCTGGGACCGTCCAGCCGGCCAGGGTACCACAGTCCGGGATATTTTCGAGGTGCTGTACGAGCGCCGGCGCCTCGCCTATACCACGGTGATGAACACCA
>JAMCTA010000127.1 GCA_023381895.1 Chloroflexota bacterium
ATGGAGGCCGACTCGTGGCGAACCATTGATCTGATTGTGGTAAATCTGCCACGGGCCAAGCGCTGCGCGCGGGATCGCACCATCCGCTGGCGATCCTGGTGCGCTGATCCCATTCTTGCTCGCCAGCGCCAGGATCTCCCCCATGAGCGAGCGCACCGACTGGGGCGGAGTGACGACACGGCCGGCGGCCATCAGCTTTTGCACGTCACCACCGAACTGCAACAACACGGGCCCCACATATGTCAACCACTGCGTTCCCACCATATCAAGCGCATCGACACTCCCCGTCGACGTCGCTCGCAGCACCTTCTTGATGCCATCCCACGGCGTCCCCTCGATGGGCGTCCAGCCCAGCGGCCGTGTGCCGAAGGGCGTACCTAGTGGTCCAAGGTCCGTTGTGTAGTACTGGCCGAAGCCGAAGGCAAAGAGCGCGTTCTCACGCAGAATCTGCGCTACCGCCGCCCCGGGATAAGGCGCCTTTGTGCGACGCAGGCGGCAGCGCAGGAGGTCTATGGCAAACGTGAGCGTGCTGTACTGGTTGAAGTAGCTGTTCTCCGTGCCGAGCCAGCCGCGCCGGTAGGGATACCGCGCCGGATCATATGTCCCACTAGCCAGCTGCGACGCCAGCCCAGGATCCGCAGCCGTGCTGTCGCCTGTCCGGACAAAGGCTACCGCCGCATCGGTCAAAGGCGACTTGTTCCCGAGGTTGGCGTGAGGAGTGCCATCATAGGCCACGTGCTGCGCGCTGTTCCACCAAGTCTGGAAATCCGTCAGCATCTGCGGCACGCGCGCATCAGCCCCGTGCGTGACGAGGTGATACTCTAGCAACCCCCACGTCATTCCCAGGTATTGATCGGTGCTCGTCTGGCTGAGCCGTATGCCCGTACGCCGGACGGCGTACGGCATGAAGCCCACACTCCCCGGAGCTGCCCCTTGCGTCGCTGCCGACACATACCAGCTGAGAAAGTAGTGCTCCACCAGCCAGCGGGCACAGTCTAGCCACACCGGCTCCGCGCTCATCCGGTAGAGCTGCACGAGCCCCACCAGCAGCAGGCCCGTGTTGAACGTGTGGTCGCTCTCGTTATCCAGTGCCACTTCCTCGGGCTGCCCTGTCCACTGGTTCCAGCCAATCACAGCGCCAAAGTTCGGTTTGGCCGGGTCGAGCTCATAACCACCAGAGGCAGCAGCTGGACCAATTCCGTCTGTAGAGCCGAACAGATAACGCTGCACCACTCGCGCCTGTTCCTTGATCGTCGCGGGCGTGGGAGCACCAGCGTTCCGGCCGTAGTAGAAGAAATCGCTCGCATCGTGCTCGTACGTACAGGCCCGTACCGTGTCGATCTCGAGGGTCACCGTCGCTCCCGGCCGCACCTCCACCACCACATTGATCGCCTGGACTCCTGTCCGATCGATCCCCGATGCACGGTTGAGGTCCAGCCGCATATAGGCCCAGTTGCCATCATAGACGTGACTCGCCTCGAGGTCGGCGGTTCCCCTCGCCGTCACCACCTGCATGCCGAGCCGCGTCATCTGTTCCGCCCCTCCTGGCTCAACGAACACATCGCAGCAGAGGAATCCGCACTGGCTCACATCGACGGGTGCGGGCAAGGCCAGGCGTGCACTCATATCGCCATTCGCCTGGGAAAACGCGTAGCGCAGTGTTACTGCGCCCCCCGCATTACCCAGAGCCGTTCCCGCTCGTGCTGTCGATCGTTCCAAGAGGGTGGGTACGCCGCCCGCAGACGCGGGCACCTGCCACTTCGCACCACCGTCCGAAAAGTCATCGAGTATCACGACGGCAGTTTCGGTCACGACCCCATCCCCTTGTGGTGGCGTCGCTCCTTCAGCGAGAACGGCGTCATCGATCCAGACAGCCTCTCCTTGACTCAGTTCATAGACGATGTCGAGGCGCTGGTCAGCGCCAGCATCCGGCGGACTGTAGATGAGCTGACTGTAGCGCTGCCACTCTGGAAATCCCGCCCGCACGGGCGTGACGGCCGGGGAGATCACCCCGTATGGCTTGGTCATGACGTAGCGCAGCCACACCCGCCCTTTGGTAAGCCTACTCGTCTTCGCCCAGAACTGGATGATGTGCGGCGTATTGGGCCGCAGTGACGGTAGCGCCTGGTGAACATAGTACTGCGTGCCATCGCCGGTGAGCTGGAGACTCCTCGCGCCGCGGTGCTGCTCACGCACCGCGATCTGAGCGCCGGTGCTCAGCTTCCACACGTCCGCTGCTGCACCTTCCGCTTCGAATCCAGGATTGCTGAGCAGATTGCGACCCGCCGGCGCTGCTGGCCACGTCATCCCCGACACCCGGAAGAGCCTGCCATCACCACCCGCAAATGGAATCGGCTCCGCTGGACCGTAGCGGAAGCCGCGCTCCACCTCCTCCAGCACTACACCTGCCGGCAGCCCTCGAAACCGTAGCCACTGGGAGAGCGGGGAGCGATTGATGAGAAAGGCATACGCCTGGCCTCGCTCGTCCTCGTGGCACATCGCCTGCGGCTGGAACGGCAGCGAAAGGTGCGGCTGCGTCTCTCCCGAGTTGGTGATCTCCGCACCGATCCAATCGTGCGACAGCCGCCGTAACCGCAAGAGCAGCTCGTGGAAAGGCCGAGTTCGCTGCGCGAGCGACGCGACCTCTCCGTAGAGCTCCGGATTGTCCTTCAGTCCGATCCAGAACTGCTGCGTGCTGTAGACAAAGTAGAAGACTCCCTTGCTGCCCTCCGCGAGCGCTAGCCACGTCTGAAGACGCACCTCCTCCACCGTCGGCGTGCGTAGGTGCGACAGCGTCAAGTTGTCACTGCCGTGCGTCTGTAGCACCGTCCACAGCGGCGTGCCCGGCGCCCGCCCCCAGCTCATGACACGCCAGAAGCCAGCAGCATCGTTGCAGCCCTGGCCAATCGAGTTCTTTCCCAGGTAGTCCGGCGTGTAGAAGTCGCAGATCCCCGTGTCGATGGTGCAAGGATACGTATAGGTGAGGAGCAGCGGTGGGCTGAGCCGCTGGAACACCTCTTGCGAGCCTCCCGGAATCGTCGGGAAGGCGGGCACGACCGGCGCTTCTCCGCGCAGTGCCGCCATCACCGCGGTGAGGTGCGGGATCAACACGGTCGTTGCGTCATCCTTGAGATTCGCCCCGATCACCGAGTGATGGCTCCACAGCGCCTTTCCAACAGGTGCCAGGAGCGACACAGCCTCGGTATAGGTGGGATGGGCGCGCTCGTAGAAATCGACGAGATCGCCATTCGGGGCATACACTACCCGTAATCCCGTCTCATCGGCCACGTCAAGCAACACACCGTCGCGTGCCAGCTGGTTGTTGACGAAGCAGACGCTGTTGAGACCATGATCGAAGAGGTCTCGAGCCATCGCCCGGAAGGCAGCTGGATCACCTGACACCATATGCGCATCTTCGAAGACGCCAAATGGAAAGAACGCTCCAGCCATGTCCTGAGTGTACTTCTTCCTCGAATGCGCCGGCTCATCAGCGTGAAACCCTTCCTACCACTCACATTCCTCCGCCACAGTTCTGTATGCTTCGCCCGTCTGCTAGATTGGGGGAGCACTGTGGTATTGCTTTCTGTCCTTCTTGAACTGCTCGGACCTGTGATCATCGTGATTGGACTCATTGCCCTCATCCCTGGTCACCTACGCCCACTGCGCATCTACTCACGGCGCTCAGCGGGAGTGGCCATCGGTGCAGGCGCTGTCCTCCTCATCGTTGGAGCTGCCATCGCCCCGATGCCGTTATGTGCTCCACAGGCCACGGACACTGCGCCGTGTGCCGCTCCCACGCGCACACCAGCATCGATCCCGCCAACGACGGCGCCCAGCACAGACACGCGCCTCGAGGCGCTCGTCTCTGCCACCGGCACACACTTCGCCCGCTTGTCCATATACTCTGCACGAAGGGAGACTACCCATGCGCTATCTGCTCGCCATCTTGCTGCCACCCGTTGGGATGTTGCTGGCTGGTAAGCCCTTCCAGGCGCTGTTTTGCTTGATCCTGCAAATCACCATACTCGGTTGGATCCCAGCAGCCATCTGGGCAGTTGCCGTCACTGCCAGTTCCTCTGCCGACCGCCGTACCCGCCGCATCATCGAAGCCATCGAGCGTACCCCGCGCTAGCCCTCCATTGCCCTGATGCGCATCTGGCGGTAGAGCAACCACAAGCGCACCACCGGCGCCGGCATCGCCTGCAACTCCTGCCATGAACCGTGCCCATCTAGACTCAAGAGATACTCCGCGAGATACGGCAGATCCTCGCCGCCACCCTGTCCCTTGAAGAACAGCATGGCGGCCAGCGTCAGTCCCGGGCCTGCGCCGCATCGCTGAGGGGGTCCGTCAAACCCCGCACCGCCGCGAGAATCTTCGTGCTATCCGCATCCGCCAGGCCCTGCACCGTCTCCAGCGTCACCGGCAGCACCGCGCCGTCCTCGCCGTCGAGGTTCCAGCGCTTGATGGCGAAGCACAGAATCTGGTCCGTGTACTCCTTCTGATGCAGCCGCGCCCGCATGGCCTGCACGTCGCCGAGCGGCCCTTCCAGCTCCCCGCCGAGCAAGACCCGCTGGCACTCGTCATCCTCCGCCTTCGTCAGCGGCGCCACCTCCACCCAGTAGCCCTGGTCCAGGTCCACCTTCCGCACGCCGAATCGCTTCGCCTTGTAGCCCATCATGCTGCCCTTTCTTGCCTACTGCTCCTGAGCCTATCCCAGTCCGCTGGCGTCACCGTCCGGGGATCGCGCTCACCAAATGGCTGCCAGCCTGCCGCCGCGCACGCCGCGGCGATCACGCCGCTACAGTCGTAGGACCGGCTCCCTGCCGGTGACTCCAGGTGCAGCTCGACGTGAGTGAGCAACCGGATGGCGTCATCAACGATCACCCGGTAGTCGTAGGCCGATCCAACCCGCGCAAGCAGCCACTGCCGCACGAGCGCCTGCTGTGACTCCGTCAGTGGCAACGCCCACTCTTGCACCTGCATCCCGTACTGGGCGCGCGGCCGGCACCACAGTCCACACGGCTCCTCGGCGACTGCGTAGCCGTCGCCGAGATCGAGCGCCACGTGACACACCGCATCACCCTCCACTGCGTCAATGAGCCGCCCAGGGAACGTTGTTGCCGTACAGAGCAGGAGTGTCAGCATCAGATGAACGGCAGGTACTTGCCATTGTTCACACTCACCGAGATGCTGGTGCCGCTGGAGTCCGCGTAGGTCGCCTGGAACTCCCCATCGTACATGACCAGGTCACCGACCTTCAGCGGCGCCGAGAGCTTCGTCAGCACGCACTGCGGCAGCGAGATGTAGACGTTGCTTGCCCCCTGCACCAGATCCAGCGCGATCGATCCGGTCGTCCCGGCCGTCATGTCGTTGTAGTAACCCATCGACTGCAGAATGCTCGTGAACTTCCCGGTGATCTTGCGTTCCACCGGCGCCGCGATGCTCGGCAAGTTGCCGCCGTTGAACGTCCAGAACTCCTTGCCGGTATTGTCGAGATCCAGATCGAAGCTCGCCACACTCGTGTCCCCTGCCCCCCAGAGGTTCACCGACTGGTTGGCCAGGGCCAGCGGCGCCGACGTGCCGAATGACGGCGTCGATGGCGTGATCTGGCCCTCCCCCAGCGCGGTGAGGTCGTACGTCGCCTTCACCGCGGACTTCGTCGTCATCGCCAGCGCCATTTTGCTCACGAGCGTCCCGGCATACTGCAGGCTCGTGAGGCCGCCGAGGCACTTCTCCACCGTCAGCGTCTTGTAGGACGAGGCGTTCGGCTTGTCCGGCACCAGCACGTGCGTGAACACTGTCGTGCTCCCCGGCACCCGCGCCACCACTCCCGTCGCAGTGTAGGCCAGCCGTGTGGCGCTATCCACGACGACCGTGTACGGTCCCGTCCCAGTGATCGACACGACCTTGCGCAGTTCCGAGAGGTTGCTTGCGCTCGAGACGGACGACGTCCCCTGGTTGAGCTGGAGGTAGTCATTGGCGACGAGACTGACTGGCAGTGCTGCCAGCGTCAGGCTCGTGATGCCCGACACGAGGCCAGTGCCGCCGATCGCCACTGTGCTTACTGCAGTGCTGGCGTACTGGTAGAGGTCAGCCCCGATGGCTGCCGTGAGAAAGTGCATCCCTTGATCGACGTAGAGCGGCGTATCGATCTTCCCCGTAATCTTCTGCTCGCCGAGCACCGGCACGAAGGCCGTGTCCCGTGAGCCCCGCATGAGCTTTTCGAGCACGATCCCCGGTTCCCGGACGATGCTCTCGTCGAGGAGCTGGACATACGATACTGCTGCCACCGGCGTCCCAATGGTAGTCTCCGCCGCGACGCCGATGAATCCCTGACTCGCGAGATAGCTGGTCAATGCTGGCATTTACGCCACCCCCTCTGCTGCTGGCACCATTTCGCTTCCCACTGACGTGGGAGCCCCCGCTGACGTGGGAGCCCCCGCACTATCCTCCGGCAGACCCTTCGCGTCTGCCGCCTCTTGCTGCCGCGCCGGATCTGGTAGGTCTGGCACAGCCTGCCAGAGCGGCTGGCCGGTGAGCAGCGCTTCCTCATCCGGCCCCACGTCACGCACCTCACCTGGCTGCCAGGCCGGCCAGCCCGGCACCGCTCCAGCGCTCTCCCCGATGTAGTGCAGTCGCATCTCATCCTCCTCAGTGCTGTCATCCTGTGGCATGAGGTCGTCCCGCCCGACCTTGCCGGGTGGAAAGGCAGAACACCCGGTGCCCTCTCGCCATGCCGCATCATCCTGTCGTATGCTCCACCACCTGCACCGTCTTCCGGGCCGTGAACACGATGTAGCCCTGCAGCTCCTCCACGAGCAGCGGCTCCTCGACCGCCGTCGCGATCTCCTCGGCGATGAAGACGATCTGGCTCTCTTCGCCGCTCTGGGGATCACGAATCGCCACCGGCAGCGCTGCCAGCCGGAAATACTGGTCGATCTGGTCGAGCAACTGGTCGAAGGCCGTTCCCCCCGCCTGGTCGTCCGCCGCCACCCAGTAGATCTCCAGCCCGGCACCATAGGTCACCTGCTTCCGGCCAAACAGCCGTGGCGCCGTGAAGCGCTCCTCCCGCGACTCCGGCAAGGTCACGATGATGACCGCCTGCTCCGCCGCAGCGATCTCCCGCGGCCGCTGGGCCAGCACCACGCAAGGCACCGGCACGTCGAGCAGCGCCAGCTGCTGCCGGCAGTACTCCTTCACCGCGAGGCGTGACATCCTCCATCTCCTCCCGCCGTTTCGCCCACGAAAAAAGCCGCCCCGAAGGACGGCTCTCGTTGTAGCGTCTGGCCCTATGGCTCAACGCTCCTACGCTGGACTGGGCACCTGCGCCATCTCCGTGCGCTGCTCCGCGGCGCCGGACTGGAACTGTACCTCAGCCGGAGTGCCGAGTGCTGTCACCACCGGTGCATCCGGTGCAGAGAAGTTGAGATCCTTCCCAGTGGCAACGAGCCACTCGACACTGTGCGTACGGACGTAGCCACGAATAGCGTCCCGGACCACGTCCGACATAGTGCAACGCCGGCGATCAGCAAGTGTCTCCACCTGCCCGAGCTCACGGGACGTAAGGCGCACCGACAGCACCACCGTCCCCGAGCGCTGTTTCCCAACCAGCGCCGTGATATTCTCGCCAAGCTCGATGTCTTCACGTTCCATCTTCAGGCCTTTCATACCGTGTACGGTGGTGGCGATTCGCTTCAAAGGCAGTTACTGGCCGCCAGACTCCCCAACTCTCAGTAGGCTCAATCGGCACGACAAGCATGCGCCCAGCGATGGTCGGTCCGACCATGACAAGCGGCGCCCGCCTGCCCTCACCTCTTGCATTGATAAAGAACTGGGGCGCGTTTTCAAATACTTCGGCAATCTCACGTTCACTGATGCGGTGCTTCTCATACCGTCCACGATCCTGCAAATGCTCTCGGAAACGGTCGTCGAACCCTAACTCGACGACTGGCTCGCGATCATCGCAACTGTCTTCATCTGTGCCCACCGTGCTTCACACCACTCCGACGTAGGGGCATAGTGCCATACCTCCATCTATGGTAACCTCAAATGTTTACACATGTAGACGGGAGGAGACGTACGGCATGACAACCGGAGAAGAGGCGGCTCCCCTCCAGCGTACTGAGATCGATTTCATCATCCTGGCTGATCGTGCCGAGGTCATTAATGGCAAGCTCTATATGATGGGCGGCGGGTGGGACGCGCTCGTTATCCCGCAGTTCCCCGCCCAGGTGAGCTTCAGCATCGCGATTGGCATCCTTGTGCCTTGGGCCGAATCGAACGAGGTATCCGAGTTTATGGTGACGATTCACGATGGCGACGGAGCCACACTCACCAGCCCTTTCCAAGGACGCTTCATCCCTGGCCGTCCTCCCCTGTCTCCCAAAGGTCAGCCGCTGCGCACCATGCTGGTCGTGAATCAACTCGTACCAGTACAGCATCGCGGCCTCTACAGCGTGCGCATCCAGCTCGCCAGTGGCGCCGTCAAACAGGTGGGCCGCTCCATCCGCAGCGCCAGCCAGCCGTCTGCGGTCTAGGCACACGTGTGTTCCTCCTCACTGTGATCCTATGAGCCGCATCAAGCGCCGCCCGTTCTCCATCATCAACACCTCCAGCTTCGGTTTCGCCTGCTCTACCGCCCGCTGCGGAAAGTCATTGGGCGCCGTCCCTGGATGCTGCACCTGTGACACAGGATGCGCCGCGCCCTGCCACCACAGTGCTTTCTTTGTCACAGGGAGGATGAGGTGCGGCGCTGTGCCGCCAATCACGAAATCGGCGTAGGCCACACCGTAGATGCCCGCACCATGACCGCCCCGGTAGGTGAGTGAGCGCTGCAACGTCCCGCCGCGATGCACGAGGTTGCCGCCGTAGCTCACCTTTTCCTGTCCCACTGGCGCCACGCGCTGCACGGACCGCAGCAGCACCCGTCCCGCGGCATCGAGGAGCACCTTCGTCTGCACGAGCTGCGCCGCCATCAGCCTTGCCCCAGCCGCCGCCCGCTCGATCTGCCGGAACTCGATGGTGATACTCAGTGGTCCTGGCATGTCACACCACCCGCCGGTGGCGCTGGAGGATCTCCTGCGCCTGCACCGGCACGAGCTGCACGCCCCCCACCGGGGCTCCCTGCGTTCCACTCACGCCTCCCGTGCGCCCCATGACCAGCGCACTCGCCCCCCGTACATCCAGGAGCGCCTTGGCGATCAGCAGCACGGCCTCTTTCACGTCCGGCGGCAGGGCTCCCACCCCGATATCGTACGGCTGCTGCCCCACACTCACCGGTCGCAGCACCGGCGTGTGGGCGAAGAGCGTCCCGTTCACCAGCGGCACACTCGCCGCTCCCTGCACCGGCGTCCAGCCCTCCGCCACCGTCACCGCCTCGCTCTGCCCCAGGTCGAAGATGGTGAGCCGCTGTCCCGCCTGCACCCCCGTCGCATCCGCCACCGGCAGAGTCGTTGCCCCCGCGATCACCGCCGCGGTGAGTGTGGTGACCGGCCAGCCATTGACGTAGCTATACGACACGCGCAGCTGCTGTCCCCACCCGCGCTGCGGCAATCCCACTGGGTACACCAGCCGTGCCGGGCCGGCGAGAAGCACGTCCGTCACGGCGGCGAGTGTCCACACCGTCCCACCCGTCTGCGGCAGGCCATACTGGAAACTCAGCACCTGCTGCACCGGCCAGCGCTCCGTCTGCACCCAGAGGTTGCCGTGCCCGTCGATCCCCGCCAGTCCCTGCCCCGTCCAGTGCTCCTCGCTGTCCACCGTCGCACCCAGCACCTGCTCGCAGTAGACATCCGCGACCGCCGAGGCCCGCTGCGCCAGCGCCGTCAGCTCGTCATAGGTCATCGCCTGCGTCGCCCCTTGCTGCCCAGGTCGCAGCGCCGTTCCCGGCGTCACGTCACGTAGCGAGAGGCCCAGCGGCGCGGCGAGCAGCTCCGCGACCGTGACATACTGGCTCAGCTGCATCCATCACTCCGTCCGTGCCGGCGCGGCAGACATCCACCCGCTGCCCCGTCTCCCGTGCCAACACCCACAGACACCGTAGTGTGCCATTCTTCTTCTCCCCTAGTGCTTGCTTCAATGGAGCCGCGACGAAAGCGTCGCGGAAACTTAGCGAATCAGGTGTAGGCTGCGGGCGATGTCCTCCGCCCGCGAGACCGTCTCCAGGACGGCTGTCCAGAGGCCGGCTACGACCACCACGATGATGCCGTCTCGGCGCGTCAAGATGCGCCGTTGGTTCTCCGCCGCGGTCACCGCCCGTGCCCGCTCGACATTGTCGTGGTGCCGCTGCCAGTCCTGCAGCAGCCGGATCTCGTTATCCTGCGCCGTGAGGTGTTGCTCGAAGGTATCTAGACGCTGGTCGATGTGGCGCTGACCGATGTGCAGATCGTGCAACAACTGCAACGCAGAATCGAGTGTGCCCTCGATTCTTCCGATACTGCGTTGCATGCCATTCTGTGGCTCCTGCACTGGGTGTTCCATCCCCGTTTCCGCTCATCCTTCTTCACACCAGGCAACGCACGCGGAAGAAACGCCCCGGCGTGTGACCGCCCGATGCCGTGAACCACAGCTCCACGCGGTACTCGTAGCCCGGCACAAGATCCTGCACCGTCACGCCGACCTCTGCCGCGTACGCCCCCGTCCCCACGAACGGCGATCCTGCCGCGAGCGTCGTCGCCGTCACGTCTACCGTGTCCCACGGGTAGCGCGGATCGTACTGCAGCACCTTCGCGCCCGGATTCGTCACCGTCTCACCACTCGCCAGGTCGCCCGTCTGCGCCGGGTTCCAGTAGTACGTTATTACGGCATAGGACGCCTGCTCCGACGGTGACCCCGGCAGCTCGAGCTGGCTTACCACTGCCATGGCTCAGAACTCCAACACGAGCGACGCAGCCGCGTGCTGCACGCCGGTGCCATCCAGCGTGACGGTGACACTCATCGAGCCGCCGGTTGACGTTGGGACCGTGACGGTGCTCCCCAGCGCCGGAAATGCGACGCCGTTGAGCGTGCCCGGCCACACCGACCGCACGTAGTCCACTACCTGCTGCAGCGTCACCGTCTCCGTCGCCACTGGCTGCACCGGCAGCCCATCGGCACCACCGTTCACGCTCCAGCCAGTCGCCGGCGCTGCATACCAGGAAAGTGGCTGGCCGGGTGCCGGCCACTTTGGCCACCCGCTGCCACCGAGCTGCGCGATGAGGAAGCTCATGAGCG
>JAMCTA010000113.1 GCA_023381895.1 Chloroflexota bacterium
CTCACGATGGTGGAGACGGCGCTCGTCTGGCCTACGAGCAACTTCCTAGCAACCTACTTCAATGAGGCGACGTCGAAGCTCAACCCGGCTAACGTCGGCTACTCGTTCTTCGTCTACGGAGACTTTCCCGTCATCCTTGTGAAATGGCTCTCAATTCAGCTCCATCGCACGGCCTATGACCAGGTCTATCTCGTTGGGCGCGCAGTGGTCGCGACCACTGATGTCGCAACAGTGCTCATCGCCTTCCTACTAGGAAGGCAAGTCTTCCGTAGTGACAAGATTGCCCTGCTCACCGCTTTCTTCTACGCTTGCTCTGCCCTAGCAATCCAGCAGTCGCATTTCTTCGTCGTCGACAGCATGAGCACGTTCTTCGTGATCCTTTCCCTCCTCTTCATGGTGCGGGTCTACCAATACGGACGCTGGAGCGACTATGTCCTCGGTGGCCTATTCGTAGGCGTGTCGCTTGCGAGCAAGGCATCGGTCTACCCGATCAGCTTCATCATGGTGGTGGCTGCCGCTTACCGCCTCTGGCTCGCCTGGGGTGCCGGACAGCGTCCGCGTACCGTGATCGTGCAGGACACCCTTCTCCAGCTCGTGGCCAGTGGCCTCGTCGCACTCGTGGCCTTCCGGGTGCTGCAACCTTACGCCTTCTCAACAGCGGCGCCTGGTCTGGCATTATCTCCGCGCTGGCTCTCGAGCATGCTGCAGGCGAAAGCCTGGCAGGACGGTATTCTCGAAGCCCCATTCGCCTGGCAATGGACTGAGCGGACACCTATTCTCTTTCCCCTTCGCAACATGGTGCTGTGGGGAATGGGCCTTCCCCTTGGCATCACGGCCTGGGCTGGCTGGGCTTTTGCCGGCTGGAGGCTCATCCGGCGTGGCCGCACGGAGCATCTGATCCCGTGGTCGTGGACGGCACTATTCTTCTTCATCGAGGGAACCCAATGGGTCAAGTCGATGCGGTACTTCCTGCCGATTTACCCGACGCTGGCCCTCTTCGCCGCCTGGGCGCTCGTGCGCCTGTGGGAGCAGACTCGCAGCCCAACACTCCTAGTTTTCCCTACCCGGCTGACGCAGGTGCTCACCCGCTTCCATCTGCAGCGGCAGTGGCAGCAGCGAGCTTCAACCGGGCTCGCAGTCGCCGTGTCAGGACTCACGCTTCTCTACGCCATCGCCTTTATGCACGTCTACACAACACCTCTCACCAGGGTGGCAGCGTCGCGCTGGATCTACGCCCACATTCCTGTGGGTACAGCCATCGCCAACGAAACCGAGTGGGACGATGCGCTGCCGCTGCCCATTGATGGTCACATCAGCTTTGGCAAAGGTGGTTACGTTGGGCTCAATCTGAAACTCACCGACGCCGACAGCCCTCAGAAGCTCCAGCACATTCTCGACACGCTGGACAAGGCCCAATACGTTGTCATCTCGAGTAATCGCCAATACGGCTCAATGCCGCGGATGCCACTCCGCTTCCCTATGATGGTGCGCTATTACCACGCACTCTTCAGTGGCGCGCTCGGGTTCAAGAAGGTTGCCGAGTTCAATTCAGGGCCAAGCCTCTTCGGCATCACACTCGACGATCAGAGCGCCGAAGAAGCGTGGACTGTGTACGACCATCCGCGGGTCATGATCTTCGAGAAGACGCCCGCCTACTCACGTGCCCAGGCGCAGCAGCTGCTCACGGTCGATTGGAATGCAATCGTGCCGCTAAGCCCACGACAGTACACAGCAGCACCGACTGCTCTTCTGCTGCCCAAGGCCATTGCAAAGGTCGATGAAGCTCACGGCACCTGGAGCTCAATCTTCGACCCTGCTTCGCTCATGAACCGGCTGCCTCTACTGTTCTGGGTGCTGTTTCTGCTCGTGGTCGGCCTCGTCGGGGTACCCGTCTCATGGCTGGCACTGCGCCCTCTGCCCGATCGCGGCTTGGCGCTGGCCCGCCCTATCGGCGTGCTCATCATCAGCTGGCTGATCTGGATGGTCGCGAGTCTCCACATCATGCGGTTCACACGCTTTGGTATCGCGGCTGCCTTCCTCGTTGCACTGTTCGGGGCCGGTGTCGCCGGCTGGCACTGCCGCTCTGAGCTGCTGGCATGGCTACGAGCACACTGGCGACTGCTGCTCCTGGAAGAAGGGGTGTTCTGGTTCTGCTTTGCGCTCGTCGTCTTCATCCGCTGGCTCAACCCGGATCTGTGGCATCCAATTCTCGGGGGAGAGAAACCCATGGACTTCTCTTTCCTCAACGCCACGATCAAGACCAGTTACTTTCCACCTTATGACCCCTGGTTCGCTGGTGGCGAGATGAACTACTACTACTACGGCTTTGTGCTCGCAGCCGTACCCATCAAGCTCCTCGGGATCGTTCCGGCCGTGGCCTACAACTTAGTCATCCCCACCTGGTTTGCTTTCCTGGCAACGGCTACCTTTGCAGCAACGCTTGCTCTCGCCACACAGGTCTCGACTCGGCGACCGGCGTGGCTGCGCCCGGAGTTCATTGCCCTCTTCGGGGCACTCTGTGTGGCTGTCGCCGGCAACCTTGACGAAGTCGTATTGATCGTCCAAGGGCTGCTCATGCTGGCGCCACAGCCTGCAGTCCACATCGGCTTGCCAGTCGTGGCTGGGGTTGTGCAGGCAGTACAAGGCCTTGGCCAGCTGCTGCAGGGCCACCCTCTGCCATTCCGTATCGAGTGGTGGTACTGGAACGCGACGCGGGTGATCCATCATCCACCGAACGAAGCAGGGCCGATCAACGAAATGCCCTGGTTCACTTTCCTCTTCGCTGATCTCCACGCACACCTGCTCGCCATGCCCTACGCCATGGGTGCAATCGCTGTGCTGATCGGCGTTGTGCGCTCACTCACGGAGCATCGCCCGAAGCACGAAGAGTGGGCGCACCTCATCTTGCTTGCGCTCATTCTTGGTGCGCTCTGGACGGTGAATACGTGGGACGTGCCAGCATACTACTTGCTCACTGCTGCTGCGCTGCTCTTCGCAGGCATCTACCAGCGTGGCTGGTGGCGGGGCAGCCTCACCGGCATTGGGCGGACGATTGTGACGGTCGCGCTCGCCTATGCTTTCTTCCTCCCTTTTCATCACAACTACGCTGCTCCACCTGCGGGTATCGGCCTCTGGCAAGGAAGCCGCACACCACTCGCAGACTACGTCACGATTTGGGGCTTCTTCCTCTTTCTCACCTATGGCGCGCTCCTCCTCGACTTCTTCCGGGCCAGCGATCTGAACCCTGTGGTACGCTATCTACGGCTCCGCTGGCGCTACTGGTATCGCTGGTCACACGTCACGAGGCTTGGCCGCGTCTTGCTCTTACCCCGGCCCGCATTCACGTGGGGGCTCGGCATGGTCTGGACCGCCTGCATCGCTGCCGCTGGCTTGGTCCTCTTGCACCTCGCCGCTTCGGCACTAGCGCTCCTCACACTCACGTTCATCGCGCTCCTCTTCGTGCGGCGTCCTCCAGCGAATGCTGAGCCACTTTCTCAGCAACGTCTACTCTGGCAGTGGACACTCGCCCTCCTCTTTCTCGCCGTCGGCATCACCCTCGGGGTAGAGTTCATCGTCATCAAGAACGTAGACATCGGCCGCATGAATACGGTCTTCAAGTTCTATATCGCTGCCTGGCTGTTGTGGGGTCTTGCCTCGGCAATCTGTGCGGCCCGCGTTTTTGCCGCCCTTCCGCGCTTGCGTCCACAGTTGCGATCGGTGTGGCAGTATGGGTTCGGCGCTCTTTTCGCCGCCGTCTTGCTGTACCCGGTATGCTCAACCATCGCAAAGGTGCAAGATCGCTTCGATGTCAATGTTGGTCACACGCTGAATGGTATGGCCTTTATGACCAAAGCGAAGCTGCAAGATCACGGACAGGTCATCCCACTGCGCGACGACCTGGCGGCGATACGGTGGATGCAGGAACACGTTCACGGCTCCCCGGTCATAGCCGAAGAGAATACCGCTCCCGTACTCTATGGCTGGGGGGATCGCTTCGCGTGGTTCACGGGGAATCCGGACGTGATTGGCTGGCAGTTCCACGAGCAGCAGCAACGCATGGTTGTTCCCCAGTCGATGGTGAATGACCGCGTCACTGCAGTTCAGCAAGCGTACGCCGTATCAGATCCACAAGTTGCCTACAACATCTTTGCGCGCTACGGTGTCACCTACATCATCGTTGGCGGTCTTGAGCGGGCCTACGCCCCCCAGGGCATGGCGAAGTGGGCCGCAGGCGTGGGGCGGTACTGGACGGTGGCCTACCAGCACAACGGCGACACGATCTATAAGATGATTCCACAAGCGTCCAGTACGCAGAGTGCAGGCTGAGGTCGTCGATGGCACGAGTCGTGGTGACGGGCGGAGCTGGCTTCATTGGATCCAACCTGACCGCCCGGCTCCTTCGTGAAGGTCACGACGTGACCCTTTTCGATCATCTGGGCCGGGCGCACGTGCACCAGAACCTCGCCTGGCTTCAAGGCCTCTCCGAAGCCGGCCGCCTCCAGGTCGTCCGGGCCGATCTCGCTGACTTTCCTGCTGTCGTTGCAGCCTGTGCCGGTACTCAGCGGATCTATCATCTCGGCGGCCAGGTCGCTGTGACGTCCTCGCTGGTTGATCCACGCACCGATTTCCTGAGCAACGCTTACGGTACACTCAACGTGCTCGAAGCAGCACGCCTCGTGGGCGACAATCCCATTGTGCTCTACAGCAGCACAAACAAGGTCTATGGAGACCTCCGGCATCTACGGGTTCGCGAGGAAGCGACACGCTACGCGTTTGTAGAGAGCGATTTCGGCGTCAGTGAAACAGAGCCGCTAGACCTCCATACACCCTACGGCTGTTCAAAGGGAGCAGGCGAGCAGTACGTCCGCGACTACTTCCGCGTGTACGGCATCCGCACCGTCGTGTTCCGTCAGAGCTGCATCTATGGCAAGCGCCAGTTCGGATCCGAGGACCAAGGATGGGTTGCCTGGCTCACCCTTGCCTCCTACTTTGGGAAGCAGATCACGATCTTCGGAGACGGAAAGCAGGTGCGTGATCTCCTCTACGTCGATGACCTCCTCGACGTCTACGGCGCTGCCGTCGCAGCAATTGATCAGGTGGCAGGCGAGGTGTTCAATGTGGGCGGCGGACCTGCCCACACTGTGAGTGTGTGGAGAGAATTCGGCCCATTGCTGCAGGGGCTGCTCGGCAGAAGCATTCCTGTCCAGTTTGCCCCCTGGCGTCCCAGCGACCAGCGTGTCTTCATCGCCGATATCCGCAAGGCTCGGCGCTTGCTGGGATGGGAGCCTCGAGTGAGCGTACCCGAAGGAGTATCACGCCTGCTGAGCTGGATCCAGGCCCATCCACAGCTATTCGAAGCCGCTTAGCAGTGCGCGTGCTCTTCAGTCTCACGTACTATCGTCCGCACGTCTCGGGCCTGACGATCTACGTGCAGCGTGTTGCCGAGACCCTGGTGCGCCGGGGGCACCAGGTAACTGTGCTCACGTCGCAGTACGTCCCGCAGCTGCCTCGGGAGGAAGTGCTCCACGGCGTCCGCATCGTACGCGTACCAATCGTTGCACGCATGAGCAAGGGTGTGATCATGCCACTCTACGTGCCAATCGCTTGCCGCTTGCTGCGCAGTCATGACGTCGCCGTCGGCAATCTGCCTTCCACCCCGCTTGAAGCTGTCGGGCTGCCGCTCCTCGGCAAGGAGGCAGGCCGTCCAGTGGTGATGACCTATCACTGCGATGTGCAGCTCCCGCCTGGGATAGCCAACCGGGCCGTTGACGAAGGCGTATTCTGGAGCAATATTCTCGGCATCAACACTGCCACGCGGGTCGTCTCCTACACGGAAGACTACGCTACCCATAGCCGCGTCATCCGGCGGTTCCCGCAGAAACGGGTGATCATACCGCCCCCTGTGGCCATGCCCGTGCCGGCGTCTGCGCAGGTTGCGCAGTTCCGCACCCGATTCGACCTCGAGGGGCGTCCAGTTGTCGGATTTGTAGCCCGCTTCGCCACTGAGAAGGGTGTGGAGTACGCCATAGAAGCCCTCGCTCTGCTCATCGATCGCTTCCCAAAACTCAAGATGCTCTTTGTAGGCGAGCACCGCAACGTCATCGGGGAAGAGGCGTACTGGAAGCGCATGCAGCCACTCCTGCGTGAGTTCCGGGAGCACTGGGCCTTCACCGGTGTGCTAGATCCTGCTGATCCGGCGCAGCTGGCCAGCCTCTATGCTGCCTGCACCGTCACAATACTGCCGAGCATCAACAGCACAGAGAGCTTCGGCCTGGTTCAGGTCGAAAGCATGCTCTGTGGCACCCCCGTAGTGGCAGTAGACCTTCCTGGAGTTCGCCAGCCAGTGCTGATCACCGGGATGGGCAAGATCGTGCCACCTCGTAACGCCCGCGCCCTTGCCAGCGCCATCGCCGCCATCCTGACCGACCCAACGCCGTTCTTGCGCCCGCGCAGTGCGATTGAAGAGCACTTCAGCAGCGAGCGCACTGCCGCTTGCTATGAGCAGCTTCTGGAAGAGCTCACAGGCTCTGCTCCCCGGCAGCGATCCCTGGCGAGCAGTGCGCCAATCTCGAGAACGCTCTCACGCCATGAGCCTCCAGCGACACGAGAGCGGGCTGACGTACAGACGGCGCCGGGCCCAGCGGAGATTGGAGGCTCCGGACCGTCCCATGCGTGATGAAGCCAAGCCTTTTCTGGCACCGGCAGCGCCGCCGCGCCGCTCGATCCCGGAGGATCCACTCGTTGCTCATCTCACCACGGTACCTATGTTTCGCGCGCTCATCAGGAGTATCGAGGTGCGATTATTCCGCCAGGAGCTACCTCTTACCAAGCCGGTACTAGATCTTGGCTGTGGCGATGGCCATTTCGCCTCTCAAACCTTTCCAGAGGTGATCGATGCTGGCATCGACCCCGACGCCGCAATGGTGCAGGAGGCGCGAATCCGGCAGGCCTATCGCTGGCCCATGGTCGCCGATGCTCGGGCGCTGCCCTTTACCGGCGCCTCATTCAACACCGTGATCGCCAACTGCGTCATCGAGCATATTCCCGGAGTGGATGCAGTGCTGAGCGAAGCCTACCGGGTGCTGCGCCCAGGAGGACGGCTGCTCTTCGGCGTGCCGAGCGAGCACTTCGCTGGGATGCTCTTCTTTTCGACGCTGCTCCGGCATCTCCGGCTACGGCGCAGTGCCAGCGCCTACGGACGCTGGTTCAACCACCATTCCATCCACATCAACGTCGCCTCGTGCTCGAGCTGGCACGAGCGCCTGCAGCGCCACGGCTTTGTCGTTGAGAGCTACACATATTACATGTCTGCCCGGACAGCACGGGCTTTTGATGTGCTGCACTACCTCAGCCTCCCACGCCTCCTCAGTCACAAGCTGACGGGACGCTGGGTCATCCACCCTCTCCGCATCGTGACCCTGTTCTACGCCGCCTGGCTCCGCCCCTTCGTCGAGGAGCCGTACCCTGTCACTGGTGCCGATATCTTCTTTCGGGCGCGCAAGCCGCTCATTGAGGTCGCTCGAGCCGGCGCCAGCGTACTCCCCGCAGTAACGGATCCCGGATCGAAGATCCAGCAGGGCGAGGTAGCAGATCGGTGAGAGCAAATTTCTGCCGCAGCGCTTCGCCGGATACCGGTTCGTACAGCAGACCTACCCACACGGCACACTGGTGACGCTGCCTTCCCCCATCGTACGACCCGTCTCAGCCGCACTGGGTACACAACGCGAGTCTGTTGCCAACGACCGACTTCACGAATGCATTTACGCAGGAGTAGGCTAGGTCCGCCGGCACAACGTTGTGCCGCTTCGTTGCCATAGACAGGCCTGGGACAGCTCCGAAGGATGGTCTCCTCCTCTACGGATCGACGAAGCTGATAGGCCACTCTTCCCCTCCCAGGCCTGGCCCGCCACACTGCGCGCACCAGATGTGCTAGAACGGAAGCGTGGCAGTCCGTGCCCGAGGTGTGGCGGGGCTGCCGGCTCAAGTGACGCACGTTCCCCCGTGCTGGGAGCACGGCTATGAGAGAAGCGCCGCCAAGGTGGTGATCGAAACGGCGCCCCGGCGCGGGCGCCCGCCGCTGCGTAAGGAGGTGGGAGGCTCCATCGAAGCACACCGTGCCGGCACAGTAGGAGACAAGACGTGGACGTCTCCCACCCGGCTCGTCGTGCTGGCGCTCATCGCGCTCTTGCTCCACCAGCTGTTCTACGCCTGGGCTATTGGCTGGGACGCGATTGACGACGCCTACATCTCGTTTCGTTACGCCCTCAACATGGTGCAGGGACACGGCCTCGTCTTCAATCCAGGCGAGTATGTGCAGGGCTATACAAACTTCCTCTGGACCGTGCTCATGGCGGTCCCCATCGCCCTGCATCTGCCCATCGGACCTGCTTCACTCTTCCTGGGTGCGATTTGCGGCTGGGCTGTGCTTGTGCTCACCGTCCGCTGGAGCCTGCCGCGTCAACCCTTCATTGCCGCCCTCGCCACGCTACTGCTCGCTGCAGACGGGTCCTTCGCCTTGTGGTCAGTGAGCGGAATGGAAACCTCGTTCTTCACTCTTCTCGTCGTTGCTGGAGTACTACGCTACTGGCACGAGGCCGAGCACCCTGAGGCGCGCCCCTGGTCGGGCTTGCTGCTCGCTATCGCCACGCTGGCCAGGCCGGAAGGTGGCCTCGTCATGGTCATGACGGCCGCCCACGCAGCAGCGTTCCAGCTCCGGCAGCGACAGTTCATCATCGACCGTCGTGACCTCCTACGTATCGTTCTCTACGTCCCGCTCGTAGCCGCATACGCGTTGTTCAGCTGGCGCTACTATGGCAGCCCTCTGCCCAACACCTTCACTGACAAAGTCGATGTGGGCTCTGCAGCGCAGGCTCACCGCGGGCTCGAGCTCGCTGGTGTGTTCCTTCTCGGGCACGGGGTCGTACTGCTGCCCATCGCTGTGGCCGTAGGGTGTTGGGTGCTGCTCCGTCAAGGAGAGGGGGTGCGCGGGACTCACTCAGTCTTCATCATCGTCCCCTACACCGCCTACATCATCGCAGTCGGTGGCGACTGGTCAGTTGGCCGCTTCTTCGTCCCTTTCTTACCTTTCGTGTATCTCCTCACAGCAGCAGCGCTCTCGCCGTTCCTTTCGCTCTGCAAAAGGTGGGCTGACCGGCTCCAAGGGCGACCAGCAGCAGGCATTCCATCGCAGCCAAGCCGGAGCCGCGTGCTGATGAGCACGGCGCTCCTCATGGTCGTCCTCTTTACTGGCTCGTCACTGCTCGGTGAGTACGCATTATTCGTACGCCGGTTCCACGTTGCGGCCGTCGGCGCTGCCCGCACGGACATGGGGAAGTGGCTGGCCACCAACGTTCCTCCGGACGCAACAATCGCGGTTGACGCTGCCGGGCAGATGCCTTACTACGCCGGTCACTACGTCATCGACCTGTATGGGCTCAACGATGCGCACATCGCCCGCCTCAAGACTTCCAGGATCGGACGCACTCTGCCGGGACACGAGAAGTTCGGCCTCGACTACGCGATCCGCACCTATCATCCCGACTACATCGCGATCTACGGAAACATCCTGAGCGCCCCGGTGTACCGGACTCAGTACCGGAGGCTAGCAGTGCCGTGGACCCACGATCCGCAGCTGCTCCACTTGCTCAACGTCTACGAGCGGCGTCCTCCCAGTGGACCCGGCTTCTGCCACGTCGCCGCACCATTCCAGGCGCTGGACCGTGCTCTCAGCACGACCGCCGGCCAGTGCACCGGTGCCGCTCTCCACGACCCGAAGAGCGGTGATCTTGTTCAGCACACACAACACGGCATCCTCGTTCAGGACAAGGCGAGTGGCTTCGTCTCATTTTCCGATGGCTATCACACCTGGGTCGATGGTCCTCGCGGTATCCAGGAGCGTCTGAACTTCCAGAGATTCTCGTGGGAGCCGAACCCGACTCACCTCCCGATCGTCACGGGCGGCTGAGCGCTACCCGCAGCAGCACGATTCCTAACGAGTGCACAGCTGCGCGACCACAGTCATTGACTGGCTGGCGAATCGTAAGATACTATACAAAGCGACAAAGTCAAGATTGGCTACCATAACCGTGGCTGGGAGGTGATCAGTGAGTGCAACAGCGCCAACAGCACCGCAACGCTCTGCACTAGGTGTTGCGTTTTCCGGGCCGCTGCTCCTGAAGATTGCAGCGGTCGGGGCAGCTCTCGTGCTACTCGTGTTCATCTCCCTTGCCAATCCTGCGGTGGGAGTCTTCTGGGTGTTCGGCCTGGCTTTTGGATTCATCTTGCAGCGCAGCCGCCTTTGCTTCGCATCGGCGTTTCGCGATCTCTTCTTGCTGAAGGATGGGCGCAACATGCGCGCCATCGTTGTGGGCCTGGCTGTTGCCTCGCTCGGATTCGTGCTCCTCATGGCCAAGAGTGTGCCAGACCCCACTGCCGGCGCTCTGCCGAACCAGGCGCACATCATCCCGGTAGGCCCTTACCTGTTCTTCGGTGGCTTGCTCTTTGGTTTCGGGATGGTCGTCGCTGGTGGCTGTGTCTCCGGCACGCTCTTGGCCATGAGGAAAGGGTATGTCGCGTCAGTCGTGAGTCTCGTTGGCATCCTCATCGGGCTCGAGCTCGTCGCACACTCCTGGAACTGGTGGTGGACGGCGCAGATCTCGCACGATCCCGTTCTCTGGCTACCGTCGTGGCTGGGATACTCCGGTGGGCTAGTGGTCACACTCGTGCTGCTTGCCGCCGCCTTCCTCCTGACGTACTGGCAGGAGCGAGGCCACGGACCACAAGTTCCACTCCGGGTCAAGCCGCAAGTTGAGCCAGTCACCATTCGGGGACACGTGGCCAAGATCCATCAACAGTGGTTCGTCAATGGCTGGCCGATCACCACGGGAGCCGTTGCGCTGGCATTGCTCAACATCTTCACCTTCACCGTCGACCGTCCGCTTGGGGTCACCGGCGAGCTGAGCGTCTGGGCCGGACGGGCATCCGGGCTCGTTGGCTGGGCTGCCGGCCCCCTTCAGGGAGCCGCCCAGCTGGCAGGATGCAACCTCGCCACCGGTAGTGGCGGCCCATGGCTCACGGAGACCTTCGCCATCGATGCGGGACTC
>JAMCTA010000031.1 GCA_023381895.1 Chloroflexota bacterium
AGCCTACCCAGGTGCTGGGCATCACGCGCCAGAAGATCGGCAGTTACTTCCTGGAAGATCACCGATCGTACACTCCGGCCGACCAGCGGGGTGTCAGCCAGCGCCCTGCGAACTGGGCGGGCGATGCTGATGAGCTCGCCTTCGCGATCATTCGGATGGAGCCTGACATCACGCTGCAGCTCGAAGTGAGCTGGGCTTTGAATCTCGAAAAGGATGCCACCGCGACCGAGGTATTCGGTACAAAGGCAGGGGCGCGGCTCGAGCCGTTCACCATCTTCACCGAGGAGATGGGACGTCTCGTTGACAAATCTCCGCGCGTACAGCCGATTCCGTATGCCGAGACCCACTCCCGTGCCATTCGCCACTTCTTGGATTGCGTTCACACTGGCCAGCAGCCGTTGAGCGATGCGGCGCAGGCTGTGGTAACTATGCAGATCCTCGATGCCATCTATGAATCATCGGCCTCTGGGAAGCTCATCGAGATTCAGTAGCGCGACGTGACGATGAGGGGGGATCGCAAGATGTCACTCCTGGACGCTTGCGATCTCTACCTCGTTGAGAATCCAGCACTCGATGGCTTCGGCTACGCCGCACTCCTCGTTCGAGACGGTCGTGGCGGCAGCTACACGCAGCACAGCCTGGCGAGAGTTGGCCATCGCGACGCCGTGACCGGCCCAGCTCAGGAGCTCCAGGTCGTTGATGTCATCGCCGATAGCCATCACTTGAGACGGCGAAATGCTGTAGCAGTCTGCCAGCCAGCCTACTCCTGCGGCTTTTGATACCCCAGGGGCATAGAGAGACAAGCTCGTGTCGTCGAAGGCCAGCAGTGATACCTCCGAGGCGAGTTGGGCACGGATCTCTGTGCGAATAGCCGCCATTGCCGGCACTGTGGTGTAGAATCCGAGCTTTGTAATCGCTACGTGTTCATCCATGAGCACCTCATCCACCCGGCCAACGGAACGTGGTGGTGCAATGTTGCGGCGAACGAGCGCTTCGTGAAACTCCTCGTCAGCAGTAGTTACGTGCCAGCAGTCTTCGTAGCCGTCTTGTGTCTCGAGCTGGACGAACGCAGTTGCGCCGTGCTCGTAGATGATGTGAGTGGCACGTTGCGCCGTACTGGCGGTGATAGCGCGATGCTGGAGGATTCGCCGCTCGTGTTCATCCAGGATCACGGCTCCGTTGAGGGCTACAAGTGGCGTCGTCAGTCCGATCTCGTGATAGATCGCGCGCATATCACGAGGTGGGCGGCCGGACGCGAGGACGATGATGACTCCGAGACGCTCTGCCGCGAGCAAAGCCTCGCGATTGCGCTTGGGAATGCGGCCCCAGGGATCGAGCAGCGTACCATCAAGGTCGACGGCGAGCAAGCGAAAGCGCGATTTCATCGGGCCCAGTATACCGGCCGGTCTCCTCGAACCGCTTGAACCGGCTTTAAGCTCTCCAATCCGGACGTATCCCCTCTATCAGCCGGAATCGGCCTTCCACTCTGGAATGGTGGCAAAGGTCAGGCCGGCCAGCACCCGAAACACAGCGGCTAGGACAAGCACGAGATGAATACCGATGACTGAGAGTAGTATGGTGCCGAGCACGGGCAGCAGGACGCCCGCGCCGCCTACAAACGTATTGTAGAGGGCGATACGTGCCGGGCGCTCGTCGGGGGGGCCAATTTCGATGAGCGTTTGTGTCACCGAAGTGGAGACTCCGGAGCCAAAGAGATTGGCATAGATGGCGACCAGGGAATACACCACCATATTGGGGGTGAGACTGACCAGTGCGGGGAAGAGTCCCCAGCCGATGCAGGCGATGGGCAGTATCTTCCGCAGCCGGTTGCGACTGAGGAGTCTTCCCCAAAAGGGGTAGGAGAGTGTCGCAGCGAGACTGCCGAGCGTAGCGGCGAGACCGATCTGGCTATCGAGCGCGTGGAGGTTCTTGACCAGGTAGATGGAGAAAATCGCCTGCGGGAGATACAGCCCTGCAAGATAGAGCAGAATGCCGCCACTGAAGCGGCGAAACGACGGACGCTGGAGGACTGCGCGAATAGGGAGGCGAGACTGTCGTTGAAGCTCGTCGTCCGGCGGCTTGGGCAAGACTAGCCGTGATCGGTGGTAGAGCCCGATGAGCGAGACGGCGAACGCGGAGGCAAACACTACCTGATAGTTTATTGGTAGTGGGAGCAGCGAGAGTGTAAAGCCCCCTATGAAGGCCGAGAGCGTTGTCGTCATCCCAGCGAGAGTGTTGCGCCAACTGAGGACAGATGCGCGTTTGTCGAGTGGCAATATATCGCCGATCTGGGAGACAATCGCGATGTTGCTGATAATGGTGGGAAAAGAGCACAGGAAGATGATTGCGATGCAGGTCCACCCTTCAGCGGCTTTCGGCAGGAGTGGCACGAGAGCGATGAAGGGGTAGCCTAGTCGCCAGAGAAACGGGGGCACGATGGAGAGACGGATGTCAGAGCGATGGCGGCGTACGAAATCCACTGCCCGCAGCGAGAGCAGAGTGCCGCCAATGGAAGGGAGTGACACGAGAAGGCCGACCTGAAGGGCCGTGCCACCAAGGCGGAGAAGGTACACGGAAAGAAAAGTCTGGACGATACCTGTGAGTAAGCTAGACCACAAGACGTCTGCATAGAGAAACATGATGTTGTCGGAGACGGTGTCTCCCGTGGTGCGAGGCCACAGCAGGTCGAGCCGGCGCGGGCGCCGAGATGTCCACACTCGCACGCTTCTGTCACCTCCGCGGACTCAGTGGTAGCCTAGCGCGAGAACGTATCATACGCCCGCGGCGATGTGGATGGCCAGGAGCGATAGCCGCCCCGAGCGTGCACCGGGACGGACTACCAGGTGACAGGAGAGGCAGAGTGACGGTTTCGCCGGCACCGCAGAATATCCAACTGCTTGATGGCCAGCTCCGCCTACGTTGGTCGACAGGGCAAGATGTCGATCGCGTCATGGCGCTCACAGCCGTCGTCTTTCGTGAGAGCGTGAGTTCTGACCCCGACTACCACACCGGGCGCTATGCGCGTTCCCTTCTCTCCGGAGAGCACCCAGTCATGAGCCCGGAGGACTTCGCGCTCGTAGAAGACACGACGACAAGCGAACTCGTCGCCTGCAGCTGCTTGATGCAGAATAGGTGGCGTTACGGTTCGTGTGAGCTCCCTGTAGGGCGTCCGGAACTGGTCGCGACTGATGAGCGCTATCGCCGCCGGGGACTGATCCGCCACATTTTCGGTGCTCTCCATCATCGCAGCGCGACCCGCGGTGATCTCGCTCTAGGAATCACTGGCATCCCCTACTTCTACCGGCAGTTTGGCTATGAGTACGCCCTTGACCTCAGCAGCGGGAGGCGTGTCTATTTCGTTGACCTGCCGAAGGCCAGTGACACTCCTCCACCTGTGACCTTGCGGCCGGCCACAGAGCACGATGCCGCAGCTTTCCATTCTCTCGTCGAGCGTAACAGTCAGCGCTGGACCGTTGCCGCCGTCAGCACAGAGACCTACTGGCACTACAAGCTACGCACAGCAGGCGACTCCGATGCAGACTGGCGAGCCTTCGCCATTATCGATGCGCGCGGTGCGACGATTGGAGTGGTCGTCTTCCGGGCACTCCGTGAGCGTAGTTTTGTACAAGTTCGAGTGCTCGAAATTGAGCAGACCTTGTCGCTCCGGCCACTTGTCGTTCCACTCCTCTACGCTTTGGAGCGTGTTGCGCAGAGCCTGCCCGTTTCCAAGCCGCTCGGACCGGTGGCTGGCATCGAGTTTCAGCTTGGCGAAGGCCATCCCTGGCTCGTTGTGCTGGGACCTAGCCTGTTGCGACATCAGCCCAGGAACTACGCGTGGTACGTTCGCCTGCCCCATGTACCCCGCTTTGTGCGCGCCATCGCCCCTGTGCTGGAAGACCGGCTGCGTGCATCTCCTTTCGCTGGCTATTCGGGTGAACTGCTGCTCGACTTCTATCGATCGGGACTACGTATCGCCTTTGAAGGCGGACGCGTTATCGTGGCTGAATACTGGCGGAGACACGCTTGGGAAGAGCACCCCTTCGTTGCGCTTCCTGACCTTACGTTCCTGAAGCTGCTCTTCGGTTACCAGAGCCTACACGATCTCCTGCGGATGTACCCGGATGCGTGGGGCAACGATGGCGCGTTACTGCTGCTCGACGTGCTCTTCCCGCGGCTGCCGTCCTACGTTTTACCACTAGACTGAGTTGCTGGGCCGCTCTAGTAGAACAGCCCCATCTGACTGGCCCGTTACGCGTCTTTATGACCGATCTTGTGTGTGTCCCGGCGGTGAACGGTTGATAGTGTACTGCTGAAGAGGAACGGTATGGTCGAGGTACCAGCTAGACACGCTCTTTGTCACAACCCAGCCAAAGTTTGAGGTGACGTCTCCAGACGAGCGGTATTCGGTGAGGTGAGTGGGAACTGTCACGCTGGTTGGTGACACATCGATACCAGCGTCCCAATGCCAGGCTATGCTGGAGTCGGGAGAGTACTGTGCCTCGAAGGCTGCCAGCGGGAGCTTGGATCGCGCATCGGGCGAAAGGTAGGCGTATGCGCGAGCCCAAGCAACTGGTTGGGGATGACGAAGGGCAGTGAGCAGTGCGTCGTAGAAGCCTTGAACAGCAGCACCATAGCTCGTTGGATGTACTGCGGGTATGACGATGGGTGTGGCCGTTGAGGTCGGCTTGGGCTTGGGCGTAGCTGTTGGCACAGTGCGGTGCGGGGTGGGTGTCGTGGTGGCATGGATGACGGGCGATGGGTGAGAAGACACGGTGGGAAAGTGCACGCTGCTGGCGACGAACTGCGCCAGCTGAAGGCCCAGTGTGATGAGCACGACGGCGAGGATGATGCCAAAAGCCCACCACGGAAAGCGCCGCCGGCGCTCGCGGGGACGTATCTTTGACTGGCTGGGTGGGCGCATTGCTGTTGCGCCGGTGCTGCTCGATGCTGGCGCCAGTGGTCGAGTTACCGGCAGCACAGCGGGAGCAACATTCGGGATCGGCGCTGTTGTCCGGCGCGTTTGACCCAAGCTGTCGCTGAGTGCAGCAGCAAATGTATCAGCGCTCGGGAACCTCTCCCCCGGCTGTTTTGCTAGACAGCGCTGGATTGCAGTCTCGACCGACGGAGGGATGTCGGGGCGACGCCGTCGGGGTGAGGGAATCGGTGCACTCAAATGCTGTTGCAATAGTGCTTGGTCGTCGTTGGACCGGTATGGCAACTGCCCCGTGAGGAGCTCGAAGGCCAGAACCCCGAGTGAGTAGATGTCTGACTGTGGTGTCGAAGCTTCTCCGCGAGCGCGTTCTGGGGCTAGGTATTCCAGTGTGCCAACCGCAATACCAGCCCGAGTGATACGGCTCGACGCGCGGGCTTGAGCGATACCGAAATCCATGAGCGTTGTGCGATCACCTGCTTCGATCATCACATTGCTCGCGCCGACGTCTCGGTGGATGACACCGCGGGCGTGGGCGTAGTCTAGGGCGCTCGCAATCTGGACGATGATGCCAATTGCCCGGTCGATGGGGAAACCGCCCTCTGGAATGGCACGTGCCAGCGGCAGACCGTCGACGAAGCGCATGGCGATGAAGTAGTGACCGTTGATCTCACCGCTATCGTAGATCTGAATGATGTTGGGGTGTTGGAGCGCCGCGGCCGAACGTGCTTCCTGGACGAAGCTCTCGACCAGCGCAGGATTGCGGGCGAAATCCAGTGGGAGCAGCTTCAAAGCGATGGGGCGTTGCAGCGAAACTTGCAAGGCTCTGTAGACGATGGACATCCCACCATAGCCCATGAGTGCCTCGATGCGATACGGTCCGAGCACCGTACCCACGAGCGATGGCTCTCCAAATGGTGGTGTCCCTGTAGGACGTGTGGGTACGCTCTTCACCCCTTGCCGGCTGGAATCAGACACGTGTGCTCCCTATCTCACCAGCGTGAGAAGCAGCTTCGACTGCCTCCCAGGCGGTGGTTGATGTCGCCCGCGGGGGCGATGGGCTCTTGCCTGAACCGCTTTGCGTTGTAACACCTCATACTACCGCCCGTTGGTGACGTGGCGGCAGATTGTGAGTGCTCGTCGCTGCATTGACTTCCTGCAGGACGCTGCTGTTCCCATGATCGTAGTTCCTTGAACAGGTACCATGCTTGGGTAGGGAGAGAGAACCGTGATTGACCGCCTGGGCAATGGCGAGCGCGACGATGGCCAGGGAAGCTATTCTGAAGAGACACTGACGCGTGCCCCTGATGTGACTCACGCTATCGCGCCCGAGCCAGCGCATGTCCGGCCAGCTCCGTCTCCAGCGCCAGCGATCCCTGCCCAGGTCCTACCCGGAACGGTTGCTGCAGTGCTACCCGGGGCACTGTTCCGCGTCACACTTGCTAATGGGCATACGGTCCTTGCGGCAGTCGATGTGGCGGCACGCAAGCGCCTCATCCGGATCTCACCGGGGGATCCTGTGATCGTGCGGATATCTCCCTTTGATTTCTCGCGCGGTCGCATTCTAGGCCGGCAGGAGGCTGGTGACACTTCGCGCCCCTGAGACCGTCTCGTTTGCTCTCTGCCGTAGCTTCAGGCTAGCCGTCACCACTCCGTGATTCTGGCCGCACTGTCCTGATCCATAGAGATCATGGCGGCGGTACATTGCCGCCGTTGCGGCTTCACTCTTCCCCCGGTACCACGAGCAGCGCTTGCTCGGAGCCGCATCATCCGCACAAGACCGCGTCTGATCGTGACCTCTCCTTTTTGCCCACCAGCCTCATCAGTGCTCGGTGGTGTTTCCGGAAGGTCCAGGCGAGACCAGAGGAAGACTCAGCAACGGGAGTTTACGAACTCCACAACCGTGTGACAACCTGTCTCAGCTACGGTCTCGCTGGTGACGGATGGGGGTGGATATTGAGCACCGGATTACAGCGGCGCTGGATGAGTGTGCTCTGCGGAGCTATCGTCTGGCTTGCGGGTTGCGGGACGCAGAGTGGGGCCCCTGTGGCAGCTGCGGGGAGCAGGAGCGTGGCCCTGCACACGACTTCCGGGCCTGCGGAGGGCGTTCGAGCGACGGTAACACCGGTGACGACCTTCTCGTATGTTCCCCCCTCTGCCGCCAAGACTGCCGAAGCGTCGTTTGCCCTGACCCCACACCCTTCGCCTACGGCAACTGTGGCACCCACGGCGACAGTGGTAGGAGCAAAGGTCTCATTTACCACGGTACAGCAGATTCTCGTGGGCAACTGTGCAGGCTGCCATCCTCCGGTGCTGGGGATGAATCTCAGCACGGGTCACGTGCTCAGTAGTGTCATCAATGTCCCGAGCCGAGAGTTCCCAAGCATGCTGCGCATCAAGCCCGGAGATCCTAATCACAGCTATCTCTACCTCAAGGTAGCGGAAACAAAGCCCCCGGTTGGGGTACGGATGCCTCGGGATGGTCTACCGCTGACCAACGATGAGATTGCCACGCTGCGAGCCTGGATTGAGCAGGGTGCCCATCCGTGATCCGGGGAAGCCTGCTGCACGACGACCATCCTTGAGCGGTGTATAAGATGAGGACTAGGTGCTTCTCGTGGAAGGTTGGTGACCTACCAAGGTCTCGGGCACGAAGAGCACCAACGTGAGGGCGGCAAGGAGGCCGATTCCAGAGAGGGTGAGGGCGGCAGCGGTCAGTCCGAACACTGCGGAGAGTACTCCTACGAGCATTGGTCCAATGGAGGTGCCACCATCCCCGATGAGGCGCCACATACCGAGAAATTCTCCGACCGCGCTCGGCGGCGCGAGATCTGCGCCAAGGGTCAGCATGGTGCCAGCACCAATGCCGTTGCCAGCACCGAGGAAAACTGCCACGAGTAAGAAGGTGAAGGCATTGTGGGCCAGTGGAATGAGGCCCATTCCGATCGCGAGCAGAAAGAATGAGGGCACAGAAGCAAACTTACGTCCGAGGCGATCCATCAGGAAGCCAGCCGGTACAAACATGACGACATCAAGCGCAGCGCCGACACTGCCTATGAGGCTGATGACTTCAACACTGAGGCCCAGAGCTGAGGAGCCGTAGATAGGCAGAATGAACTGCCGGCCGTTACGAATCATCTGGGCGAAGACTTGGGCTGACCCTGCCGTCACGAGCCGGAACCAGTGTTCCCGTAGGACGAGCGCCAGCACATTCCAACGCACGAGCTGGCGTGATCTCACCGTGTGCGCATCCGCTTCCGCGCTGAGCGTTGTCGCAGCCAGAACCGCGGCAGCGAGGCTGCAGATGCTGGTGATGAAGAACGGCGAGGCCAGGCCGAAGTGTCCTGCGATGAGGCCACCGGTCACGGGGCCCGCAAGCAGGCCGATACGATTCACTCCGCCGAAGGTTGAGAGGATGCGGCCGCGCTCCGCTGGTCGGGTGACTCCAGTAACGTAGGCCATCCGGGAGAGTGACCAGAGCGACGTGCCGATTCCCATGATAATTCGTAGCCCAATCAGAGGGCCGATGGCGTGAATGAGTGCGATGAGAAGGGCGACAAGCCCCGTCGCTCCAGCTCCCACGAGCATAAGCCGGCGCTGGCCGAAACGAGCGAGCACAAGGCCAGCAGGAAGGTCGGTTAAGGTTGTTCCGATACCGGAGGCTGCAACGGCGATGCCGGCTATGGCGAGATTCCCGCCAAGCTCTTTAGCGTAGAGTGGCAGGGTGTAGATGGTGAGCCCCTGAGCGAATGACAGGAGAAGCGTCGGGATATACACGGGCAGCAACATAGGTGGCCGCTTGTGTGCTGCCAATTCTTCGCCTTGCTCCCATCAGTGTGACTGCACAGGATAGCTTGCGACGATCGTTCGTGCACGGGTTGTACGAACTGGACTTCCGATACTCCGTTCCGGCTAGCTAGCGTCTGTTGGCCAGCCTTTCTGCTTCGCGAGGTCTTCGAGTGCGTGGACGGTGAACTGGAGTTGCTTGCGGGCGAGACGCAGGCGCTCCGGAGCCGACGGATCACCACGGGCGGAGCGCTCGAGGTCGCCATCCTGGAGGCAACGCGCCAGCCGGTCCACTTCGTCGCAGAACGATGCTACGGAGCGGATGCGGAACACACGGTTGCGGTCTACCGTTTGGGGAGATCCCTTGATGGGCGCAGCGGAATCGCCGTCCCAGCGCTCCGGACTCGAGAATTCGGCGAGTGCCTCACGCTCAGCGCGTGCTGCTTCAGCATCTTGGTCGGCACTTGCTTGTGCTGAAGCGGTGATAGGATGCGGAGGTGGCGTGGTGACGGTTGGAATCGCCGTCACTCCTGTTTGTGTTGCGACCAGCTCCGCCGCAGCACGTGCGCTGAGCTGGGGTTGCTTGGTAAGCACGCCGCAGATGCGACTGATCTGACTGGCCGGGAGATGCGCACTGATGGCGAAGGCAGCGACCTCTTCCTGCTTGTGCGGATCTGCAAGGGCACGCAGGTGTTGCGCTTGGGTCACAGTGAGACTGCCGTCGCCAAGAGCGCGTTGCACCCCGGGCGCGAGCAGGAGGAGGCTCACATAGCGATGCACGGTTGCAGCTGAAAGCCCGACGAGCTTGCCGGCTGCTTCAAGGCACTCACTCTCTGATGCTCCTGGAAGCTCTGCTCGCACTTGCTCCCGTAGCTGAGCGAAGCCGCGAGCTTGCTCGAGATCGTTGAGCTGCTGACGCTGGACGTTTTCGAGTAGCTGCTGCACTGCAGCGCTTGCTTGAGGCTGATCTTCAAGGACGAGGCATGGAACCGTAGAAAGACCGGCGAGTAACGCTGCCTCCCTCCTCCGGTGTCCGTACACGAGCGTATAGTTCTGTCCCTCGCGGTGGACGCCCAACGGCTGCAACATGCCGAAGCGTTGCAGGGTTTCCGCGAGCCCCCGGATGTCTCCGAGATCATTGCGAACGTTGTCTGCCGCCGTGCGGATCACGCCTGGATCAAGCCATACGAGCTCGTTGCGCACTTTTGCTTCTCTCTCACTCATCACAGCAGTGGTGCTACTGTCTTCCTCGCTGCGATATCACGCTATGTCAAGTAGAGGCTCTCTATCTCGGAAGGATAGGTCTGCCTATGCCGTCAGCTGAGCGCGGACGGTGTGGCACGCGTAAGCAGCTCTCCGGCGAGGTAATCGACGAACTGGTGGGCGCTCCGCCCAGAGCGTCCATTGTGCCACGATGCCCACTGGAGAGCGCGGATTCGCAGCTCATCTGCGGCAATAGGCAATTGACGCTGTCCGGCAAGATGCCGGACGATCGCGAGGTACTGCTCTTGATCGGGCGTCAGGAAGGTGATCGTGATTCCAAAGCGGTCGGCCAGGGATAGTTGCTCCTGAACAGTGTCGAAGCTATGAACTTCCTCTTCGCCGGGCTGAGGCCGGTCGGCGTGGCGCTCGCGGATGAGATGCCGCCGGTTGGACGTGGCGTAGACGACGACGTTGGCGGGGCGAATCTCCACGCCGCCTTCGAGCAGTGCCTTCAGGTCTTTATAGGTTGTCTCCTGCTCTTCGAAGCTCAAGTCGTCTACGAACAGCACGTACTTGTGCGGCTGAGTACGGAGAATCTCCACAATTTCCGGAAAGTCCTCCATCCGCTGACGTGGCACCTCGATGAGGCGTAGACCCTGAGCGGCAAACTCATTGACGAGCGCCTTGACGGTAGAAGACTTCCCTGTACCTCGGTCTCCGTAGAGGAGGACATTGTTCGCCGGCAGGCCGGCGAGAAAGTGCTTGGTGTTGCGAATGATGAGCTCGCGCTGTCGCTCGTCGCCCACGAGGTCAGCCAGGCGTATGGGGTCGGGATGATTGATGACTTTGAAGGTCCCACTGGTACCGCCTCCTAGCCACCGGAAGACTGTGCCGTGTGCTAGGTCGCCCATGGCGGTGGACCGGTAGTGCTCTGCGAGCATGGAAACGAAGCCACTCCAATCCTGCTGCTGGTCGAGCAGTTGCCGTAAGGACCAGTCCGGAGCCAGTGGCGCATCGCCAGCAAGGTCACCGGGCAGGGGTGGCAATACTACCGCATCAGGGCAGCGGTGGCGCAGCCCGTCGGCTCCGAGGTGGTAGAGCCTGGACAACAGCATGAGATCGTGCTGAGCAGCGCGCAGGAGGGTAGGGCTGAGCTCGG
>JAMCTA010000132.1 GCA_023381895.1 Chloroflexota bacterium
CTGACTCGGGCGGGCTCGGTAGCCTGCCGAGGCGTTCGTACTCGGCGGCGAGCGAATCCAGTTCTGGTCTCGGCATACGCCTGGCGGCCAGTGACGTGGCCAAGCCCTCCAGCATCTCACGGACGGCGAAGGCGTCCTGACAGTCCTCGACACCGATGCTGGTTACTACCGCGCCTTTGTTAGGAGACAAGGTCACGAGGTTCTCGGCGGCAAGTCGCTGCAAGGCCTCACGAATAGGGGTGCGACTGATGGCCAGCATCTGCTGGAGTTGTGCTTCGGATACGGGGGTCGCCGGTGACAGCTTTCCGGAGATGATGGCGTCGCGTATTGCCGTGTAAGCAACAGCTTTGAGGGAGACCCTTCCCGTCATCTCGACCTCTTCGGCATAGGATGCTATCAGACAGCGGGGCCGATTGTACACAATCTGTATGCGACCGTCAACAAGCCAGTCGGGTCCGTCCACAATGTTCGGCCCGCAGGTGGCACCTCCCGAGACCGTGGTGGCCAGGTTCGACGCGGCCTACGAGCTCGGGAGATACCCCCTACGGGCGTGATCCCACCGCTAGGCGGCGTCGCCTATCTCTGAATCCGTGCGGAGCCACCCTTGGCGAAGGCCCGTACCTGGTCCACCGTCGCCATGGTTGTGTCACCCGGGAAGGTGGTTAGCAGAGCCCCATGTGCCCAGCCTAGCTTGACTGCCTCCTCCGGTGGCTCACCGGTAAGAAGTCCGTAGAAGAATCCGGAGGCAAACCCGTCTCCGCCACCTACTCGGTCGTGGATGTCGAGGTCGACGGTCGGGGAAACATATGTTTTCCCATCGACCCAAGCCACCGCTCCCCAGCTGTGGCGGCTCGTCGAATGGACCTCCCTCAGAGTAGTCGCGACAACCTTGACTCGCGGGTATTTTGCCACCACGTTGTCGATCATCCCGAGGAAGGCGCTCGGGTCAAGTTTGGACTTGGCCGCGACCTCGGGCCCCGGAATGCCCAGGCCCATCTGCATATCCTCTTCGTTGCCGGCGAGCACGTCGACGTTCTCCACGATGCGCCCCATCACCGACTTCGCCTGTTCCTGTCCGCCCCAAATATTCCACAGCTTCGCCCGGTAGTTGAGGTCGAACGAAGTCACCGCACCGGCAGCCTTCGCCGCCTTCATCCCTTCTATGATCAACTCGCCGGTCGTTTCCGAGAGGGCCGCGAAGAGACCGCCGCTGTGGAACCATCGCACGCCGCCTCGGAAGATCTCGTCCCAGTCGAAGTCGCCGGGCTTCAGCATCGCTGCGGCCTCGTTGGCGCGGTTGTAGAAGACCACCGGCGCACGCACTCCGTACCCGCGGTCGCTGTAAACGGTGGCCATGTTCGGGCCGTTGACACCGTTGTGCGTGAAGCGTTTGTAGAATGGCCTGACGCCCATCGCCTTCACGCGCTCTGCAATGAGATCGCCAATAGGGTAGTCGACCATCGCGGAGACGATTGCCGTCTGCATACCGAAGCAATCGGAGAGGTTGGCGGCTACGTTGTACTCGCCGCCACTAACGTGGATCTGGCACTCGGTCGCCTTGCGGAAAGGGATCATACCGGGGTCCAGGCGGTGGATTAGGCCGCCCAGAGCCACGAAATCCAGTGCTCCCTTCGGTTGGATACTTAGACCGTAGCTCATGATTATCTACCTCTCTTTTGCACATCGTTCCACGATGCGACGGCGTAGGGCGGGGCGCTCTGCCCCGCCTAGCCTCGATCTGACGCCGGGGCGGCGGGGCACAGGGCCCCGCCCTACGGAACGACGCGTTTAGACATTGTAGCTGCTGGAGGACACCCTGCCTCCGTGTCCGGTCCAATCCGTGTGGAAGAACTCACCTCGCGGCTTGTCGACGCGCTCGTAGGTATGGGCGCCGAAGAAGTCGCGCTGCGCCTGCAGTAGGTTCGCAGGCAGGCGGCCGCTCCGATATCCGTCGTAAAAGGCCAGCGCAGCGGCGAATGCGGGGGTTGGCACACCATACTGAATTGCCCGGACGGCAGCGCGACGCCAGGCGGGCTGGTAGTCGATAAGAACCTGAGAGAAGAAGCCGTCGAGCAGCAGGTTTGTGAGATCTGCATTCTTGTCATAGGCTTCCTTAATCTTCCCCAGGAAGCGGCTGCGGATAATACAGCCACCTCGCCACATCAGAGCAATGCCACCGAAGTTGAGGTTCCAACCGAACTCTTTCGCGGCTTCTCGCAGCAGCATGTATCCCTGCGTATACGAGATGATCTTAGAGCAGTAGAGGGCCCTGCGCACATCCTCGATGAAGGCGCCGCGCTCTTGCTCGGCCACATGACCCGGTCCGGGCAGGATCGCCGAGGCAGCGACACGTTCGTCCTTCAATGCTGAGAGAGTGCGGGCGAAGACCGCTTCGGCGATGAGCGTGACCGGCATCCCGAGATCGAGGGAACTGATAACTGTCCACTTGCCGGTGCCCTTCTGACCTGCCGTGTCCAGTATCTTGTCGATGACCGGTGACCCATATTCATCCTTCTTGGCAAGGATCTGCCCCGTGATGTCGATCAGGTAGCTATCCAGCTCTCCCCTGTTCCACTCCGCAAAAACCTCGTGTAGCTCGTCGGCAGTGAGGCCCAGTCCGTCCCGCAGCAGTTGGTAAGCCTCGCAGATGAGCTGCATATCACCGTACTCAATGCCGTTATGAACCATCTTGACGAAGTGTCCGGCGCCATTCTCGCCTACCCAATCGCAGCAGGGAGAGCCATCCTCGACCTTGGCGGAGATGGCCTGGAAGATCTCCTTCACGTATGGCCAGGCCGCGGGATTTCCGCCAGGCATGATGGAGGGGCCGTGTCGTGCGCCCTCCTCACCGCCGGAAACGCCGGTTCCGATGTAGAGTATGCCCTTTTCCGCGAGGGTCCTGGTTCGGCGGTCGGTGTCCGGAAAGTGCGAATTCCCGCCGTCGATGATGATGTCGCCCTGTTCGAGATGTGGCAGAAGACTATCGATCGTCGCGTCGACCGCGGCGCCGGCCTGGACCATCAGCATCACGCGGCGGGGTCTCTTAAGCAGTTGTGCCAGCTCGGCCAGAGAGTGCGCACCAGCAACCTGTGTACCGGCGGCTTCATTGGCGAGGAAATCATCCACCTTTGATACCGTTCGATTGAAGACGGCCACGCGGTAACCATGGTCGTTCATGTTCAGGACCAAATTCTGACCCATGACCGCGAGGCCGATCAGTCCGATGTCACAACTTGCGTTCTGCATAACGTGTCCTCACAGTCTAGTTCGCGCGCCTTCCGCGCACGCGGAAGCGCCCCCATTATATCCAAACGTCCCGCTCGCGCGCACCAGAGTCTGGCTATCGACAGGGCCGGCTAGGCCGGTTGGCCGTTTGGCCCGCCTTCTATTCACCTTGACACCTTACGGAGCGGCTAGTAAACTCAGGGCCGCTCATTAACCACGGGAGGCCCTGCCACGCCCGCTACTGAAGCTCGCGCCAGACGAGTCCGCCTCTTGCGCCCACCGTTTCCCACGCTGCCTCTGGAGTGGAAGCTAGCCGCTCTTGTGGTCGTCGTAGTCCTGTTCTCCGGAGGCGTCGCAGGATACTTCGCCTCGCAGACACTCACCCTCGAGATCAACGGCATCGTTGGAGCTAGACTCCTCGGTATCGCCAGAATGATCGCTGACAGGGAGGAGGTTAGGAGCGCCTTCAAACTGAAGAACCCGGAAAACCAACTGCAACCGTTGACCGAGCTGTGGATGGCACAGAGTGGCGTAGACCTGATCGTGGTGTTCAACATGGATGGAATCAGGTATGCCCACCCAAATCCCCAGTTGATCGGCCAGTACTTCACCGGCGGAGATGAGGGTCCTGCCCTTCAAGGACAGGAGTATGTCTCGGAGGCGATTGGAATATCGGGGCCGTCACTGAGGGCATTCGTCCCGATCTACGACGACAACCACAAGCAGGTGGGTGTGGTGGCAGTCGGGATGTGGATGGTAAATCTGAGCAGCGAGGTCCGGGATGTCCTGGTGGATGCCGCGGTGGTCTCACTGCTGGGCCTGGTTGTGGGTGTGCTCGGAGCCGGGTTGGTGGCCTACAACATCAAGGCCAGCATCTTCGGGTTAGAGCCGGCACAGATAAGAGCGATCCTTGAGCAGAGGATGGCTATCCTTCAGAACATCAGGGAAGGAGTCATAGCGGTCGACGGGGAAAGCAATGTCTCGATCATCAACAAGGAAGCCGAGCGGCTAGTGGGGATTGGTCAGGAGGCTGTCGGCCAGCCGGTTACTGGGGTGCTGCCCAACACTCGGCTGCCAGACGTCATTGCCACGGGCAGGCGTGATTACGACCAGGAACAGGAGTTGATGGGCCGGGTCATCCTCACCAACAGGGTGCCGATAGTCGTGGAGGGGAAAGTCGTCGGGGCTGTGGCAACCTTCAGGGATATGAGCGAGATCAGGGATCTCGCAGCTGAATTGACGGGTGTCAAGCAGCTGGCAGACACGCTGCGCGCCCAAGCTCACGAGTTCATGAATCGCCTTCACACCGTTTCCGGCCTGATCCAGTTGGGCAGGCACAAGGATGCGCTCGAGTACATATCCACCGTGACTCACAACCATGAGGAGATAGTTGGCTTCGTGACAAAGCGCATCCACGACCCTGCACTCGCCGGGCTGATGCTGGGCAAGATAAGCGTGGCCCACGAGAGAGGCATCTCCCTGACGTTGGATCCAGACAGCTACGTTCCAGTTCGTGACGCAAGGCTCGGTCGTGTGGACCTGGTTACTGTGGTCGGGAACTTGACTGAGAACGCGTTTGAAGCTGTCTCCACCTTGTCGGAAGAGCGACGAAACGTTTGGGTTTCGCTGTACTGCTCTGAGAGCGAGATGCTGATCGAGGTGGAGGACACGGGGGTAGGGGTCGAGGAAGCCGGCAGACCTCTCCTCTTCCAGAGGGGCTACACCACTAAGGCGGGGAGCAAAGGTATCGGCCTTTCCCTGGTGATGGCCGAGGTGAGAAGAGCAAACGGCAGCATTCAGGTTGAGAGTGAGCTCGGCGGAGGCGCGAGGTTCACTGTCCACTTGCCAAGGGCAGGCTCTCTGGAGGAAACGTAGATGCGTACACTCAGGGTGCTGATCGTGGAGGATGACCCGGTCGTGGCCGATATAAACCGCGAGTTCATCGAGAAGGTCGATGGCTTCGTTACCATAGGGGTGGCGAGGTCGGTGGCGTCTGCTGTGGAGGCGGTTCAGCGGCTACGGCCCGACCTTGTGCTTCTGGACATCTACATGCCGGATGGCGACGGAGTGCAGCTACTCAAGGAGATCCGCGGGCACGATGCCGAGGTGGACGTGATCCCAGTGACAGCAGCTCGGAACGCCGGCGTTGTGCGTCAGTTGATGCGGAATGGGGCCGCCGGCTACATTCTCAAGCCGTTTAAGTTCGAGCGGTTCGCTGCCGTGCTGGAGGCGTACAGGCGGTGGAGGGCCTCGGTTGAGGGGGATGTACCGCTGAACCAGGCGGAGGTAGACAGGTTGCGGCGCCTGCTGGCGACGTCTCACCGGGATGAGCTCCCAAAGGGATTGGACCAGCTTACGCTTAAGTCGATCACCGACCTTCTCGAGCGTCACAAGGAGTTGCTGACCGCCGAAGAGGTGGCTGAGAAGGTTGGGGCCTCTCGCGTGACTGCGCGGCGCTATCTGGAGTATCTGGCCGAGTCGGGGCAGGCCGCGGTCAAGCTGACCTACGGGGCTGTGGGCAGGCCGGTGCGCAGGTACCAGCTGGTGGAGCTGGGATCCACCGCTGACGAGAGCCCGTAGCCGTCGGCGCCCCCACTCTCTTGCCTCAAAGCCCCAGCCCGAGGCATGCCGCGCCCAGCCGCGCGGCCTTGGGGTTGAGAATGACGCGGACAGGCATGGCTGACAACAGGTTTGACATGCGACCTTTGTCCAGGAACGCCTGCATAAACCATCGCTGTTTCAGGATGGAAACGATCCGCGGCGGAATGCCTCCCCCGAGGTAGACCCCGCCGGTGGACAGCACCTTCAGGGCCAGATTGGCCGTCTCCGCCCCCAGAACAGACACGAAGGTATCCAGGGCAGCGACACAGAGCTCACAGTTCCTGGAAGTGTCGAGGGCAGCGTTGACTATAATCGGTGTGTGGTCCTCCTCCGAGGCAAGCTGCTGGGCAAGCCACGGCGGCTCTGCTCCGTGACCGCTCATTCTGAGGTAGCCATAGATGTTGGGCAAGCCGATGCCAGAACAGACCCGCTCGTAGCTGACGTGCTCGTGCTGGCGATGCAGGTAGCGCAACAGATCGATCTGGAGATCATCGGTGGGGGCGAAGTCCGCGTGGCCGCCCTCGGATGGGTGAGCCCGATAACGTGACCCATCCCATGTTAGGTATGCCTCACCGAGACCGGTGCCTGGAGCGATGACGGCTATGGCGCCTTGGGGCTCGGTCGTACCTTCGTTCAGGGTGTCCAGATCCTCCGGTCGCAGAAAGAGCACCGCGTAGGCTATTGCTTCCAAGTCGTTCCACAGCTTGACGGAGCTGAGTTTTAGCCCCTGCTGAAGGCGATTCTCGTCGATTACCCAGGGGAGGTTTGTGATCTTAGCGCGTCCCTCCACCACCGGTCCCGCCACCGCAAAGCTGCCCTGATCCACGGGGAGTTTTGCCTGATCCAGGAATTCATGCACAACTATTTCCAGGCTGCCGTACCCAGCGCTGTGGAAGGTAGCCTCTGCAATAGGCTTGAAAGGGCCGGACTCCGGAGAGTAGACGGCGAGATCAGTTTTGGTTCCACCAACATCTCCAACGACCAGCATTTCAAATCTCCAAATCGAGTGTTCGCGCGAAGAACGATAGCATATTCTGTACGTGGAGGCATCGTGCTGATGGGACCACTGGCAGAAGTTGGGAGACGATCCGCGGTGGTAGGGAAACGCCGGCGCTGTTGCCTAAGCGATCATGGGTTTGCGATTAGTGTGGGATGCTCCCGATGCTGTGCGGTGTAAATGCCGTTCCGGCCATTGCGACGGATGGTGAACAGATCGCGCACCATGCGCAGCGAGTCCCGGATCAACTCCACGCTGCTTTGCTCTCCAAGATAAAGGAAGTACACCGGCAGTTCCGCGATTCTGTACCCCAGCAAACGCGCCACGTACAGCACCTCCACGTCGAAGGCGAAATCGTAGGCCCTGGTTCGGCTGAATACATCCCTGGCCACTTCGCCGCGAAACGCCTTGAAGCCGCACTGAGTGTCCTGAACCCCGAGCCCGAGCAGCGCGTTGACTGTTCGGATGTACGCACGGCCCACCAGGTAACGCTGGTAAATATATGAAAAGTGGCGAGGGTTTAGCGCGAAAAGAGTATCAGGGTGGGAACGGCATCCTATAGCAACATCCGCGCTCTGCTGCAGGGCCGCCACGAACGGCTCCGCCCCCTCGATGGGGTATACCAAGTCCGCGTCGGTGTACAGCACGTACTCTCCTCGGGACGAGAGCACGCCCGTCTTCACCGCTTTGCCTTTCCCGCCGTTCATCTCCGCTTCGACCAACCTGACGCACGGGTAATCCCGCATCATGTCCTTGACAACCTGCACGGTGGAGTCCCGACTCCCGTCGTCCACCACGATCAGTTCGTTCTCCCCAGTCGCCTGGAGATAAGCAGCGACCCGGGTGATGGTGCTGCCTATCACCTTCTCTTCGTTGTAAGCAGGGATAACGACGGAGAGATTGATGCTCATGGCGAGCAGGAAAACAGGGTGTGCGGATAAGGCAGCAAAAACGGAAGGTGGACAACCTCAATTTGTCCGAACCCCGCCTGTTTCAGCAAGTCCACGGTCTCGGTGCAGGAGATGAAGTGAAGGTCCTCCTGCCCCATCGTGAGCCCTACGCGTGTCATGGCCACCTCCTGGAGCCATGCCCACCGATACTTCCACGCGGGGTGCGTGTCATTGGTCTTCAGCACCAGCTTTCCTTCAGGGCCCAAGATTTGGTGGCATCGTCGGAGGATCTTCAGCTTCTCCGGGACCGGTAGCAGATAGAGAACATCCAGGATGGTGATAGCATCCAGCGAACCCTCTGCCACGTCGTCGATCGTGCCTTGCCGAAACCGAACGTTGGGGAGTTTGCTGCCTAGCGTGGTTGCGATCCGCATCTTGACACCGGACGGCTCCACTCCCAGGATCGAGCGTTCAGGCGACGATATTGCCATCAGCGTAGAGAACAGCCCATGCCCGCAACCCAAATCCAGGATCCGGCCACGAGCAGGCACGTAACGATCTATCGTGGAGAGGGGACAGAGTAGGTGGCGCGCCATGACGAAGGCGCGAATGCCGAAAGGCTGGTCCGCGTAAAGCCGCAGGGCTAGATCTATGGGCCGGCTGGACTTCGTGGGCACAAAGCGATTCCTGTTGAAGATTGGGTGCAGGACGCGCCGAAAGTATACAATCATTCAGGGCGCTGGGGCCAGCGCTGGGATGGATGGTGACAGCGAGCGGGGGCGAGCCGGCAGGGTGTTAGAGTATGGGGGTTAGGGGATGGGTGTCTTGATCGTGAATGCCGACGACTTCGGCATCAGCGATGGGGTCAATATGGGAATAGTCGAGGCTCACCGACGAGGCATCCTCACGAGCACTACCGTGATGGCTAATATGCCTGCCTTCGATCATGCTATGCGGCTTGCGCGGGACAACCCAGAGCTAGGTGTTGGAATCCATCTCAACATTACCAGTGGCACGCCGCTGTTGCCGTCCTCTCAGGTGCCATGTCTCGCGCGCCCGGATGGACGGTTTCACTCCCCACTGTTTGTCCTGAGGCAGCTCACACTGGGCCAACTGGATGGGAGACAGATCGAGGCAGAACTGAGCGCGCAGGTGGAACGCGCAATGTCGGCTGGCATCTCGCCCACCCACTTGGACTCCCACCACCACGTCCACATGCACCCACGGCTGCAGCCGATTGCCATCCGGATCGCACGCCGATTCGGCATTCGGGCGCTGCGCTCCACTACGGAACTTGGCCCAGGCGACGTCCTCTCCCGCACAGGCGTACTGTCTGGTCGCGCGTTCAGCCCACGCTTTTCCAAAACCGTCGTTCTGACTTTGCTTGGCGCCATGCTGAGCCGGAGGGCTCAAAGAGCAGGCCTTCTAGTTCCCGAGCACTTTCGGGGCTTGCTGCTGGGGCTTGCTTTCTCAAGTGAGGATCTTCTGAGGTTGCTCCAGCGGTTGCCGGCTGGTGCTACCGAGTTGATGTGCCACCCCGGCTACCCAGACGAGACTCTTCGCCGGCAGACGTCCTATGCGAACGGTCGGGATCTTGAGCTCGCGGCCCTGCTGGCCCCAGCGAGCCGGTCCATCCTTCAGCAAGACCGAGTTCGACTGAGCAGCTTCGCTGCCCTACCGGCCCGCCGCTGACGAAGAACGCGCTCAGTGACCTGCGCGATCTGCGAATTTCTTACGGGCTCCTATCGCGGAGTTGCCCCCGGACCCCCGTTTGGCAACGAGGCAGGGTGAGTCCTGGCGATGGTGACCTGATGCGGATACGGGCTGCCGATGCCGGCTTCATCAAACCGTTTCTTCACCAACGCCCTCAGCACTCGGGCAACTGTCCACTGCATGGACGGGAGTGTCTTCACCCACAGCCGGATGGTAACCTTTTGCTCGTTCACAGCCTCGACGCCCAGCACCTCCAACGGCTCGAGGATCTGCTTACTGAGCTCAGGGTCTTCTGCGACCTCCGCGGCTACCTCGCGCAGCACACCCATAGCCCGGTCGACGTCCTCCTCGTAGGGAATTCCGACGTCTATCACGACCCGCGACCACTCTTTGGTCAGGTTGGTCACGACCCTCACCTCCCCATTGGGGACAACGATGGCCGCGCCATCCACGCTGCGAAGGACGGTCTTTCGGAAATCTATCCTCTCCACCGTTCCGCTGTACTCGCCGACCTTGATCACGTCGTCCACCGAGTACTGGTTCTCCAGGAGGATGAAGAAGCCTCCCAACCAGTCCTTGACCAGGTTCTGCGCACCGAAGCCGATCGCGATGCCGGCGATGCCAGCGCTCGCCAGCAGCGGCGTAACGTCGCGGCCAATCAGAGAGAGGATGGAGAGCAGGGCTATGATGAAGATCACAACCCTTCCTGTGGTCTCCACCACCTGGGAAAGGGTCTTGGCCTTCTGCGCAAGCTCGCGGGCTGGTTCCCTTTCTCGCTGGAGGATGCCACGGGTTATACCGTTCACGGCCACGCCGAGGAGCCACAGCGCCACCAGGGTGACTGCGACAACCACCGCTACAGAGACGAAGATTCCCCAGTCCACCTGCAGTGTGGAGCTAGCGTCGACCACCAGGGAGCTCAGGTCCAACGAAGCAACCTCCAGAAGGAGCCAATATCAGCTAGTTCACCCATGCCGGTCACGCGCTGCGAGAGCCGCGTCGAGAAGCTCGTGCTTCGTGGTGGTGGGAAAGGTGCAGCCGGGGGCGATCACGAAACCCCTGCCGCCCGTCTCTCGGATTCCGTGTGCCACCTCGGCTGCCACTTGCTCAGGCGTTCCGTGGCTAAGCGTCTCGTTCTGGTTGATCCCACCAATCACCATCTTTCCGGACTTCTCCCTTCCCTCGCGCAGACTGGGATTGCCCGACATGAAGGTGTCCCAGCTCAAGGCGTCAACTGGATAGCCATTCAGCCTGTCGAAGAAGATGTTAGCCCCACACATGTGCAGCACATTGAAGCCGGGACGGCCCCGGACGGCTTTGAGCACCTGCAAGTCGTAGGGTCTGCCGAACCTTTCGTACTGCTCCTGGGTCATCACATCGCTAGACGCCAGCTTGGTGACTGCGAAGAATAGCCCCGACGCCCCGGCATCTATAGACGCCTTTGCGTACTTGACGAATGTCTCGGATATCGCCTCCAGGGCCGCGTTCAGCTCTTTCGCCTCGTCCTCCATGGCCCGCAGCAGACGCTCCCTCGAGTGGCCGGCCAGCCGAAATGCGATATCGAGGGGAGAAAAGATGGTTTGCAGGAAGTATTCGTTCTCTTCCTGAAGACCCTCC
>JAMCTA010000074.1 GCA_023381895.1 Chloroflexota bacterium
CCGTATTCCTGCGCCAGGGCAAGCTCTTCTGGGCGGCTTTTGGTGATCGGAGTGTCCAGGAGGTAGCTCCTGAGGACATGCCGGAGGAGTCGGACCCGGATCGCAACTGGGTGGAGGCAATTGCCTATGGTCATGAGATTGGCGCACCGGCAATCTGCGGCCTGCGTACGATAGAGTTGACCGAGGCAGCGTGGCGCTCTGCCGCATCAGGGAAGCCTGCGCCGATCATTCGTCAGGACCCGGTTTAGCACTGGTCGCCGCGGTGGCGCTGGATGGTTGAGCTGGAGGAGAGGACGGACAAGATGGTACAGCACGTCAACATTGCCCTCATCGGTTACAGGTTCATGGGAAAGTCACACAGCAACGCCTATCGTCAGGTTGCTCACTTCTTTCCCCAAGTTGGTGCCGTACCGGAGATGAAAGTGCTGTGCGGCCGCGACCGGGCCGCTGTAGCGGAGGCGGCACAGCAGCTTGGCTGGCAGGAGGTGAATACTGACTGGAGAGCTGTCGTCCGGCGAAGCGATATCGATCTTGTTGACATTGTCACGCCTGGTAATTCGCACGCCGATATTGCAATTGCCGCTGCACAGGCCGGGAAACACGTGTTCTGTGAGAAGCCACTCGCCAACACGGTCGCCGAGGCGGAGCGCATGGTCGAGGCGGTCGAGAAGGCGGGCGTGCGCAACATGGTTGCCTTCAACTACCGCCGCGTCCCAGCAGTAGCATACGCGCGTCAGCTCATCGAGGAAGGCCGAATCGGCCGTATTTATCACTTTCGGGCGCGCTATCTTCAAGACTGGATCATGGATCCTAACTTCCCACTCGTATGGCGCCTAGACAAGGACGCCGCAGGGTCGGGGCCGATGGGAGATCTTGGGGCGCACATCATCGACCTCGCTCGCTACCTGATCGGCGACTTTGACGAAGTCACTGGCATGGCTGAGACGTTCATCAAGGAGCGCCCGCTGCTCGCCGCCACTGATTCTGGTCTTGGGGCGAGCGGTGGAGCTACGAAGGGGCAGGTCACCGTTGAGGACGCAGCGGCTTTTGTCGCCCGCTTCACCAGCGGTGCGATGGGCGTATTCGAGGTCACGCGCTTTGCTGGCGGTAACAAGAATGCCAACACCTTTGAGATCAACGGGAGCAAGGGGAGTATCCGCTTCAATCTGGAACGCCTTGATGAGCTGGAATTCCTCGATCTCACCGTTCCGTCTACGGAACAAGGCTTTCGGACCATCCTCATCACAGATGGGGCCCACCCGTATATGGCTGCGTGGTGGCCTGCCGGACATATCATTGGTTGGGAGCACACGTTCACTCATGAAGTGCTTGACTTGCTGAATGCCATAGCCTCATCAAGTGCGGTGGCACCTGATTTCCGCGACGGCTTACGCGTGCAGTATGTCCTCGATGCCGTGGACAGGGCGTGCGCAAGCCACCGATGGGAGCGAGTGACGCGATGATTCACCCACGTAAGCAGAAAAGGACGAACACTTGCCAATTTCTGTAGGAGTTCTCACGGCCCCTTTTGGGCGGGAGCCTCTCTTGCCAGTCATTGACTGGGCTGGGAAGCACGGTTTCTCGTCTCTGGAAGTTGCGGTTGGTCCCAGAAGTGCCCACTGCGATGTCCAGGCCCTGGACGACCGGGCGCTTGCTGCAATACAGCAGGCGTGCTCCGCAGCGAATACGGCGATTACAGCACTGGCCTTCTATGCCAATCAGCTCGATCCTGATCTAGAGCGCCGGAAGGCGGTCAATAACTATCTCAAGTCTGCGGTGGATGTTGCACAGGCCCTAGGCCTCTCCGTGGTTTGTGCCGGCGGCGGCATGCCCCTCGCCGGGAAGGATCGCCTCCGCACAATTCGAGAGGATGTGCCAGATGTATATGGTCCTCTGGTGGAGTATGCGGCGTCGAAAGGCATAAGGATTGCCCTGGAGAACTGGTTCGCGACCAATCTCCAAGGCTTTGATACCTTTGATGCCATGTTTGAAGCGGTCCCGAATATCAACTTCGGACTCAACTACGATCCATCCCATCTCATCTGGCAGGGCGTGGATTACATCGATGGCGTCAGTCGCTACGCCGACCGGATTTTCTATGTGCACGGTAAGGACTGTGAGATTCTTGAAGGTCGCCGCCGGTTCGTAGGATGGCTCAGCCGCGGATGGTGGCGCTACACTATTCCGGGGACCGGTGCCATCGACTGGGGCACCTTCATCGGCCGGCTGCGAACGATTCGGTACAGCGGGCCAATCTCTATTGAGCACGAGGACAGTTCTATGGCTCGAGAACAAGGATTCTTGCTCGGCAAGCGTTTCTTAGAGACCCATCTCGCTGGCTAAGCTGTGAGGTATCCAGATCAGGCTAAGGCAAAGAGCTGCCGAGGCCTGGTTTGGCGCTAACGGCTAGAAGAGGGGGAACAGGACGAAGGCGGCGGACTTGCTGGCCAAGAAAAGTGGTGGACAGCCCATCACCATGCTGACGTGCTACGACTACCCGACCGCGGTAATCCAAGACGAGGCCGGGATTGACGTCATCTTCGTCGGTGATAGCGTTGGTACCAATGTCCTCGGGTACGCAAGCCCACGCGATGTAACTCTCGAAGACGTGCTGCATCACGTCCGAGCCGTGCGCCGCGGTGTCCTGCGCGCCTACCTGCTTGCGGACCTGCCGTTTGGAACCTATGAGTCGCCCGAGAGCGCCTGGGACTCGGCTCAGCGGCTACGTGCTGCTGGTGCAGATGGTGTGAAACTTGAAGGCGGAGCAGAACGAAGCGCGGTCGTCAGCATGCTGTCAGAGCGCGGTGTCGAGGTCTGTGGCCACATCGGCTTCACTCCGCAGACAGCCGGGCCGCGCGCTCGCGTGCAAGGCCGTACTGCTGAGTCGGCGTTAGAGCTTGTACGGAGCGCACGGGCCCTTCAAGCCGCTGGGGCATTTATGGTTGTGCTGGAACTGATCCCAGCAGAGATCGCCCGCGTCATTACAGAGGATCTTCAGGTACCAACTATCGGCATCGGTGCAGGACCGTTTTGCTCCGGCCAAGTTCAGATCTTTCACGATATGGTGGGAATCACGCCGTTTTCTTTGCGCCACGCGCATCGGTTTGCACATTTGCGCCCGACGATGCTCGAAGCAGTCGCAGCCTACCGTGACGCGGTAACGGCGAGGGCCTTTCCGGGAGGACAGCATAGCGCACACACCGACTCGGAGGAACTCGAGAGGCTTCGAACTTTGCTCGCCGCTCAAGATAGTCGGAGCTGAGAAGACAGCGTTCTTGTGCGGTGCTGCCTGTGCAGAGTGCTCGACCCCTGGTGCTCGTATTCGACACTCACGGCAAGGTTGTCGATGAGCCGGGTTGTTCCCACCCGAGCTGCAATGACGATGATGCTACGGTCGGTACAAGGGTCGTCTGATCTGAACGAGCCCGGGTCGACGACTTCGGCATAGTCGAGAACGGCAAGACGCTCGTTTTGGACTACGACTGTGACCGCATCACGAACCTGCGCATTGGTTCGCTCCCCTTGGCGGTAGGCGTCTCGGCCAGCATTCAGAGCTCGAAAGAGCACCGTTGCAGCGAGCCGCTCCGAGGGGGAAAGATACATATTGCGTGAGCTCAGCGCCAAGCCATCAGGCTCACGCACAGTCGGGCATCCTACCACCTCCACAGGAATGTTGAGGTCCCTCGTGAGCTGGTGGATGACGGCCAGCTGTTGCGCATCTTTCTGTCCGAAGTAGGCGCGAGATGGCTGGATGAGGTTGAACAACTTCGTCACGACAGTGGCAACCCCACTGAAGTGACCGGGCCGGCGAGCCCCTTCGATGATCCGGCCTAGTTCACCGATATCGATGCGAGTGTCGAATCCCGAGGGATACATGTCAACAGGAGTGGGCACGAAAACTCCAGCGACGCTCTCCGCCTCGAGCAAGGCAAGGTCTCTCTCAAGTGCTCGTGGATAGCGTGTGAAGTCTTCATTAGGACCAAACTGTGTCGGGTTGACAAAGATGCTACAGATGGTGACATCGTTGTCGTTGCGAGCGCGGCGGACGAGGCTGAGATGACCCTCGTGCAACGCCCCCATGGTCGGCACCAAGCCAATACTGGTAGTACTCTTCCAGCAACTGCGTAGGCTCCCCTGAAGCTCTGCCACTGATTGAGATACCCACACTGCAACTGTACCTCCTACGAGCTCTGCTACGTGGCCTCAAGCAGAACGAATAAGGTAGAGCCCACTGAGCGAGGACCCAACAACGCGCTCAACCCGCCGGCATAGAACATCCTCTGCTGGGGACGCGCGCTGCTAGCTCCGCGGCTTCAGCGAGTCGACTTGCCTACGTGCTGCCTCTTGGTCCTCAAAATAGAGCGCATTGACTTCAGTCCAGGGTGTAAGATCCTCAGGCACCCCGTCCTCGCTGAAGATGGCGGTCACCGGGCACTCTGGCTCACACGCTCCACAATCGATGCATTCATCAGGGTGGATGTAGTACACGCGGTCGTCGTCCGAGCTATAGATACAGTTGACCGGACAGACCTCGACGCAAGATGCGTCCTTGACATCGACACAGGTTTCCGTAATGACATAGGTCATACGTGCTTTCCTCTTTCCCCTCCGGTGGAGACTCTTCGTCGGACCGAGACGACCTTGGGGAAAGATACCGCGTGAGCTGCCATGTTGTGAAATTCCGCTAAATACCGCAAGTCTGGACGTCTTCCTGCCCCTACTCCCTTGCGAGGAACAGCCGGCTGTTCCCCTTCCCCATGATACGGCTGGAAATTTGCCTATACGCAAGTTAGGATGGTACATGAGCTATAGAGAGGGACACCACGAGTGGGGACCGTTCTTGGCGTGGATGACAGCACTCCCCCTGTTGAGTCATCCCGAGTTGAGCGAGAAGGCCGAGAAGCTCTCTCCGGTCACCGGCGGGGCTTGCGCGCTGTGCTTCCATTCATAGGTCCAGCCTTCGTTGCGTCGGTCGCTTACGTCGACCCAGGCAACTTTGCAACCAACATTCAAGGCGGGGCGCAGTTTGGCTACGAGCTCCTCTGGGTCATCCTCCTTGCCAACCTCATGGCAATGCTTGTTCAAACACTGTCAGCGAAGTTAGGCATTGCCACTGGTCGTAACCTTCCAGAACTTTGCCGGCAACATCTGCCGTTACCAGCGTCGCTGGCGCTGTGGGTCGTTTCAGAGCTAGCGGCGATGGCTACCGACATTGCTGAGTTCGTGGGCGCCAGTGTTGGGCTCAATATTCTCTTGGGCTTGCCGCTCATCGTCTGTGCGACCCTTGTTGGCATTGCGACGTATGCGTTGCTACTGCTTGAGAGGCGCGGGGCCCGGCCGCTCGAGCGGGTCATCATGGCACTGCTCGGCGTCATCAGCATTGGCTACGTCATCGAGACGTTCTTGAGCCACCCCAGCTGGTCTGGCGTCGCGCAATCTTTCGCACCTCCTAGACTGTCTTCGTCCTCCCTCTTTATCGCTGTAGGGATTATTGGTGCAACAGTGATGCCACACGTCATCTACCTACATTCCTCGCTCACCTCGGGGAGAATCAAGCCCCAGACAGTTCAGGATGCGCGACGAATCCTCCACTTTGAGGTGGTGGATGTTGTGCTTGCCATGGGCCTTGCTGGCCTCGTGAATGGCGCGATGCTCATTGCCGCAGCCGCCGTGTTCCATTTCTCCGGTCACACAGGAGTAGCTGAGCTGAGACAGGCCTATCGGACGCTTGAACCGCTGCTTGGCTCACTGGCTGCAATCGTTTTTGCGATCGCCCTGCTAGCATCGGGTCTGTCGAGCTCGGTGGTCGGAACTATGGCAGGGCAAGTCATCATGCAGGGGCTAGTGGGTTTCCGTATTCCGCTGTGGGTACGGCGCCTCGTCACGATGCTGCCCTCGTTCATTGTGATTGGTCTTGGAATGAGTCCGACCCAGGTCATAATCCTGAGCCAGGTTCTCTTGAGTATTACTTTGCCGGCTCCCTTGCTTGCTTTGATCTTCTTCACGTCATCGCGGCGCATCATGGGCCCGGCACTTGCCAACAAGACCTGGACGACACTTGCAGCTGGTATTGTGACTACGGTCATTATTGCTCTCAATGTAGTGTTGCTGGCCGGGTCGCTCTAGCTACTGTTTCTTACCCGCTGTGGTAGTCTGTGGTCTGGATTCCCTTTGAATTCCCCTTCGAGGTCGGCACACTGGTCACTTTTCAGAACGACAATTGTGGATGTTTCGCAAGGTGCTCGTCCCGCTCGATGGCTCGCCCGAGTCTGAAGCCATCCTTCCCATCATTGCCCAGCTGTCGGAGGATGTCGAGCGCGAATTGACGCTGCTGCACGTCCTGGAGCGGCATCCTCCCTCTCAGGTCCACGGTGAGCCTCACCTTGGCACCAGGCAGTCTGCCGAGGCGTACCTCCAGGCGCAGGTACGAAAATGGGGATCATCTGCGGGAAGTGTTCGCACTATGGTGATCGAGGAAGGCACACAGAGAGTGTCGGATACGATCGTTGCCGTAGTGGAGCAGGAACAGTGCAACCTCGTTGGACTCTGTAATCACGGACCGAGTGATCTTCCGAAGGCTATCGTTGGCTCACTGGCGCAGCGTTTGGCACAGGTACTCGAAGTCCCTGTGCTTACACTGCGAGTACGTCAACTACCGACAAGCTGTCAGCGGTGCGGAGAGATTCTTCTTCCCGTGGATCCTCAGGATCGGACTGACGGTTGGCTGGAGCTCATCGCTGTGTTGTGGCAGGCTTGGTGCTTGCCGGTGCATTTGCTCGCAATTGTTCCCACCACCGCTGACGTAGCTGGAGCCCAAGCCCCAGTTGCGTCGCTCCTTCCGAACGCAACGCGCGGCTTATTGGACCTAGAGGCAGATAGGGCGGTTGAATGGCTTCGGTCGCTCACGATCGAGGCTCAGAGGCAAGGGATTCAGACGACCAGCAGTTTGCGCCGTGGCGGAGAGCTTGATGCGCTTCGTTCTGAGGTTGAGAGCCGAAACTGTCCACTGGTTGTATTGTCGACCCATGCGCCTCCAGCGTGGCAGGTATTGCTTCGTGGCAGTCTTACCGCGAGCTTCTTGACGCGGTCCAGTGTTCCGGTGCTGCTGTTGCCCGCTCCGCGCTCTGCGCCACCGGCGTAGCCCTCGCTATACTGGGTCTCATGCTGAATCGCACCGCGCTACCGAGGAGAGCTTCGAGCAGCTCTCTTATTCCTCTCGCGAGCGTTTCCGTCATCGTGGCGCTGATTCTCGGCATCGCAAACCCTATCTACGCCGCGGTTGCGGTGGTGGGGATAGTAGTCACCGGCCTGATCTTCTGGAGGCCCGTCATTGGACTTCTCCTGCTGCTCGTCTCCGTACCGTTCCAGTCGCTGAAGAGTGTGCACGTCAGCGCATTTCCGATCAGTAGCACTGAGGTTCTATTTGCACTCACTATGGTCGCCTGGTTGCTTCGTGTCGTGATCCGGCGCGAGCAGCGTTTCTTGGCGATGCCGTTGCTGCCAGCGCTGCTTCTCTTCATCTTTGGGATCGTGTGCAGCTTCCTGTCAATCATCTCGGCGCCTCCTGGCCAGTCATCTTTTGCTTGGGGATTCAAAGAGCTGGTCAAGTGGATTGAGCTCGTCGTAACGTATGTGCTGGCTACGAACCTGTTCACCACGCGGAAACAGCTTCTGGTTGGGGCGAGTCTCATCACCGCCTGCGCCGTCATTGAAGCAGTGATTGGCGCCTATCAGTTCGTTCGACGGGTGGGTCCACCGAGCTTCCTGATCCACGGTCTCTTCATGAGAGCCTACGGCACATTCGCGCAGCCGAATCCGTATGGAGGGTTCCTCAACTTTTCTATCATTCTCGTATTCGCACTTGCGATCGCGTATTGGCACAAGCCAGTCGGCAAGCTCCTCCTCCTATCTGGGCTAGCTCTCGTAGGAGCAGTACTGATTTCGCTGTCACGGAGTGCGTGGCTGGCACTTCTCATCGCCTTTGCGATCGTCTTTGATCGCGGCGGGCGGACGACGCGCATCCTGTTGGGACTGGGCGTCGTGCTCTTCGTCCTCATCGCCTGGTTTTACGTCCTGGGGATTCTTCCTGCATCACTGAGTGGTCGTATCACAGCAGCTTTCGACGTGAGCAATGTCAATGTGCTCAGACCAACACCGGCGACGTTTTCAGTGGCGCAGCGTTTGGCGTTCTGGATCGCGGGCTGGCACATGTTTCAAGGCCACTGGCTGCTTGGAGTCGGGATTGGCAACTTTGGATTCGCCTACCCGCACTATGCGCTCCCCGGCTGGCAGCAGAATCTGGAGCACGCTCACGACTACTATCTGAATCAAGCTGTGGAGACAGGTGTCCTTGGATTAGGCACCTACCTCATTTGGCTTGGGAATGCCTTGCGCTTGGCCTGGTACACCTCTGGTGAGGTGCGTGATCCCGTCTTGCGAGCCCTTGCGATCGGAGTGCTCGGCATGCTGGTGACGCTGAGTATCCACAATTTCCTTGATGATCTCTTCGTCCATGGCACGGTGGTGCAGATCGCCATCATGCTGGCCTGGCTCAGCGTGGTCCGGCGTCTTGAGGGGCTTCCCACGAGCCATCAGCCCGTTGAGAGCCAACCAGAGTTCATCCAGCCGCTCATCGCTGGCGCCTGAGAGATCCGGATCATTCAGACAGACTTCCGGGTGGATCTTTGGCGGGCTAGTGACTTGGACGCACAGTTGGTCCGGAGAAGGCCAGTGCCATGAGATCGATGCCCTGAGCATCTCGAGTCACAAGAGCGTCGCTTATGCCATCTAACCGAGCCCGTCCGAGAAGCCGCGTAGCTGCGGCGACATTCTTGCGGTCAATTGCGACTTCGGCAGCGCCCTGCCATGCCGGACCGTACTTCGGCGTGACTGATGTGGCGACAGTAAACGCGAGCTGAGCAAGCACCAAGCTTGCCGATCCAGCCGGCGACCCCGGCGGCAATCGCTCCCCGATGTTACGAGCAATTGTGCCCGTATTCGTCGCCGCGAGTCCAAGAGCAGGAGGTGCCACGACAAGGGTCACTACAGCAATCAGGACCCAGGCGCGGACACCTCTCGTGAACCGTGTCACCGGCACGCCTGCAACGTGCGACGTTACATTCATTGCGAGCTGAACCGGTTGCACCGGATCAAGCAAGGGAGGAGACACGTTGTATGCTCGTCCGAGAGCTGCCAACACCGCAAGCGGAATGGTAACAATGTAGAAAACTCGAGGGTCGCCCCAGAAGTAGGCGTCAACCAAGCCCTGCCCTGCCACTCCAACAAGACACCCGACAAGCGCAATGACGAGTGGCCTTTCACCGCCGGCCGAGCGCAACCTGAGCAACGCTCTCACCGTTGCTACCGTCGCGAGCACCACGAGGATCAGCCCTACGACACCAATCAGGCCACTGTCGAGATAGGTCTGTAAGACAAAATCGTGGGCGTGCGGAATGTCGCGGGTATCAGGTGGAAACGAATACGAGGGAATGCGCACCGGGAATGTTCCTGCTCCTGGGCCTGTGAGAGGGTAGTCAGCAATGATTCGTAGTGCAGCGTGCCAAATGTACCAACGATCAATACTGCTCCATCCTGTCGGGTCGGCCGAGAGCGTGAAAGCGTAGCCGGTGGCGCCAGAGAGCAAGGCGAGTAGTATCGTTCCTGGAACTACCGGCGCGGTCCAGCGCCAGTATCCACCAGCGAGCCAGGCCATCACGAAGGTGCTGAATGCCAGTCCCAGAAAGGCACCACGGCTCAGCGTGAGTGCGAGCGCGAAAATGAACCAGCTCGCCGTCAACACGAGAACACTGCGCACCGCCGGCTGGCGAGCGCGTGCGAACAAGGCTCCAACCCACGGCAGTGTGGCGACGATCAATGCACCAGTGGCATTTTGGCTGAAGCCCACGGATGACACGTGTGGCAGATGCGTAAACCAAGCGTAGATTGGTGCACTGAAGTGGTTGATTTTGGCAAACTCAATATCAACTTGGATCGTTCCCTCGAGAACCATCACCACACTGATACCAATAAAGAGTTCGAGAATCACATCAAACCTGAGACCAAGTTCGAATAAAGTGAACAACGTGGAAGCGACTGTTACTGCCCCCAGGATTCCCGCAAGTGCAGTCGTCGTGAGTATCAAGTCATTTGTCGCGATGAGGCTGATACTCGATCCGAGGCTGACAAGCGCTGCTCCCCAAGCCAGAGTGCCCCACTGAGCGCGACGGTGCAGGAGCAGTGTGAGGCGCGGAACACTCAGCAGAAGTGAGAAAGGGGTAGCGATTCCCAATGCCACAAGGAGCGCGGTGAGATACGCCATCCAGAGGAGGATAAGCTTGATGGTTCTACTGGATGTAATTGCACTGCTGCTGGTGCCTATAAGATGGCCCAAGACTTTCGAAGTGAGGTGCCTCGTGTATGAACGAGTGTGCGTCCATTCCATACTGGCATCTTACCTGGAGACCGGTCCGACCCTCCGGGCAAGTGTGGAAATCAGCACCACGTAGATATCTTCACGAGGGTGAGGGCAGAGGCGGTGCCTCCCACCTTGGAAGAGGTACCCTGATATAGTTGTCAATACCAAAGGACACAGCTGTGAGTGTTTTAGCCGATCTCGCCGCCTTGCAGGAGGTGGATTCTCAGCGAGATGAGCTGATTACGCGAACACGTGAGTTACAGCGCCTCATCGCTGATGATCCCCACCTCACTGAGCGCCAACAGCTCCGTGTCGCCGTGCAGCAAGCGCTCCGTGAGCATCGCCTTATACAGGCGAAGATTGAAGGAGAGATTGCGACTGAGCAGGAGCAGATTACTCGTCGTGAGGAACTCCTACGTAGTCCATCTATTCAGGACGAGCACAGTTATCTTGCTGTGCAGCAAGAACTCGACCACCATCGTAATCACACTCACGATCTAGAAGATGCTCTGCTGGCGACGCTGGAAGACGTAGAGG
>JAMCTA010000043.1 GCA_023381895.1 Chloroflexota bacterium
CTCAGCTATAGCCTTCAAAGGCTTGGCGGTGGAGATCACGGAGCCGCTGACTGGCGACGCGCGTGTAGACCCGTGTAGTGTCGGCGGACTCGTGTCCGAGAAGGTCCTGCGTCGCCGCGAGGTCTCCGGTTTCCTCGACCATGTGCGTGGCAAACCAGGCGCGAAAGCGATGCGGCGTTACTCCCGCATCGGCCTGTTGTGCGTCCGCGCCGAGTCTCCGCACGATGTCTCGCACAGCCTTCGTAGACAGCGGAGCAAGACTGTTGCCAGCGGCGCGATCGTGGCGCGTGAAGACAGGCTGGAGGGCAAGCGAGCGAACGGCGCTCGCCCGGCGTGCTGTGAAGTACGTCTGCAGGCTGCGCCACGACGAGGGGGTGAAGTAGACGATACGGGCCTTGCTTCCCTTGCCAGTGACCCGTGCTGCCTGTTGAGAAGGGATCAAGTCGCCGCGACGGAGGCCCACGAGTTCGGAGACACGCATACCGGATCCCCGCAGAGCTTCTACGATGGCGATGTCGCGTAGCCGTATCAACTCGGCTTGTGGTGTAGCCCCCTGGGGTCGCTGCTGCGCTGCCGCAACGATCGCCGCTACGACGGCATCATCAGGAACACGAGGGAGGGATCGTGGGCGCTTTCCGCGGAGCGCCTTCATGCGTTCAGCGATACGCGGTAGCGGTAAATCCGAGCGGTAGCCCTCCCGCACAAGGAAGGCATAGAACCGCATCACAGCTGTGGTATAGGTGAGCAGCGTCAAGCGTGGCAAGTTTGACGCGCGATGCACGAGCCAGCGTGCGAACGCGATTGGCTGTTCCTCATCGAGGTAGGCGAGCGGTAGCGATGGCTCTGTGCCATCAGCCACGTCCTCCATTCCACCTCCAAGAAAGTGGACGAAGCGGCGGATTGCTGCTCGGTACGTGGTCAGGGTCGCGGGAGACTTGCCAACGGCCAGATCGGAGAGAAAGGCCTGTATCGCCAGCTGGACAGTCTCCGGACACCGCCGCGTTCCCGAGTATTCGACAGACAGAGGATCAGGCCTGGCGAGCTCACCGTGGTCTGAGAATGGTGCCTGATCGACGCGCTTCACTGGTGCCTCCCCGTATCATCGAGAGGTCCCCAGCCCCCTCCACCGGGCGTCTCGATCGCTAGCACGTCGCCCGGCTGTACGTCTACCGTCACCTTCCCCGGGAGCTCTTGGAAGGATCCGTCACGGTGCTCGAGCCGGTGGCGACCGCAGAGTCCTGGCCCGCCACCGGCAAGGCCGTAAGGTGCGTGGCGCCGTCGCTCGCTTAGCACGGTGACTGCTGCCGGGGCAAGAAACTCCAGTGTGCGTACTACACCATCGCCACCACGCCACCGACCCGCCCCCCCGGAGCCCCAGCGCAGGCCGTAGTGATGGCAGCGGAGTGGATATGCTGCTTCGAGAGCCTCGATGGGGGTGTTCAGCGTGTTCGTCATGTGAGAGTGCTTGCCGCTCAATCCTGTGAGCTGCTGGAGCGCTCCACCTCCGCCGGCAATTGTTTCGTAGTACGTAAATGGCTTACCCGAGCGCGGATCGGTTCCACCGACGAGCGTGTTGTTCATGGTGCCCTGGCTGGCCGCAGGGACCTGTCCTGGCGCCGCTTGAGCAAGTGCGCCAAACACGGCATCGACGATCCGCTGCGAGGTCTCGACATTGCCCGCGGCTACAGCGCGCGGCCGGCAGGCATTTACGATGCTCCTGTGAGGCATCACGATGTGCAGCGGCTCGAACACGCCCTCATTTGTTGGTGCGTCTGGGGGCATGAGGCAGCGCACGCAGTAGAGGCAAGCGGACCGGCAGATCGCAGCGACGGCATTGAGGGAGCCACCGCATTCCGATGCACTGCCAGCGAAATCAATCGTCAGCTCGTCTGCGCCGACAGTGATCGTGACCGTGATTGGTAGGTCGTATTGACCTTGACCGTCATCGTCGAGATAGTCGGTGAAGCGATAGGTACCGTCAGGAATGGCGCGGATCGTCGCGCGGGTCAGTCGTGCGCCGTACTCCAACAGTGCGGTGGCGTGCGCGTTGACTGTTGGAAGTCCATAGCGATGGATGAGCGACTGTAGTCTCCACCCGCCAGTCTCCCCCGCGGCGAGCTGGGCGGCGAGGTCGCCTTCTCGCTCGCCGGGTGTGCGCGTATTGGCAAGCAGTACACGCCACAGCGCTTCATTGCGCCGTCCAGCTTCGAAGAGCTTCACCGGTGGCAGGATCAATCCTTCAGCGTAGATCTCGCGTGACAGCGGCAGCGATCCGGGTGTCATGCCACCCACATCGGCGTGATGAGCGCGGCTGGCAACGTAGCCGCAAGGGCTGGCCATTCCTCCGGCAAACACCGGGGTCACCACCGTCCAGTCGGGCAGGTGTGTGCCTCCGGCAAATGGATCGTTGAGCAGGATCACGTCGCCGGGAGCAAACGGGGCCAGGGTGAGTGCCGATTGGACCGATGCCGGCATTGCACCCAGATGCACGGGGATGTGAGCAGCCTGCGCGATGAGCCTCCCTTGGACATCGAAGACCGCGCATGAGTAGTCACGCCGCTCTTTGATATTGGGCGAGAAGGCGCTGCGGCCGAGTGCTGCCCCCATTTCCTCGGCGATCGAGCTAAAGAGGTGGCGAAACACCTCGAGGCTAATCGGAGTGACAGCGCTCTGATCCACGTGCAGGATACCCCCTCCCGCCCACTGACTGACATCCCATAGTAACGTCCGCGGTTATTTGGCATTACCGGGGTGACCATGCCACGCGTCGCACCGCCTCCCAATGCTCTACGGCGTAGTGTGTGGTATTATTTCGGTATAGAGCGAAATAATAGGCGATCACGATGACCGGAGTTTTCAGCGCCCTGGCTGATCCCACTCGCCGGGCTATCCTTCAGCTATTACGCAGCGGCGACCTCACTGCCGGAGGGATCGCTGAACGGTTTACGCTGGCGAGTTCTACGCTCTCAGGACACTTGAAATGCCTACGCGAGGCTGGCTTGGTCGTCACCGAGCGCCGCGGTACGAGCATCGTCTATAGCCTCAACGAGGGGTTGCACGAGGAGTTGCTCGCCGCTGTCTTCACACTCCTCCAGGTCGGTGGAGGCAGCGACCAGCAGTTGCAAAAGGAGAACAACTGATGAAGCTGCGCTGGCGGCGCGATTGGCTTTCTATCACCGCCTTGGTCTATATGGCCGCTCTAGCCGCTTGGTCCTGGTGGACGATTACGGGGCCCATTCCGGTGCACTGGAACATCGATGGTCAGGTTGACCGCTACGGCAGCCACTTTGAAGGGATTCTCGCTCTTCCGCTAGCCGCCGTGAGCGTGATGCTGCTGTTCCAAATTCTCCCGCTCCTCAATCCTGGGCGTGCGAACTACCGGCAGTTCGCGGGCGCCTATGCGACACTCCGCGCAGGAGTGCTCGTGCTGTTCGCCACCCTCTACACGGTCGAGATTGCCGCGGCACACGGGGCAGCTGTCGATGTGGGGCGCTTGAGCGCGGCTCTGTTTGGGCTCCTGTTCATTGTCATCGGCGTAATACTGCCCAAAGTCCGGCCGAACTGGTTTGTGGGAGTGCGCACTCCTTGGACTCTTTCGAGCAAGCGCTCCTGGCAGCAGACTCACCGTCTCGGCGGCCGTCTCTTCGCCGGCTTCGGCGCACTGCTCCTGCTGTTGGCGCTGCTGAGCGTGTCCGGTGCGATGACCTTTGCGGTGCTCCTAGGCGGATTGGCCATTCTGGTGGCTGTGCTGCTGATCTATTCATTCGTCGAATGGAGAGGTGATCCAGACAAGAGTCCACCGACAGGCACCCTGCCCGCCTGATGGGCAGCTTCGTCCGCTGTCGAGGAAGAATTCTGGAACCGTCATGGTCGGAGGTCAGTGACGCTGCTCATCGGTTGGTGCCCTCTCCTCTGCTGCTCGTCCTGCTCAGCTTCAAGATTGCTGATCGCGACCGGAGCAGTTACCATCTTACGGCGAAATGGCGCGGAGGATATGCCGTGAGGGTCGACCAATTGCACACGGACAACCAGTCTGCACGTGGATTATTGCTCCTCCTACGAGCAGACGTTGCGAGATTGGTTGACCGTACCGCTAGCCAGATACGCCGCGTTGAACTCGGTGCCGCCGATCGGCGGCGCATGGAGATCACACTGGAGAGCCTGCAGACGGCCCTCGCGACCGTGGAGGAGCAGCTCGGAAGCGCGTCGGGAGAGGATGCGTGATGGCAGCTGCGATGAAGAGACGTGTGCTGATAACTGGGGCAGGTGGACGGATCGGTAGTCATCTCGCAGACACTCTAAAGGAGCACTACGATCTGCGATTGCTCTATCTCGATCCACCCCCGGCGGATCCTCCGGTGGCTGATGTTGTCCAGCTCGATATTCGAGAGACGGATCGTCTCGCCGAAGCGCTGCAAGACATTGACGGCGTCGTACACCTTGCAGGCGATCCCCACACTCGCGCCGAGTGGGAGAGTGTGCTGCAACACAACATCATCGGCACCCACAGCGTCTATGAGGCGGCCCGGCGGGCGGGTGTCCGGAAGGTCGTCTTCGCTTCGACGAACCACGTGATGGGGATGTACGACCGCGATCACGACTGGCCCGTCTATACCAAACAGCCGGTTCGCTCCGACTCTCTCTACGGCGTCTCAAAAGCCTTTGGAGAGGTGCTCGCGCGCTTTTATTGTGACCGCTATGGCCTCGCCTCCATCTGCCTGCGGATTGGCTGGTTCCTGCAGGAGCCACGAGATGAGGTGGGGCTCTGGATGTGGCTGAGTCCCCGCGATGCGACGCAGATCGTGCGCTGTGCACTGGAATCGCCGCTGCCCTTTGGTATCTTTTACGCCATCTCCAAGAACACGCGCCGCCACTGGGACATCACTGACGCCATAGAGCTTCTCGGCTACCGGCCGGAGGATGACTCTGAGCCCTACGCAGCCGGGATCCTCGGGGTGCAAGCGTGAGCCACCGGTTAGATGCCGGCTGCGATGAGGCTGGCCCAAGGTTTGGGGTCGAATACCCGTTGATCGCCGGATTAGTTTCCTCTCCGCCCGACTGATCCACTTGCTGCCGCATTGATGTAGGCTTCGATGGCGCTGATCTGCCGGTCACTCAGTACCGCAGTGCTGTAGGCTGGCATGCCGCGGCGTCCCTGGCGGATCGCTCGGGTCGTTTCCGCTCCACCTTTGCGGAGAGTCAGCTCGCCACTGCTGGCTCCCGGCGTTCCGTGGCAGATCTGACAGCCATCGGCGACATAGAGCCCTTGGCCTTCTTGCACCGGTGACAGCGTGTTTGGACTGCTCTGGCCGGTACCTTGCAGCGTGCGCAGGTAGGCGACGATGCTCCAGATCTGCTGGCTGTTGTACTGACCAGCAAACGAAGGCATACCAGTAAAGCTCAGCCCATTCTTGATGATCCAGTAGAGCTGGGCGTCGCTCTTCTGGCGCGCGTCGTGGCTAGTCAGGTTAGTGGCCGGAGGGTAGAGCGCTTGCGTATACATGCCATCGCCGTGCCCTGTCCCTCCGTGACACACAGCACAAGACCCAGTATAGGCGAGCGCACCTGCCCGAATGGCTTTCCGGCCGCCTGCTACGGGATTCGTGGCAGTGCCGGACTCTAGTCGAGAGGCTATGCTCACTACCCCCCGCCCATAGGCGAGCTCGAAGGGCCAGTTGGAGCGATGCGTCAGGAGAAGCGGTCCGCCGATTGCAAGGCCACCAACACCGAGGACTCCCATCCCTATAGCGGTGCCAAGCACCAAAGCTTGCCAGTTGTGTAGCTTCTGCCACCTAACGGTCAAACGTGCCCCAACTGTAGGGCGCTTTGGGTGCGCTGCTTCCGCCACGCTCTGGCTAGTCCTTTCGCTCACATCACAGAGACTCATCTATGTGGCTCATAGGCTACCGATGGAATCTTGGAGTTTGCTGGGAACCGTCTCTGAGCCCACTGCTCCCAGCCACTTCTAAGCTTCAATCGGTACGCTGCGATCACGAGGATATTGAGAAAGGAAAAAACAGCAGTGAGCGTCAGCGCTCTCGCTGATCAGGACACATTGACGGGTCTGCGCTTGCTCCTTTCCGAGCTCAAGGTCCGGGAGTCGCTCCTCGAGTACTGTCAGCGTGGCGGTTACAGCCGCACAGTCTGGAGCTTGTCACCAGATGAGATACGCGGTGCGGTCCACACGAGTGGCCTCAGTGGCCGCGGCGGGTCACACTTCCCTACCGGACGCAAGCTCGATGCCGTTGCCGGTCAGTCCTCTCCGAAAGTCGTGCTTGTGAACGGCGCCGAGACCGAGCCAGGGAGTCAGAAAGACCGCTGGTTGCTGACTCTCCGTCCCCATCTCGTGTTGGAAGGCGCGCAACTCGCCGCCCGGGCTGCCGGCGCGGCAGCGGTGGTCCTGTACCTTCCCGAGCAGGACCGGCGAGTCCAGGAGTCGGTGAGCAGCGCCCTCGCAGAGCTGCGGCAGGAACGCCGGAGTACAGTGAGCTGGCGCATCGTCGCTGCCCCCCGGCGCTACGTGGCTGGCGAAGAGAGTGCGGCGATCCAGCGTGCCAACGGCAAGAGCGCGAAGCCCACGCTCAAGCCGCCCTACCCTGCTGATCGTGGCGTGGGAGGGCGACCAACGCTCGTGCACAACGCCGAGACGCTGGCCAACTTCCCGCGCATCCTTACCGCCGGGCCTGAGGCGTTCCAGGCACTTGGTACACCTGGCCATCCCGGCACGATGCTCGTCACCGTGTCAGGACAGGTGCGCAAGCCAGGGCCACTCGAGGTGCCCGCTGGCGCCCAGCTTACCGATGTACTCGCCCTTGCTGGTGCTCCCCAACCTACTGCGATCCAAGCAGTGCTCCCAGGAGGTATCTTTGCAGGCTGGCTGGCGGGCGCTGTCTTGCAGCAGGGAGTGCGTCTCGAGCGTGACAGCCTGCGTGCCTTCGGGGTTAGTGCCGGCGCCGGTGCGATCACCGTCGTCTCCGATGAGGTATGCGGTCTCTGCCAGGCAGTGGCTGTGCTGCAGTACTTCACAAAGGAATCCGTCCAGCAGTGTGGGCCGTGCACGTACGGCACGCAGGCGATGGCCACTCTCTTGCTACGTGTTGCTCGTGGTGAAGGCGGCGCGGAGGACCTGAGCCGCATCGAGCACTACGCGACGGCAATGCTACCGCGACGCGGAGCGTGCGGGCATCTGGATGGAGCCGCCGCCGCTGCTCGAACCGCCCTGCGGGTGTTCGACCGTGATATCACCCGGCACATGCGGCGTGGAAGCTGTGGCCGGCCCTGGCGCGTCGTGGTTCCAGAACTGGAAGAGATCGATGTCCACTGAGAGATACGCCCAACGCGATCAAGACGCAATGACGCTCCGCATCAATCCCATCCTGTGCACAGCATTCGGCTTCTGCGCCGAATACGTACCAGAGCTATTCACTCTGGATGATTGGGGCTATGGGTGGGTGCGCCAGAGCACGGTGTCACCTGAACAGATAGAGCTAGCACGCCAGGCAGCAGCACTCTGCCCCAAGCGGGCGGTGCTGCTGCAGCGGAGCGCTGCCCCTCAACCTTCAACGGCGAACTCTTCCAAGAAGTAGGAGAAGCATTCAACCAATGGCAGCATCAGCATCTCGTTTTGCTCCAAACTTTCCAGACACAGCCCTGTCAGGAGAGCGGCAACGGCAAGCATTGCGCGAGCAGGTGGCAACGGGCAAGCTCGTACTCCTGATGGTGAGCGTGCTTGGAACTATCGGCTTTACTGTGCTTGCTGCTCGCCATACCGAACAGGTCATGACGGCTCCGCCCCCAAGCTCGCCAGCCGCTGCCGGGCAAGATGTGCCCAGCCAGTCGCTCTTCCAGTCAGCAGCGAGCAACGATGGCGGCGGTTTCTTGGCTCCGGCAACGGCATCTATGGGACGTAGCAGCTTTCGTTCATCGATATCCTAGGAGATCATCGTGGGAGTGACCGCTCGGTACCCGCACCCAGTCGTAGCAACGTTCGTCTGCTTTGCGAGCCCTATCGTCCTTGGCGCCACTGATCCGAGAGCGCTGGCGCCAGCTCTGGCTCACGTGCAGGAACGCTTCGCTGTCGTCGATGCAACGCTCTCGCGCTTTCGCGCTGACAGCGAGCTGCGTATGCTCGAGGAACGAGGAGCTGGTGAGCAGCGCGTCAGCCCCTTGTTCTTTCACGTCTTGCAGCTGGCGCTGCGCTACGCCGCTGCCACCGATGGCTGGTTCGACCCGACGGTTCGCGATGCAGTGGAAGCTGCCGGCTACGATCGCGATATCGTCACAATCGAAGCGCACGGGCCAGGGCCAGCGCGATCGGACGTCTGCCACGCTGACTGGCGCTCGATCCACCTGGATCAGGAACGCGGGACTGTGCGCGTGCCTGAGGGAACACGTCTCGACTTTGGTGGGATCGGCAAGGGCTTCGCCGTTGACTATGCGCTCCGCGATACTCCTCTTGGTGAAGGTGGTGTGCTGCTGAGCGCGGGCGGCGATCTCGCGGTCAAAGGGCCAGCGCCCGCGGCAGGGTGGACCTGCGACATCGCCGTGGATGCGCAAGCACCGGTAGAAGCCAGTGTGGCCCTCTTCCGTGGGGCACTGGCTACCTCAGGGTTAGGTAGACGCCAGTGGCGACGCGGTGGTGAGTCGTTCCATCACCTCATCGATCCACACACTGGCAAGCCGGCTCAGACGCCCTGGCGCTATGTCACCGTAGCCGCACACACATGTGTGGCAGCCGAGGTTGCCGCTAAAGTCGCCTTCCTGCGCGGAAGTACCGGACCGGCGTGGATCAGTACATTTGGATTAGCAGCGCGCTTCGCACCGCATGACGGCAGCGCCCTGGTAACCGGCCCCTGGCCGGAAGAGAGGAAGGGGATGTGATGAGCGCCTCATCGCCAAGCCTCGTGTGGTTTATCGGTCGTGGCAGCGGCATCATCGCATTCGTGCTCCTGACACTGGCCGTCCTTCTCGGCATCACTGTGAGCCAGCACTGGGCGAGTCAGCGCTGGCCACGCATCCTCATCGATAACCTCCATCGCTGGACTGTGCTCGTGTTCTACGTCTTTTTGGCGGTCCACACGGTCACGATGTTCCTCGACCCATTCGCGCACTTCACGTTGCGTGATGTCACCGTACCTTTCGGCAGCGCCTACCGCCCAGTCTGGCTCGGGCTTGGCGTACTCGCGGGCGAGGTGACGGTGGCGATAGGTGCAAGTGCGCTCATCCGGAATGTGACCGGCTACCGTCTGTGGCACTGGCTGCACCTGGGCTTGTACCCCGTCTTCGTGCTCTCGCTCCTGCACAGCATAGGAACCGGGACTGACACGACAGAGCCGTGGCTCACACTTCTCTACGTGGGCAGCACTGCTGCAGTGCTCGGTGCGACGGTGTGGCGTCTGGCACAACAGCGGGAGCTACGCCGTTGGGTCCTGGCGGGCTCTACTGTGCTCAGCTTTGGCGTTCTCATCTGGGCCGTGCGCGGCCCTTATGCGCCTGGCTGGGCAACGAAGGCGGGGACGCCTGCGCTGCTGCTGAAGGCTGCTGCTGCCCAGCGTGGCATAACCGCAGTGGCAACGCCGAGCGCACCCACCTTGCCACAGAACCTCAATGTACCACTGGCCGGTGAGACACTCGTTGGACGCGATGGTGCGCAGATACTGCTCCGAGGGCAAGCGGTGGGCTCACAGCCATTTGATGTCGCCATTGAAGTGCTGCGCGGTCAGGGGCAGCTGAGTGGGCAGGTGCAGCTGCGTACGAGCGCGCACGTACCGTGGTGTGCTGGGCCGATCACTGGTCTTGCGGCTGGCAACGTGATCAATGCCACGTGCTCTGGTTATGGTCAACAAGTACAGCTGCAGGTCACCATTAACTCCCTCAATGAAGGAGGATGGTCCGGGGAGCTTCGCACCAGCGGGAATGCCGCATCGTAGCATAGGAGAGAGACCTCCTCTACGATTGGAGAACGGCTGTGCGTATCGCTGTTGTCGAAGATGATCGACGGATGGCTCGTCTCGTCTCGGAAGCGCTCGCTGAGGCTGGGAACGATGTGCAGACCGCCAATGATGCGCCCAGCGGCCAGGAACTTGCCCAGAGCAAGACCTTTGATGTGATCGTGCTCGACGTGATGCTTCCAGGCTGGTCGGGCATCGAGCTCTGCCGGCATCTGCGGGAGCGTGGTATGCGCACTCCGATCTTACTACTCACGGCGCGCGACTCGATTGCTGATCGTGTCCAGGGTCTCGACGCTGGCGCTGACGACTACCTCGTCAAGCCCTTTGCCGTCGAAGAGCTCCTTGCGCGAGTGCGAGCACTGGGGCGTCGCTCCGATGGCTACGTCGACGATGACCAGATTCAGGTGGGAGATCTGCTGCTCGATGGCTCCCGGCGCGAAGTGCGGCGCGCCGGGCAAGTCATCGAGCTTACCGCCCGCGAGTTCGCGCTGCTCGAATTCCTCATGCAGCACGCCGGCAGGGTACTCAGCCGTGACCAGATCAGCCGCCACGTCTGGGGTTACGCAGAAGACCTCTCATCGAACGTCGTAGAGACATACGTGCACTATCTGCGCGATAAGATCGATCATGGCTTTCCGCGCCCGCTCATCCGCACCGTCCGCGGTGCCGGTTACATGATCAAAGCCTGAGAGAAGAGCCTCCGGTGATGTTCCGGCGTACACGATGGTGGCTCGTCGCTTGGAATGTGCTCGTCTTCGGCTTGATATTACTGCTGGTGAGTGTCACTGCCTCATTCCTGCTGAGTCGTAACCTCCTGGCAACGGTCGACAATAACTTGGCGGCGCAGAGTACGAGCACCGGTCACGAGCTACTCGAGATGCGCGATCACCCT
>JAMCTA010000014.1 GCA_023381895.1 Chloroflexota bacterium
CTTTCAGAAGCCTAAGAGCTTTCGAAGAGAGAGGCCTGCGACGCCGCGCCAGACCTAGCACGGGTCCACTGCGGTGCCACGGCGGGGAGCGCTGGCTCGCGCAGGAGATCCGCCAGAGCAGTGTTCCGCTTCGGCTCAGCTACCGATTGTACAGCCAGTCTGATGGCACTCTGTTGCCCCACCAGCACGCAGAGCGAGCGTGCTCTCGTCACTGCTGTGTAGAGCAAACGACGTGTGAGCATCGCGAACTGCTCGGTCAAGACAGGGCAGATGACAATAGGGAATTCGCTGCCCTGAGCACGATGCACAGACAAGGCATAGGCAAGGGCAAGATGGCTGAGATCAGACCGGGAGAACGTGACCTCCCTCTCATCATCGAGCCGTATGGTCACCTGCAAGTGCTCAGCATCGAGAGCGATCACGGTACCGAGGTCACCGTTGAAGACGCTGAGACCGTAGTCATTGTGAGTATGCACGACACGATCCCCCACACGGAGGCGGAAGGCCCCACACTCAATCTCGTCTTCCCCCGGACGTGGTGAATTCAGGGCGTCCTGCAACGTGGAGTTGAGCGCGTCAATCCCGCAGACGCCTCTGTACATCGGAGCTAGAACCTGGATCGATGCACTTGAGCATCCAAGCTTGCGTGGCAGCCGCTCCGTCACGAGCGCCACAATGACACGACGCGCCGCTGTCGCATCATCTGTCACCGCAAGGAAGAAGTCTCCACTTGCCAATGCCGGCTGCCAGAGTGGGAGATCACCGTGCGCGAGGCGCTGCGCATTGAGGGCGATACCTGATCCCTCGACCTGACGGAACACCTGCGTCAGCCGGACAACAGGGTAGCACTCACTCGCGATGATATCTGCCAGCACCTGACCAGGTCCCACACTCGGCAGCTGATCGACATCTCCCACGAATACGACGTGCGTACCGGCGGCAACCCGGCTTAAAAGCGCCCGCGCGAGGAACAGATCAAGCATCGATGCCTCGTCGATAACGATAAGGTCAGCCGGAAGAGCTTGGTGTCGCTTCCCTCGATCTCCGTTCCACTCCTCACTAGAGAGCGAGAGAGGTAGGGCATCATCGATCACCGCAGTGGCGCTTCGCGTGCCGCGTAATTGAAGCAAACGGTGGAGCGTCCATGCCGGAGATCTAGCAACCAACTCGAGGTGGCGCGCTGCTCTCCCAGTCGGCGCAGCGAGCACGACCCTCACGCCAAGCGCAGTACAAGATGCAACCAACGAGCGAAGAATCGTCGTCTTCCCAGTGCCCGGCCCACCGGTAACGACGCTCACTCGGTGGGTCAGCGCCTGGCGGACTGCAGCAGATTGTTCCACTGTAGGCTTCCAGTCAGGGTCACCGGTCACGGTCAGGGACTCCAGCGTACTGGCACCGGTGCGCCGTCGTACCCGATCCTCCGGAGTGGACATAAGACGGTGGAGCTCGCGCGCCAGGGCGTACTCGGTGAGGCTCACTGGTAAGAGTGCGTAGTGAATGCTTCCCGCAATGGATCTGACGGCGAGCTGAGCACGATCCATGAGGGCGGCCAGGGACTGCTCGAGAGCCGATGCAGCAGAGGAGTCAACGCGTAGGGCTGTCTGAGCCTCACGAAGCAACTCTTGCCCTTCCATCCAGGCAGAGCCCTGTGCCGTATGCCGCTGAAGGCAGTGAAGAAGTGCTGCCTGTAAGCGGCTCGGGGCAAGCGGCGGAATGCCAAGCCCTTCTGCGAGGCGATCCGCAGTGCGAAAGCCGATGCCCCGGATGTCCTGAGCCAATCGGTAGGGATCGTGGCGGAGATACAGCGCAGCACTCTCTCCATACACGCGGAGCACCTGCTCCGCACGTCTGTACGAGAGCCCGAGTTGGAAGAGCGCTAGCACGACATCTCTTGTGGCGCGTTCGCGCTGCCAGCTGGCAGCAATTCGCCCGGCCCGAACACGCCCAATGCCAGGTACGGTGACGATGCGCTCGACACCGCCATCCAGCGCCGCCAGGGTTTCCGTCCCGAAGAAGGTGACGAGCCGGCGTGCCATCACCTGCCCGACGCCCCGGACAAGGGGGGATGCGAGAAATCGCACAAGTGCACTAGATTCGACCGGAAGTACCAGAGCCACCGCGTGCGCTCTAAACTGTCTACCGAATCGGGGATGTGCAACCCAAGCTCCCGTGCACCGCAGGTATTCGCCCTCCCGGACCTCGGGAAATGTTCCGGCGACGGTGACTGGGGCTTGGTCAAGGTCGTTGACCGCCAGCCGTATGATGGAGAAAGGCTGCGCAGCGTCGGTATAAACGCAGCGCACGACGATTCCCTCGACGAGGGCCGGGGGAGGGAGGTGCGCGACGTTCCGGTTGTCGGGCAGAGAAGCAAAGTGACTATTCACACGGTGAGCCTGGTGAGACCCCTCATGAGGATGCAAGAGAGATACTATACTTCCTCAAGCCTGGCAGCAGCCCAGCCACTAGACCGCTCATCAGCCTGGTTATACTGTACCGCCTAGAAGGGGATGAGGCGTCCGAGGCCAATGAGGAACGAGTTCCCGGTGTGAGCCGGGCCCAGAGGAGTACCCAAATCATGCTGCTGTCCGATCGCCGCATAGAGGAGGAGATCGCCCGGGGCAATATCGTCATCTCTCCTTTTGACGAGCGACAGCTCGGCACGAACTCCTACGACTGCCGCCTCGGCGAATGGTATTTCCAGCCTGACGCAAACGTCGAGGTCATCGACTTTACGGATGAGGCACAGTCTCGAGCATTTTGGGGCGAGCCGCGCCGGGCCGTGGAGGGTCGCATCCCTGTCCGTCCAGGAACCACCATTCTCGCCCACACGTGGGAAGTGGTGGGTGCTCGCAACGGAATTACCACGAGCATGCACGCCCGGAGCAGCATCGGTCGCGCCAGCCTCTCTGTTTGCAAATGTGCGGGAGTTGGCGACGTGGGATACATCTCTCGCTGGACCATGGAGATCTCGAATCACTCACGCAGCACCATTCTCCTGCCCGTCGGTTTACGCATCTGCCAGATCAAGTTCGAGGAAGTTGGCCCTACCCTGCGTGTCTACCGCGGAAAGTACGGTCAACAACACGACTGGACTCCCTACGACATGCTCCCAAAGTTGTTTTCGGACTGGGATGTCCACTCGCTGTCAGCATTCCAGGAGCAGCTAAGTCTTCCTCACGAGCCAGCAACCGCGCGCGAGACCTGAGCCCGAAGCTATGAGTGGACTATACTCTCGTTCACGAGTGCTTTCTATTTCCCCTGAGCCAGGCAAGAGTCGAGCCGAGAGCAACATCTTCGTGGCAGAGCCCACGTCTGGCACACAAGTCCGCCAGTTCGGCTCTCTCTACATCGTGACAGAAACAGCTGGCGATAGCCCTGCTGAGCGTCAGATGTGTCGCGTCGCAGCCGAATGGATCCGCAAGGAGTTCTACCGGCAACCCAACCCAGACCTCAGCACTGCTCTCTTCTCCGCCATCGAGCGAGCCCATAGCCAGACGCGCCTCGATCCCCGACTGCCTCCAATCAGCGAGCGCTTGCCCCTCGCTATTACCATCATTGCCATACGCAACGGGGAGATGATGTGTGCTCATCTGCTTCCCGTACAGGTATACGTCGGGGCCTTCGACGACATCGCCTACATCCCAGACCCGCCACTGTCGGAGAGTCAGGAAAAGTTTGCTACGCGCCATCTCGAGTTCGGAATCAGTGAGTCGATCGAGCCTGAGTTGCGAACCGCACGCTTAGAGCAAGGCAATGTCATCGCCGTATGCTCGTATGCCCTGGCACAGTCTCTGGATACGGCACATATTACGGGAGTGACCCGATCAAGCGATCTCGAAGCAGCTCGACGTATCCTACGCAGCTCCTTCCCATATCCCGATGTCGCCGCCTATGCGCTACTCATCCGGATTGAGGCTGACGGGCGGTTGCGCGCAGCGGCGAACGAGCGTCCAGACAAGCTTCTATCTCAGATGCTGGCGAAAGCGAGCACACGCCTTGGCAGCGTGTTTCAGCGCGAGCCACGGGCGCGCTCTGCACGCGCGAGCACGCGCACATCTCGCTCTCGCCGGCGAGATGACGGCACCGTGCTGTTGATTGGCTTGGCTGTTGCCGCGGTCGTTGCGGTAGCCCTTCTCGCGGTCCTTATGCTCAAGGGCATTCAGGCATTTCAAGCACACCAGCAACAGACCGCCCTTGCCCAGACGGTCGCGCAGGTGAACCAGCTCGTTCAGAAGGCAAACACGGAGAAGGATCCCGCAGCAGCGCTCACCGACCTTGCAAACGCAGCGACTGTCGTGCGCCGTAGCGAATCACATCTGCCCCCTGGGGCCGCCCAGAATATCCTCAGCACACTACAAAAAGCCCGCGACCATATCGGCCGCGGTGCAACCTTGCAGAACCTCAAGCCGCTCCTCAACCTCAGCGCTCCCACGACGAGTACAAAGGTGCATTTCAATCAGGTGGTCGTCGCGGGAGGAGTGCCGTACATTCTCGATACTGGCGGCCAGCGTGTCATTGAAGTTTCAACAAGCAAGCGAATTGCGGTGCCTCGAATTGCAGCGGGCCAACAGGTAGGACAGACTATCGTTCAGTCGATCGTGGCGATTGCCGCAGAAGGCTCAAACGTGCTGGCCGTCGACAACCACAATGTAGTGTGGCGCTACAGTCCAGCTACGAATCAGGTCCAGCAAGTGCTCGTCCCCGGCTCCGACGCCTGGGGAAATGTGCAGGCCATTACTGTGAGCCACGGCAATCTGTATGTACTCGATACCCGGTTGAGTCGAGTGTGGGTCTATCCGCCGCAGGGTAGCGGCTATGGTCCGCCGGTGGACTTTTTTGGATCGCTGGCCGCCCAAGTGCCCACACCACAGCCAACGGCGACACCGCCGCCACGACCGACGCCCACAGCCGCTCCGATACCATCACCAACACCTTTCACACCTCCTGACCTGCACCACAGCTCCGACATTGCTTTCGACGGGTCGCTCTACATCCTGCAGAGTGATGGGAAAATCTTGAAGTACACCAAGGGTGTTAGAGTTCCTTTCCCAGAGACTGGACTGGTAGGATCATTACCGAATGTGTCTAGGCTCATCGTCCCATCGGAATCAGCCGGGGTGTTTGTAGTAGACCCTGCTGGCGACCGCATCGTTCACTTCACCGCCTCGGGACAATACGATCGTCAGTACTTCCTGCCAGATAACACCAACGCCGGGCTGAGCACCCTCGTGGATGCTGCCTTAGATCCACAGGCGCAGACTGTGTATCTGCTATCTGACGCCGTACTCGCGGTCGCCACTTTGCCCAATCCTTGAGTGCTGGCGTGATCATCGATGCACACACTCACATCTTTCCACCTGAGATCATTACCCAGCGGACGGCATGGTGCGAGCGTGACCGCTGGTTCGGACAGTTGTATGCGTCACCAAGAGCGAAGCTCGCAACTGCAGACGAGCTGGTTGCCTCGATGGCACGGGCGGGTATTCAAGCATCTTTTGCCCTCGCGTTCGGGTGGGGTGATCCAGGCGTCGGAGCACTCCACAATGCCTACTTACTAGATGCCTACCATCGTTTTCCTGGCAAGCTCGTACCCTTCGCCTATGCCACCCCGAAACATCTTCCAGTGAATCTAGAAGAGTTCGCCGGGATCGGCGAATGGATGCCCGAAGGGCAGGGTTTTACGCTCGACCAGCACGGGCGAGTCGCTCCATTGCTTGAAGCGGCACGCGCTCTGGACCTCGCTGTACTGACACACGTGAGTGAGCCGGTAGGGCATTCCTATCCTGGAAAGAGCAACGTCCGCCCAGAGAGTCTGCTTACGCTGGCTGAAGTGTTCTCAGAGAACCGCTTCATCGCAGCTCACTGGGGTGGGGGGTTGCCATTCTTCGAGCTCATGCCCGAGGTGCGGGAGGCGCTGTCACGAGTGTGGTACGACACAGCCGCTGGTTCCCTCCTCTACTCGCCGCAGGTTTTCAGAGTGGCCGAGCGTCTACTCGATCCTGCCAAGGTCCTCTGGGGTACCGACTATCCCTTGGTCCCGCAGCAGCGCGACCTGCAGCGGCTGCACTCAAGTGGCGTCTCGCCGGAGCTGATCAATCGCATTGCCGGTAGCAATTCCTTGCAGGTGCTGAGTACACGCTGGCGTGAGGCAATCACCGTTCCTGTCAAAGGCGGAGCATAGGCCCTGACCTGGACTCCCGGCTCCCTCCACATCGAGAGTGCCAGATCACTGCAGTACGCGCCCCGCTTACTGATCCCATCCCATCCGGTCCCTACAGGAGCGCCAAAAGGTAGTAATAGCGCTCACAATTGGTGAGAATGTAATCAGATTCAAGTAAGACGTTCAGCTACGGCAGGGAGATGATGTGATCGCTCTTTCATTGCATTTTGAGCTTCGAGACAGCGTGCTCAAGGGGCCGGCACCGACGCTCGTGTTGCTTCACGGCAGAGGGGCGGACGAGCTCGATCTTCTCCCAATCGCCGAGGCCCTCGATCCTCGGTGGCGAGTGCTCAGCCTGCGTGCACCTCTCGAGCGCTCCGGCGGTTACCATTGGTATGACCTCAAAGATCTGGGAACCCCCGACGCGGAGACGTACTCAGCGAGCCTCAAGACACTCGAGCAGGCTCTCCACGAGGCGCTTACTGCATTCCCGGTACTCCATGGACGGCTGCATCTTCTGGGCTTCAGTCAGGGCGCAACGATGGCAGGGTCTTTGTTGTTCGCCGCTCCAGATCTCATCGAGTCAGCCGTCTTGTTGAGCGGCTACCTTCCCCTTGGGAAGGGGCTACCGCAACTATCCGCAGCAGTTGAGGGCAAGCGGGTCTTCTGGGGGCACGGCACGCGTGATCAAGTGTTGCCAGTCGCTCTCGGCCGCCAGGCGCGGGACTATCTGGTGCAACAGGGTCTGCAGGTGAGCTATCACGAGTACCAGATGGCTCATCAGATCAGCGAAGAAGAGATCCAACAGGCAGTGGATTGGCTACAGTCTGAGCTGCTCCAGCCAATCAGCGTAGAGAAAGAAGAGAGTGTGGAAGCAGAAGCGCCTATTCATCCACAGGTGGACATCGGACACGTCCATCTGAAAGTCAGTGATCTCGAGCGAGCGGTGCAGTGGTATCGAGATGTGCTTGGTTTCGAAGTCCAGCAATACTACGGTCGCCAAGCAGCGTTTCTGTCGGCAGGGGGCTATCACCACCACATCGGCCTCAATACGTGGGAGAGTCAGAATGGCTCACCGCCTCCCCCAGGGAGCACTGGTCTCTACCACGTTGCGATTCGCTATCCCAACCGTCCTGAGCTTGCTCGCGCGTTACAGCGCCTCATTCGCCATAACATCTCTCTGGACGGAGCATCCGATCACGGAGTCAGCGAAGCTCTCTATCTGCACGATCCTGATGGAAACGGGATCGAGCTCTATCGAGACCGTTCACGTGCGGAATGGCCGCGCCGGAATGGTGAGCTCGCAATGGAAACTCGTCCCCTCGACCTCGACAGTCTTCTCGCCGAACTGGAGTGAGACCAATATCAAACGTGAGCGAGGCTTGCGGTTCCTTCAGCCGCATCTGCGATAGGTGTAGCCTCGCCTGTTTGCTGTCGGAACAGCGCTGCTACCAGCGAGCGTAGGTGGGCGTGCTCTGGTCGCACTAACAAGGGGTCAGCATCGACGATCCGCTCTGCAGCCTCTCGCAGCACTTCTTGGCGGATGTACGGTAGCCAGCGGAGGAGTCGCTCGTGACCGCTCTGTGCGCCACCAAAGAATGCTCCCGCACCTCTCCGTGCTAGGTCCGCCTCAGCCAGCTTGAGACCATCACGCTCACGTGCGACGAGACGCAGTCGCTCGGCATCTTCTCCGTCTGCTTCATCGGATGGGACCAATGCACAGTACGATTGCTCACCCCCCCGGCCTACGCGTCCTCGTAGCTGATGGAGCTGCGCAAGACCAAAGCACTCAGCTCCCTCGATCACCATCACCGTCGCGTTCGGCACATCAACGCCTACTTCAATGACCGTCGTCGAGACGAGCACTTGCGTGGCACCGTCGCGGAAACTGCGCATGACCTCATCTTTTTCACGCGGCTTCATCCCACCGTGAAGCAATCCGAGCGTGAGGTCTCGCAACTGCGGATGCTCCTTCAGCCACGCATACTCCGCTTTGACCGAGCGGACATTGAGGGCTTCGTTCTCCTCAATGAGTGGGCATATGACGTAGGCTTGCCTTCCTTGAAGGACCTCTTGTCGCACGAAGGCGAACAGATGATCGCGCCGCTCCGGCGGGACGAACTTCGTCTGGATAGGTCGACGTCCTGCCGGCATAGTGTCGATGCGCGAGAGATCGAGATCACTGAACTGCACAAGTGCGAGTGTCCGTGGAATCGGTGTTGCCGTCATTGCCAGTAGATGGGGGGATATACCCTTGCGCCAGAGAGCATCGCGTTGGTACACGCCGAAGCGGTGTTGCTCATCGATTATTACGAGCGCCAGACGCGCAAAGTTTCCCTCCTCGTTGAGGAGCGACTGCGTACCGACGACGACACTCGCTTGACCACTGCCCACGAGCTTCCAGGCATCTCGTCGTGCCTTAGCTGTGAGACTGCCAGTGATCAACACCGGTCGTAAGAGGTCATCGATTGCAGCGAAGAGCTTGGCAAACGTCTGGGCGTGCTGCTCAGCCAGCACCTCGGTAGGTGCGATGATCGCGACTTGGCAACCCTGCCCCACTGCTGCCAACGCGGTGATTGCCGCGACGACCGTCTTGCCCGAGCCAACATCTCCCTGGAGAAGGCGCCCCATCGGGTGTGACTGCGCCACGTCTTGCAGGATGTCGTCCAGAGCGTGCCGCTGACCAGGGGTGAGCACGAACGGGAGCTTTGCGAGAAAGGTCGACAGACGTGACGAGCTCAGCGGCAAGGCGACGGCCGGCTTGCGGTGCCACTCCCTCCGTTGCTGCAGGAGACCAACTTGAAGCGGCAGCAAACGTTCAAAGGCAACACGAGCCCGTGCCGCAGCCAGATTCTCCGGCGAATCCGGAAAGTGGAGCTGCTGAAGGGCTCGTGCCAGCGGTAAGAGTCCCGCCCCGGCAACGACATCTTCCGGGAGACTCTCGCCTACCTGATCACCCGCTTGATCGAGCGCGCGCTTCACGCGCGTGCGCAGCCACACTCCCGGAAGGTCACCACTCAGAGGATAGATAGGAACAAGCCGCCCTGTATGAATTCCAGCTTCGCCGCCCACCTCTTCGAAGTCAGGGTGTGTAAACTGGAGGCGTGCACCAAACTGGCGTACCCTGCCACTCACGTACAGTTCATTACCCGGCTGTAGCTCCCGCTGCTTCGCCCGCCACTCCTGACCAAACCAGATGGCGGTGATCGAGCCGGTTAGATCCGAGAAGAGCGCTTCCACGCGGCGCTGGAGACCTCTAGGGTATCCGGTCACTGTGCACCGCTGCACAGTGATGCGCACAGTGATCTCTTGACCGTCGCGAAGCTGGGAGATGGGAACGAGCCGCGAATAGTCCACATAGCGCCGGGGCTCATGCCACAAGAGGTCAGCCACGGTGCGCAAACCGAGCCGCTCTAAGGCGCTCAGGTAGCGTGATGGCACGGAGCCTAAGCGCTGCAGGGGATCGACAAGCTGTAGAGGACTCGCATCCGCAGCACGAGGAGCACTAGGGTTGCCTGTTCGGCGGCTACGCGGTCTCGCCTGTGTTCCTTTCGCGCCACTGCTTCCCAGAGGATCACAACGAGAACTGGTCGGTTGATGCACTCTGCCGGCGGTGACGAGCCGACTGAGCTCGTGAAGTTGCTGGAGCGCACGCGTGATCAAACTCTGCCGCTCCTGGCCACGCGCGGCAGGTAGTCCGAGCAAGAGATGAGCAATGTCGTCTGCGAGTGCCCCAATAGCTGGTGCTCCCCCAGCGAGAAGTTGCTTCCACCGGTAGAGACGCTGCACAAAGTCTTCTGGTACTGGCTGTCCAGCTGCAACGGAGCGGAGCAGCATCTCCAATCGAGACACCAGCATTGCCCAATCGGATGAGACCTCCGGAACAGATTGACTCATGCGCTTCATCGCCTCATCGTACCCCGTGCGAAGACGTACTCTCGGTACTGCGCAAACGGTCTACGCCCTATCTGCTCGAGCTTCCTGAAGAAACGCTACGCCCACTGCTCCTGGCCCCGAATGCGCCCCGACGACCGGCCCAATCTCCTGGAGAACGAATGCCGGTTCAGGGAGACGCTCCTTGAGCCTTGTGAGCAGCGCTTCAGCATCTTCTCGATTGGCAGCATGCCCAATGATAATCGGTCCCTCAAAGGGAGCGCTGCCTACGACTAGATCCTCGATGCTCTGGAGCGCACGCGGCCAGGTGCGCACACGATCCACCGGCGAGAGCACGCCGTCTTCCACTCCAACAACGATCTTGAGCGAGAGTAAGCCCCCCACCACTCCGGCGACTCGCCCGATGCGCCCATTGCGCTGGAGGTACTCGAGTGTCCGCAGCACTCCGAGGATGTGGGCTCGGTGCCGCACCTCCTCTGCGTACCGGACTGCTTCTTCGAGGCTCGCTCCTGAGCGCACATAGTTGACCACTGCTCTGACCACGACTTGCTCGCTGAAGCTGATCTGAAGCGTGTCCACAACGACAATGTGGTCCCGGCTGAGTCGTTCTGCAATCTGCCGCGCGCTGCCGGCAGTACTGCTCATCCGGCCAGACATGCACAGCATGAGGACATCGTGGCCTGCATCGACGAGACGTTGAAGGGCGGTAGCGATAGCGGTAGGCGTGGGCTGTGAGGTCTTAGGAACTATCTTCTCAGA
>JAMCTA010000076.1 GCA_023381895.1 Chloroflexota bacterium
GGCGAAGTCACCAGACGAGGCTGCGTTGAACAGTGCGACGGCGACGTCCGGCATGAAATTGGAGATGCTCGAGGTGAAGCCCTCAGCGCCAGCCGAGAAGTAGCCACCAACCATGTCGTCGCCAACACCGCCGAGCCAGAGGAAACGCTCCCCCAAGGCGTGGCGCAAGCGACTAAAGGCGCGGAGGTCGCCCTGACCATCCTTGTAGGCGATGGCATTGGGTATCTCAGCAAGCTTGCGCAGTAATGCCGGCGTGAACGTCACCCAGTCGCGGCTGTAGGGGAACACCCCTAAGCTGGTCGCGGCAGCGATGTGCTGGTAGTAGTCGATGAGGCCTTCGGGATCGGCGGAGACGTAGTAAGGAGGGAGCATCAGGATGCCGTCAGCGCCTGCGGCCTCGGCCGACCGGGCCAGCTCTCGACCCAGCGCTGCGCTGTAGCCGGCGCCGGCAATCACCGGGACCCGGCCACGCACGACCTCGACGACCGTGCGCACCACCTGCGCGTGCTCGTGCGGTGTAAGCGAGTAGAGCTCTCCTGTTCCTCCTGCTGCAACGAGGGCGTGCACGCCTCCTTGCACCATGAACTCGACGTTGTCACGCAGGGCGGCGAGATCCAGCTCGAGGCTGGAGAAAAAAGGCGTAATGGGGAAGGCAATGATGCCGGCCAGCCGGCTGCGCAGCTCTTGCGGTGCGGTAGGCACGTCCCATCTCCCTACTTGGTCCATCAACGTGCGTCGCACCCATTCTACGCGCGGACCCGATGGCCTGCAACCGGGCCGTCCCAGGCCAAGGCTCTCCCCGCACACCACTGAGGAGAACGCCCATGGCCATACTGGGAGACGTGATGCCACCCTGATCTGGGTGCAGGAACTGATGGCGTGCTGAACCCTCCCGGCAGCTACGCTGCACTTTTCGTGCTGTGCGCCCGGCGACCAAAGTCGCGGCTACGGCTGCGCAACAGTGGCCACGGTTTCAATCGCTGGGTGTGCTTGGCGGATGCACCGCCAACTCATCTTTAGTAGGCCGGCGACTTCCAGCCCTGGGGTAGGTAGCTGCCAGACAAGTCACGGCGCACCTTGGCATGGTCGAGGAGGGGCTGGATGACTTCGTCGAGCTTCGTCATCGTGGATGGCACGTCTGCATTGTTGTTCCACATGGGGCCGAGCACCTTGCCGATCTCACTGTCCATCTGCGGCCAGACGTCTGTCACGGGCTGTAGGCCTTCATGATCCGGACCATCAGCGAACACCTTCCAAGAGATGCCATCGCCCTGGTCAAGGAAGGCTTTAGAGGTTGCCACGCTCTTGCGTGCCGGTACACCGCGTCCCCCCTTGCCAATGGCGAGCTGACCTTCTGGACCGGTAATGTACTCCGCGAGCTGGAAGGCCTCATCCTTATTCTTACTGCCTGTCCAGATTGTGACGCTGTCCGCAGGGTCGCGCGTCCACACGCCGATCTTGCCGGTAGGCACCGGCACGACATCCCACGGCACCTTGGCCGACTTGCGCAAGTTGGGAATGGAGTAGGGGCCGCTGAGGAACATGGCGACACCACCGGTGTCGAAGCCGGCGTGCTTCTGCGCTGGCTGCGCCCACACGTTGTACTTCCAGCGTAGGTCGACGAGCCATTGCCAGGCGTCCTGGACCGCTTGCTCGGTGAATTGCACCTTTGTGAGCGCCTCGTTCACGACGTGGCCGCCATTGCTCCAGATCCACGGCAGGCTGTACACCCACCAGGTGGAGATGTCACAGCCGAAGGCCGTCTTGTCGGGTCTGGTGAGCTTCTGGGCGTAGCTGAGAAAGGCATTCCAGTCCCATTTCGAGTCGCCCCAGGCTGTCGAGGGCGGCTCCAGCCCGGCCTGGTGCAGCAGGTCCTTGTTGTAGTAGGTGGCAACGGGGGTGGTGTCCCAGGGAATGGCGTACTGATGCCCCTGGATCGTGCCCTTGTCCCACGTGACAGCGAAGTACTTGCCGGGCTGGACGATCTTGGACTTCGCGACGTAGGGGTCGAGATTGACGAACACGCCGAGTGTAGCGTAGTGCGGCACCTGCTTGAGCTCGTACTCATAGAGATCACCGCCACTGTCCGCGGCAAACTGCACGGCGAACTTCTCGAAGTTGAGCCCAGTGTTGACTAGCTCGACCTTGATGTCCGTGCTCTTGGTGAAGCTATCAACGATACCCCGGAAGATCGCTTGTTGCTGAAGGTTGAGGCCGGGCAGATCGAAGACCACAGTGCCCTTCCCCTGCGACTGCGGCGGCGGTGTCGGCGTGGCTTTCGGAATACTTTTTGCGCTGGCGGGCTTGCTCGCGACGGTCGACAGCGCGGTCGTGCTTGCCGGGGTGCTCGCGGTGCTGCTCGTCTGCACGCTGCTGGTAGTGCTGCTCGCACTACAGGCGGCGAGTACACCGCTCGCTACCAGGCCTGTTGCCGCCAGCCCCCAGCGGGTGATGAGGGTGCGCCGGCTGAGAGGACGAGCAGAATACATACTGACTCCCTTCACCTGAACGTATTCGTAGCTAGCTGGCCACGGCCGGGGGCGCTTGACGGGATGCAGCACGAGCGCGCTGCCTTGACGATGCCACCACCATAGACGAGATGGAAGGATAGCGCCAGTTCTTGCCGGTAATCCCCCCGGCTGGGTCATCCCTATTGGGTGACTATGCTGGAGAGCAGCGTGGGCATAACAACGGAGATGGGGACCGGTCAGAAGATCGGTCCCCATCGTCGGTAAGGGGAGGATAGGCCGGTAGCTACGTAGCTGCTACCTGAAAGGGTCGCGGCCATGCTGCGGTCGCTGACCTGTCGATGCGCCAGCGAGGACACGCACGAATTCCCTGGTGGCTCCGAAATCTAACGTGGCTGGACACGTTAGAAAGGGAGAGTAGACGCCACCGCGTTTTTCCTAACTTGCCCCTGCCGACAATCGGGCACGCGCGACCCGGCATCGGCGTCCCGTTATGTCGGCGCACGTTGTCACACTGGCACCCCTGGCAGGTGCACTATCGTCTGCGCCACTGGTGGCCAGAGGTCAGAGCCGCCTGATCTGACGGCCTCGTTCATCGCTGCCTCCGCTTCCCCACCAAACATCCTTCGCCTTCGGCGGGCTCCGGCTGCCCATGCTTGGACAAACCGCGCAGCTCACGGCCACCCCTCGAGCCGATCACTCGGCGCGCTCTCGCTGTCCACCACTACACCAGCCATCCCATGACCGTTCGATCTCCCTCCTCTCGCCCCCAACCACCGGACTGTGATACAAACTGGGGTATCGCAAGCAAGGCGGGGCTACGCGCTTGGGGAGGAATGCGCGAAGGGTGACACGAGGCAGTGGTGCGCGTGGGTAGTGTTGGTGCGGTCGGCTCGTCTTGCCGGGACGGTGTCGAATGCCCTTATCGGGAGTCTTGGAGAGGATAGAGTAGCTCGGTCAACTCGCGCGGTGTCACAACTCTCGTCGCCCCCAAGGCGGAATTGCCGTTGAGCGCCAGCAGGTCGGCGTCGCCGGAGACGATAAAATCAGCGTGCGCGGCCAGGGCGCATGCGAGAAACTTGTTGTCTTTGGGATCGCGGCTGGATAGCGGCAGGGAGGATTCATCGAGTGGGCTCACCCACTCGGCGGCAAACAGGATGTCATCCATAATCCTCTTTCTGCGCTCAGGAGCGGATCGGTAGAGGCGCGTGATGCGCTCTCTGCCCAGCACTTCGGAGAGCTCGGCGAAGAGTTGCTGACACATGAGCAGAGCGACACGCCGGCGAAACCAGGCGCCAACAACGCGATCCGGGAAACCGCCCGCCACAATCACCGCGCTGATCAGCACATTCGTGTCAATGACGATTCGGGGGATGCTCGTGCTGCTCATACATCTCTTGCCGTACCTGTTCGACGACGTCGGTCACCTCCTGGTAGACCTCGTCAGGGTCGAGGGTTTTATTCTCTTCGTGTATCTGTTCCACTACGCTCGCTACATCATCCAAGGCGATCTTGCACAACCGGGCGAAATCCTCCGGGCTAATCACTACGGCAAAAGGCTTGCCCTGCTTTTCGACCACAACCGGCTGCTTTCCATAGTGGACGCTGCCGAGTAAATCGGAAAAGTGGTCTCTGGCCTGCTTGGCACTTATGGTTCTTGTCAATGTAATGTCCTTTTCCATTACTAAGAGTATAGCAAAAGGGCGCGATTGCGTCAATAGCGTACAGAATGGCAGGTGTGAGATAGAGGACGGATTACTTGGCGATGCAGTGTGTGGCGAGTTCTACAAGCGGCGCTTGACGGGATGCAGCACGAGCGCGCTGCCTTGACGATGCCACCACCATAGACGAGATGGAAGGATAGCGCCAGTTCTTGCCGGTAATCCCCCGGCTGGGTCATCCCTATTGGGTTGAGTGACTATGCTGGAGAGCAGCGTGGGCATAACAACGGAGATGGGGACCGGTCAGAAGATCGGTCCCCATCGTCGGTAAGGGGGAGGATAGGCCGGTAGCTACGTAGCTGCTACCTGAATGGTGCGGGTCCGCGCGTGCTGGGCCTTCGGCAGGTGGATCGTCAGGATACCGGACTCATAGGTGGCGGCGGCCGCATCAGGATCGACCTCGCCAGGAATCTGCACGTGCATCCCGGCGCTGCCACCAAACGACTGCCACACCAGCTTGCTGTCTGCCGGCGCCTCCAGTGCAGACTCACCCTTGATGGACACCGTGCGCTGCTGGAACGTGCACTGGAGCGAATCGGGCTTCAAGCCTGGGAGTGCGAGCTGGAGGATGTACGCGTCCCCCGTTTCCCAGAGGTTCGTGCCGCCGTTCGGGCCCAGATTGCTCCAGCCCTCGAAGAGCGATGGAAGGAAAAAGCTATCCCGAAAGCGGCGATTGACCGCTTGATTGAAGGGCATGAGCTCGCTGGGCTGACGCGGGAGATCTCGTTCCAGACGCATCACTGCCATTCGCTGAATCCTCCTCTCTGCTTCTTATCTCACAGCTCTGACGGAGTGGTGGGCTATGCCGCGATACCTACACTCCGTACGTCTCTATGGTGCAGGGCGAATATTGGAGCGCGATTAGTGGAGCATTAGAGCTGCATTAGAGTTGCGAGTGGTGTCTGAGAGCGGGGAGCAGCCACACGCAGGGTTTTCCTGGTGTCGTGGCGGCGCTGGGGCGACGCTTCTACCTGCCCAGTTACAGACTCCTTGTCCTAAGTGTCCAGCTCGAGTGGATATAGTGATGACGGCAAGATCAGGCGTGCCCCATTGAAGCCCAGCATGAGCGTCGGTTGTGGCATCCCCTGCGTCAGGTTTCCGCGACGAAAGCGTCGCTGGAAAACTCCTACTGCCATTGCTCGCACCTAGTACCTCTGACCGGTAGCACCAGCGAGGCGTTACAGTCTCACCAGACAGTTCCAGCGTAGCGGCAGCTTGAGGCGCCACGTAGGCCGCCCCTCAGGCGGCGGTTTGGTTGCGGCGCCACCGAGAGGCTGTGCTCGGTTGCGACAGGGGGTGGTCGCCACTCGCTCCAGGCACGCCGCTCGCGGCTCTGGAAGGAGCATATATGGCGCGGTCACGTCGGTGGTGGCTCTTTGCGATCGTTCTGCTGCTGTTGCCGGTGCTGTGGCAACCAGACACTGCACAGGCCCAGAGCACTCCCGCTGACTATGATCTGCCGGCCTCCTTCGGAGCGCACTTCTTCACCCAGACGAATGGTGGGCAGACTGGCACCGGCTTCGCCGTGAGCAATGCTGATGGTATCCCCTTCTGGACCTACTTCCAACAAGTCGGGGGCGTTCCAGTCCTTGGCTACCCAGTCAGCAGCCGCTTCATCTACAAGGGCTTCGTCGTCCAGGCCTTCCAGAAAGTGGTCCTTCAGTGGCGTCCCAACCAGCAGATCATCGACTACGTCAATACTCTGGATGAGATGCACAACGCCGGTCTCGATTCCTGGCTGCAAGCGTATCGCGAGGTGCCGCCAGTAGCAGATTGGTCGGGCGATACGGGGCTTCCCTTCGCTCAGGTGATCCAGCGCCATCTGGCCTTGCTGGACGCCAACCCGGCGATCAAGGCCGCCTACTTTTCCGACCCCAACTGGCTCCAGGACAATGGCCTGCCGATGGCGCCGATCCAGAATATGGGGGGCGTGCTCGTCCTACGCGCCCAGCGCAAGGTCTTCCAGCAATGGCTCACTGATGTGCCTTGGGCGCAGGCCAACCAGGTGGTCGTCGCTAACGGCGGTGATCTGGCCAAGGAAGGAGGCCTCTTCCCTCAGGACGTTATCACGCCGCAGCCGCCAAGCAGCGCACCGCTCTCCGCCATCGTGGCGCCTCCCCCGACACCTTCACCGACCCCCACTCCGACGCCGGCCAATGGCTGCAATGGCGATGAGCAGATGTCCTTTAGCCCTGCTAGCCCAGCAGCCGGTCAGCAGGTCACCATCAGCGTGACGTCGGCGGCGGCGCTGACCAACGTCGGGCTGAGTGGCTCCTTCAACCCGCAGTTCGCCGGTGTGCAAACAGGGGGCAAGGGCTACGTCTGGTCGTGGACAGTGACCCCCAATGCACCCGGGCAGTACAACTACAACTTCACGGTCAACAACGGAGCGGCGACGTGCACTGCCAACACCATGCAGGTGAGTGGCACGGCAATTCCCGCGGGGTGCAATGGTGACGAGGCGATGAGCTTCAATCCCACCACCCCGGCGGTTGGGCAGCAGGTGCTCATTACCGTCACCTCAGCCAGAGGACTGGTCAACGTCGGGCTGACCGGGCCCTTCAATCCGCAGTATATCGGTGTACAGCAGGCGGGCTCCCGCTACGTGTGGACCTGGATTGTCACCCCGGCGTCGTCGGGGTCATTCAGCTACAACTTCACGGTGAACGGCAGCAGCATCTGTACGTCGAATACGATGCAAGTCGGGGGCACAGCGGCAACGAACGGCTGTAATGGTGACGAAGCCATGAGCTTCAACCCGAGCAGTCCGGCCACTGGGCAGCAGCTCTTGATCAGCGTCAGCTCGGGGAAGGGCCTCGTGAACGTGGGGCTCAGCGGATCCTTCAATCCTCAGTTCGCCGGCGTGCAGCAACTGGGAAGCCGGTATGTATGGACCTGGACGGTGACGCCGGCTACGGCCGGCCAGTACACGTACACGTTCACCATCAATAATGGCGCTTCCAGTTGCGCCTCCGGCACCGTGCAGGTCACGGGCGGAGCGACGGGCAACGGTTGTAATGGCGACGAAGCCATGAGCTTCAGCCCGAGTAGCCCGAGTGCCGGGCAGCAGGTGACGATCACCGTGACGTCGGCACGCCCCTCGACCTACGTGGGGCTGAGTGGTCCGTTCAACCCGCAGTTCGCCGGTGTGCAAACAGGGGGCAAGGGCTACGTCTGGTCGTGGACGGTGACGCCCTCCGCTGCCGGACAGTACAACTACAACTTTACGATCAATAACGGTGCGACCGTCTGCACCACCAACGTCCTTCAAGTACAGTAGCGGCAGCATCTGGGCAGCCTGCGGGGCCTGCTAGTGCCCCGCATCGTTGCCACGTACGCCCTGAGCTCGTGTGCCTCCAGCGCAGCGAGCGCACGCTGCAAGCGGGGTCTGCGCCCGCCCATGTTGAGCCTTCTCCGTGCGTCACGAACGGTCGCTGAGTCTTGCTGAAGGACGGCACAGGCGTGGGGAGCAGGCTCGGTTGTGCCCATCTCCTGGGGCTCACTGGCCGTGGTCTTGATGATCTGCGGAGGCGTCATTACGACCAGTACTCGCCGGTGCCTCCGGGTCTTGCACTCTGCCATTTCTCCCCGTATGATCACTCTGCGCAATGAGGCGCAGCCCTTCCGAGTGTGCCCCGGCCACGAGCTCGTGTCCCTCGCAAACGCGGGGTTTGGTCGGTGCCTGGCGGAAGGGATTGGCTCAAGAGCACCGGTGCTCTTGAGGTTTGAGAGGATGGCAGGTCAATGGCGACCATTGAAGTCACTCGCGATACACTCAAGGTTCACGTCACCGGTCTGGACCGGCTACGGATGTGGACTGGCAACGTCTCGATTCCCCTGGAGCACGTGGAGCGCGTGGAGTACGATCCGCAGGAGACACAGCGGGAGCTGAATGCCTTCTGGACGGAGACCTATATCCCAGGCACCCACCTTCCCGGCGGCTCTCTCGCCGGTTCCTATAGTGAGCATGGTCAGCGCGTCTTCTGGGATGTGCATCATCCCGATCATGCGGTGACCATTCACCTGTCGCACGACAAGTTCGACAAGGTGATCGTGGAGGTCCGCAACCCCGAGGAGATGGTGCAGACCATCAAGGCTGCGCTAGGCCGGGAGGTTGCTGGCGCTCGCCGTTAGCGAGCGCCTCCTTCGACTCACACGTCACGCAGCGTCGCTGCGCGTCCCAGCAGAGTTGAGCACGTACTTGCGAGGGGTGCGTGCTCGACTCGCTAAAGGGAATGGCGGCGCCGGGCTAGCGTCACCTCTGGGCCAAAGGGGAACGCGAGGTGGTGACCAGCCGGCTACTCTAGCTCGGGGTGACCGCTGAGCGCTGCTCCCTCGCCCGTGATCCGCGGCCCACTTCCTCAGGCAGAGGTGCATTCCGGAAGAAGCCCCAGAAAAAGACGAGGTTGAGCAGCTGCAGCACCGACCCAATCTCGAAGGGGATGACCAACGAACCGCTCTCGAAGATATAGCCGGCGATTGATGGGCTGATCGCCGTCGTAATCTGGGAGGGCAAATTGCTGAGGCCAGCAGCTGAGGACCGTTCAGAGGCGGCCACTACCCCCATGGTGTACGACTGGCGGAGCGGAATGCTTGCCCGCTGCAAGGTCATGCGAAAGAAGTACACCGCCGCGGCAAGTAGGAAGTTGGGCATCAAGGGCAGGATGACAAGAGAGACGACGCCGAAGAGACGGATTGCCGTCACTGCCCGCACCACACCCAGCCAGCGAGCAAACACGGGGGCTACTAGGTAGGGCAGAGCGCTGCCGAGGTTGACGAGCGCGAAGAGTATGCCGATCTGAGCCGGACCCTGTCCATAGCGGGTGTGGAACCAGTAAGACACGAACGGTGCGAAGAAGCCCACGCCGAAGCCGTTGAGCATGTTGGTCAGGGCGAGCCGGCCGATGACGCCACGCGACTCGGTAGGCAACAGACGTCTGCGTATGTTCCCCGTGCGCGGATGGCGCTCCTCATGGACGGGCACGATCACGAGCACAGACACCACGGCAAGCACCGCGGTCAGGACGAATAGCGGCTTGTAAGAATCGACTCGTGAGACGTGAGCAGCACTCATGAGCAGATCGGGTACGCCTGCGAGCAGGCTGCCAACAGTGGTCACGAGCGCCGCGACGAAGGAGAAGGCGGAGAAGACGACTGTCCGTGACTGCGGCTTGGTGAATTCGGTGACGAAGGCTTGTTGTGCCGGGTAGACCGGTCCGCCACCAGCCGCTCCGGCTCCTGCATTCTGGGCGAGCGTACCGACAGATGCCAGGAGGACGAGCAGCCCAAAGCTCGTCGTCGTGGCGAAGGCCATGGCAGCGATGGCTGTGAGAAAACCGAAGGTGATGAGGAAGAACTTCCGGCTGTAGAGATCAGCGAGCACACTGACGAGGAGCGTGAGGGCGGCGCTCACGATGGCGCTCACAGTGAACATGGTACCCAGCGCAATAGCATTGTAGCCCAGAGCGAGCATGTACAGTGGTAAGATCACGCCGAGGTAGCCCTGGCCCAGACTCCGGATGGCCCGGCTCACCATAAGACGGGTCAGGTCCGGTGTCAGCCATTCCCAACGCTGCTGCAGAATGGAGCGCTTGAGTGGTGCAGCCATCGCAACTACACCTTGATTTTCTGCCACTTGCCAGCGCGGAAGCGCAGGTAGTTCGCGAGAGCGCGGGCGCCGGCATCCATGACATTCGAGGCGTAGACGCCCGGAAGTCCCATCCCGAGGAGAACCCCGAAGAGCCACCCGAAGGGGAGGCGGATGAGCCACACAGAGAGACCAGTGGCGTACATAGGGAAGCGAGTATCTCCAGCGCCGCGGAGGCTGCCCGCCATTACCTGGCCTAAGGCCTGAAGCGGCTGAGAAAGGGCGATGATGCGCAGTGCTGCGGTGCCGACGCTCACAATTTCGGGGTCGTTGGTAAAGAGCAGCATGATCTGGTGTCCAAAAACGATGAGGATGACCCCCATCGTGCCCATCCAGAGCGCAGCCATTCGGAAGGCGATCCAGGCGGTGCGTCGGGCAAGGTCCGGGCGCAGGGCGCCGAGGCTCTGGCTCGTCATCGTGGTCGCGGCAAGAGCGAAACCCAGTCCGGGCTGGAAGGAGATGGACAGCGCATTGAAGGTGATGCGCTGGGCGGCATAGACCGCTGTGCCCATGCCGATGACGATGACGCCGTAAAGCAGTGCCCCGCCGCTCATGAGGGTCTGCTCGATCATCGAGGGGAGCCCGATCCGCAGCACACGGTGCATGAGGCTAAGGTCGGGACGCCACCCATCGCAGCCGCTGATGGCCACGCGGCGGCGGCCACTGAACAGCAGGATCAGGAGAATCGCGGCTGCGCAGGCCCGGGCTACGCTGGCGCCCCAGGCAGACCCCAGCACTCCGAGAGCAGGGAAGCCGAACTTCCTCTTGACAGCAGCGCGTC
>JAMCTA010000110.1:0-26304 GCA_023381895.1 Chloroflexota bacterium
GGACCTGGCACCTCCATGTATGGTCTGGCGGAACGACACCTCGGTCTCAGGATATCTACTTCCCGCCTCTCTGTGCGCCCACCCGTACTTTGGCAAGAGGAGCTGCGGTACGAAGGAAAGCGCCGTTGGTGATGATTCTACGTGGAGTAATGTCGTTAGCCCTACAGCCTCACTTCCAATGGCTCCCTCTGGAGAACGCCAGCCAACAAAGCAGTCGGACGATGTTTTTCCACCTGGAGCTACCGAACGCCGTAGAGAAGGTGAGGCTGTAGGATTAACCAAACAGTACAGTCATCCATCGCTGCCGCGTGTAAGGTCAATATCATGCCTAACCCAACGTTTCATGTCTCCCCGACCAATAAGTACCATAAGGGTAACTACCCAGGTAGGCTTGGGCGGAGTGGGTTGGACCAGTTGACAGTTCCTGACGGTTGGTGCATGCTGGGGGCATGAACAGGCAGAGCGTGCGCGAGCGGGTGGAGCAGGTCTACGCGGTTGGCGTGGAGGCGGTCGTCGAGCTGGTCCTCCGACTGGTGGAGGAGTTTGAGGGGCAGGTCGCGGACGTGGCGGCTCGCGTGGCGGTTCTGGATCGCCTCGGCCACGGCGCGGTCGTGCTCACGATCACCGGCCGCAGCTACCGTCTCGCCCATCATCAAGACTCGCAGGAGGTAACGCCGTCACCACGACCCTGACCAGGTCTCCCGAACGGCTGCCGCGAAGGTCTCGCCCGGCAGCCGTTCGCAACCGACCGGCGAGACGCTAAGGGAACGGAATTGCCGCCGACCGTCACCGCTGCCGCGGTGCATCTTGGCCGCAAAGTCGTGGTGTACATGCAGCCGTGAATTGACAAACTCTGCTGGTGGTCGCCGCCGTGCAGCGGACACCGGGCGCGCAGCCGTTTGGCCGTCCGCCGGGCACGCGGGTCGTAGGCTTCCACCTCGGCTAGCGGCAGCGCCGACGTCATGGCTGGCAGTGCCGGGAACGCGCTCACCGCCGGTTGTCCAGCTCGCCCACCGCGGCAAAGTCGCGCTGCAAGAGCAGGCGGATGCCGGCCCGGCTCTCCCCGAAGCGGTCCAGGGCCACATCCAGCAGCTCATCCAGCTGGCCCGGACGTTTCACGGTTCACCACAAGCGAACCACGCCCCTGGGCGCGACCGGCCGGAAATCTCGTGGGGTATCCGTCGTAACCGGCAGAGGCCTGCAACCGATCATCTGATGATCTCAAGTAGGCGCACAGATGTGAAGCGCCATCGCAGCCACAGAGTCGTCTCGACATCCCAAACCGATCATCTGATGATCTCAAGTAGGCGCACAGATGTGAAGCGCCATCGCAGCCACAGAGTCGTCTCGACATCCCAATATGCCGCAGCGGTAACGTACGGTGAAGCTGGAAAATTGAAGCCCTGCGTGGCGACGATGGCTGCCAGGCTCATATGGACCGCATCGAAATCACATGCGACCCCCGGCCAGTCTGGATAGACCAGCTCCCCGGCCACTCTTGCATACCGCTGCACAAAGTCACACCAAGCACGCGCGCTGTTGATCTCGAGAACCTTCGCGCCCGGGGGCTCGGGCTGGAGTTCCCACACCGACCAGGGGCGGCTATGCAGGCTCGCTTCAGTACCGAACTCCAAAAATACGCGCCACATACTGTGGCCACTAGCACCGATGGTTGACGTGTACAGCCCAAAGCTACCGGGTTTGGTGCTCGGCACGGTAGCCGCCGGGTCGCTCGCCCCAACGAAAGAGGCCCGCCTAAGTGCCGGGGGCGGTTCCGTTAATGACCGTCGCTGCGCGGCCGTCCCCCGCCGCAATCCTGGCCCGGTCCCAATCCAGCATTGGCGGCTTTGGGCTAACGGTCCTCTAACTACATCAGGATCTGTCTGGGCAATCTCACGAATGAGTCCGCAGCGCTCGGTAATTTCATCGGCCGCGTCCGGGTCTAGCAGAACCCGACCGCTGGGACCGAGTACCATCCTAGTGCTGGTCCATGACGACATGACCACCACGGAACGCAGTAGTCGAGCATCAGTAGCGAAAGAAATGCCTGGAACCCAGCCCGAGTCGAGCTCATCAATACGCGTTCGCAACCACTCGTTCCCACTTTGGGCCATCGCGCTTGCCTAGTCTGCGTCAGCCCCCGTCACTGCCTGGTCGCGATACGAAGCACCGATCATCAAGCGGGTCTCAGCAGGTGATGTATACCTCGTTACCCCAGCCGGAGCTGCTGGCATCAGGCGGGCTGTAGCCGGACGGAAATTCGACGTAGTACGACATCCATCCCTGGTAGTAGCCATCCTGACAGCCTACTGGGGCGTTAGCCTGAGCGTAGTTCGTATTGTAAAACGGTATCGTGCCTGAATCGCTTACGAGCTGACCGTTAAAGTACAGTGCCGCCTCGATTTCGATGTACGGCACCGGTGATGTGCAGCTAAGCGTGACTACCACGTTAACGTTACCTGGCACGTGCATCGAATTGTGGGGTTCTGGACGTTGGGCGTGCAGACGATCTCGCCCTGGGCGGGATTAGCGGTAGTCGACGGGCGAGCCACCACAGAGTAAGCTGGGCGAGGACTCGATGAACTCGTCGGAGCCGACAGCGGCGGAGGGGCAGCTGCAGGCGAAGCCGCTGCAAGCGCTGCCTCTGCCGGAATCAGCATAGCGAGAGCCATCGCTACAGCAAGGAAAGTGCGGAACAGGGGTTTGGGCATAGTTCGGTGTATGCCTTTCCCTACCGAGTGAGCAGTGACCGACGCTCCTCGCGGTCGGAGTATACCCTATGGTATCGGCGCCGGCGGCAGCCGCAACACCCCCCGCCATGTGCGCCGCGTTCACGTCGTCGGCCCCGCCCAATGCCGCCGTCGGCAGCCGCTTCACCGCGATCCCCATTGCGCGTAACGCTGCCGCCGCCATGGTGGCCTGCTTCTTCTTTAAGAGTCCCTGCCCCTGGGCCCACGCCCGGTACCGGGCGATGCTGCGTCGGGTGTGCCCCAAGCAGCCGGCGATCGAGCGGTCGCTCTCACCCATCCGCAGCAGGCGTACTACATTCCATGACATCCATCGTCGCGATTCTCCGATGACTCATCGGCGACTCTCCCCCTTTCGCTCGGGAGGAGAGTGTCGAATCTCCTCGGAATCGCGCCGGCTGTCCCGACTCTACAGCACGCTCACTGCCGGCGCCCTTTGGCCGTGAAGCCTATGAGCAGTATCGGACGTAAAATGACAGAAACGCTCGGATGGCGGGGAAGGCGAGGGCAACGAGGGCGAGGAGGAGGATGCCGGGTGACCGGCCTCCATGGCCGTGAGGAAGGCGAGGGCGCTAGGATCGTCGAGGCGAACCACCACCGGTTGTTCTTCACCGTGCAGCTGGGCGTAGCCCACGAGCGCCACGGTGAACGGCGGCGCGCTCTCCTGTTCCTGTGCCGCCGGGAGGAAGGTTCCCAAGGCGGTGAGGGTACGGAACGCCTGGTCGAGTTAGGGGAGCGTGATGGTGGTGGGTTGCGCCGGCGTTGCCGCGCGTTGCACGGCCGTCAAGCACGTCGCGCAGAATGGCCAGGGGGTGCCGTCCGGTCGGAGCGTGCCGGCCACCGGCCGGCCGCAGCGCTGGCACGGGTGCTCGCCGGTGTTGCCCTTGATCTTGCCGGCTGCATGGTCTCGTCAAGGGTTGGGGTGTTCCCGGAGTCAGAAGGGCGCTGGCGCATCGTCACGATTCCTTTCCTTGCGCCGTGCTGGCGGTTGGTCGGTTTGGTATACTGTGCTGAATGTATACTATTTGCATACGACCGCGCCGACATGCTGCGGATTCGCACGCTGGAGATCGATGCGCACATCGAGGAGAAGATTGAGCAGGCGCACGGCGTCGCCTTCCTGGAAGCGGACGAGGTCGCCTCGTCTCCCGCCCATTACGTGCGCCGGGGACGCAATGACCTATACCTGGTCTTTGGCCAGACCGATGCCGGCCGCTACCTCCTCGTCGTCCTGGCCGACCACGGCGCGGGGCTGTGGCGGGTCGTGACGGCGCGCGACATGACGGCGACGGAGCGGCGCGTGTATCGAGAGGAGCGAGGACTGCGATGAGTGACGAGCAGGAGACGCTGGAGCAGACGATTGCCCGTATCGAGGCTGGCGACGCCATGCGGGACACGGATGAGGTCGTGACCCTGGTGGCAGAGAAGCGGCCGCTGGACAAGCTGGTGCCCGTGCGCCTGACGGATGAGCAGTATCGCCAACTCCGGGTATCCGCCCAGCGGATGGGTGTCGGTCCCTCCACCCTCGGGCGCATTTGGATCCTCGAGAAGTTGCGGGAAGCGCAACCCGCCCGCGAATCTGCCTGATGATCCGCGTCGGGCGCGCCGGGTGCTGACGCTATGGTACTGGAGGGTCTCCGGTCAGGATAGGAGCCACCCGGTACATTTTTGTGCGTTTGATTGCAGGGACGCTCATCTGCCGAGCAGCCGCTCCCACCAGCGCTGGCGTGTGGGTTCCTGCGGCGCCGGCAGCGCCAGGGTGCGGGACTGTTCCCGGGCCAGCAACTCGCGCAGCTGCGCTTGGGCGGTCGTGGCGGCGGCCAGTTCTTCCGGACCAATCCCCGCACTCGCCATCTTGCACATCGTGCCGTTTGGTGGCGCCGAGTGGCGACGCTGTCTCGTCTTCCGGGATTACCTTCGCGCCAATCCGGACGTCGCAGGGGCATACGCGGCGCTCAAGCGGGATCTGGCGCGACGCTTTCCCCACGATCACGAACGCTATGGCGCGGGCAAGCACGCCTTCGTCCACGAGGTGCTACAACGGGCCCTGGCGCCCGGCCCGACTGCCTCTCCCTGACGGCGCCAGGCCGCCGAGATGCCGGGTAGTGGCATGGACTTGGCCGCCTGCTGCCGCAACCATATAATGTAATGCGTGCACCATCGACCGGAAAGGAGGGCGCCCATGCCCGCATCGGCGTCATCGTCGGGCGGCGTGCCGTCGGAACGGGATGCCGCGTTCCCCCTCGCCCTCCTCGCTGAAGTGGACCGGCTGGCCACCCGCTCGTTGTGGCCGAACTATGACCCGCGAACACTGCCAGTCGCCATCTACGACGGCCGGCAGACCTGGCTTTCCCGTCATCCCGACCCGCCGCCGGAGTTCACGCCCGGCGAGGCGCGTTTACCCTTCCTGGTGTACCCTGGCCTGCATCCTGCCGTGCGCGCCAACAGCTCGGTTACCCTGCACGGTCACGCCACAGCGACGGTGCTGCTGGACGGTACCGGTCGGCGCAGCCTGACGGACCTGGCGGCCCTCGTCATTCACGAGCTCTTCCATGTCTACCAGCGCCAGCGCCGTCCCGATTGGACCGCCAACGAAGCAGACCTGTTCGTCTACCCGATGGATGACGCCGACCTGCTCCACCTCCGGCATCTGGAGACGGCGGGGCTGCGTCAGGCATTGCACGCGCTTGACCCGCTCGAGCAGGCGTCCTGGGCAGCGATGGCGCTTGGTTATCGTCGGGAACGTTTCGAGCGGCTGCCAAGCGAAGCAATCGCTTACGAGCGAGGCAATGAGTTGCAGGAAGGGCTGGCGCGCTACGTCGACGGCAAGGCACGTGGCGATCTTGACCGCCTTACGGCGCTCGACCAGGATTTCCCGGCGGACGGCGTACGCGAGCGCACCTACGCCGTTGGGCGTACCCTGGCTCTGCTCCTCGACCGGCTCGCCCCCGGCTGGCAAGATGAGCTGGAGGCAGGGGAGACGCGGCCGCTGGACGTGCTGCTGGCAACAGCGCTTGCCCGCCTTGGCGCCGCTCCGGCCGTCTTCACCCAGGAGGAGTTGGCGCACACCAGGGAGCAGGCGCAGGCGGACGTGACCACGCTGCAACGGGAGCGCAGCGAGCACCGGAAGGACTTCTTCGCCTTGCCCGGCTGGCAGGTCGTCATTCGCGTCGAGCACGGCGAGTCGTTGTGGCCGCAGGGGTTCGATCCCTCCAACATCCAGCAACTTGGCGATAGCGAGGTATTGCACACGCGCTGGCTCCGGCTCGGCAACACCGCCGGCAGCGTCGAGGTGCTCGGCTGGCAGGCGCTCACGGAGGCGGCGGGCATACATCCGCTCTTCACCGGCGTGCGCACGGTGACCATCGCCGGACTGCCGGAGCAACTGGTGGTCCGAACCGCTGCTGCTGACGCGATCGAGGTCACCGCCGTCGGCGTCACGGCGACCTTTCGACAGGCCCGGCTGGAAACGCAACAGCGCGTTGTGGTGATCACGATCAAGGGCAACCAGCCGATATGATGCGGCGCCAGTCCCGCGCCGCCGTCAGGACTCGCCCGCGGGTGATCCCCTGCTCGGCGGCATCCGCGAGCACACGATCGACGAGCTGCCCGCCGATGCCGCGATCGCGCCGGTCGGGCACGACGAACAGTTCGTCCAGGCGTAGATACCGTTCGCCGGCCGGTATGACAGCCACCCATCGCTCGTCTGGACAGTGCCGCAGGCGGGGCCGATGATGCGCCCCTCCGCTTCCGCTACCCAGCAGCACTGGTCGAGCCATTGGCGCACGTCTTCCGCCGTGGCAGCGACTATGCCGATGATGTTGTCTTCCGCCGCCCATTGCTGCTGCAAGGCAACCAGGGCCAGCACATCGTCCGGCAGACATCGCCGGATACGGTAGTCGTCGTTCTCCATCCGTGTTCTCCCCAATAGACCAATACCGGCGACAACCGGAATTGTGGTACGCGTTCTTGTGGTCTGGGCAGCCACACCGCGCCGTGCCTGGCAGTGGCACGTCAGATCGCAGCGGGCAGTGCTCCGCCATCAGCGTACCGCAGCGACGCGACCGCGCGCTGCCGACGGAGCATATTGCCAGCAGCGATTGGGTCGCCGCCGGTGGTATCCTCCGGCGATGCAACCGGCTACCGTCCTCTTCGACCTCGATGATACGCTGCTGCCGGATGACGCAGCAACAGCAGCCGCGCTGCTGGCCACCTGCGACCGGGCGCGGGAGCAGTACCACCTTGACCCGGCCGCGCTCTGCCAGTCCCTCCGCCGCCAGGCCCGGGCGCTCTGGACGGCAGCACCGACCATCGCCTACTGCCGGGCCATCGGGATCAGCTCGACGGAGGGACTGCGCGCAACTTTTGCTGGCGCCGATCCGCGCCTCCAGACACTCCGCAACTGGGCGCCGACCTACCGCCGGCAGTCCTGGCTGGGCGCCCTCGTGGAGTGCGGGGTGGAGGACGTCACGCTGGCGGAACGGCTGGCTGCTGCCTTCCCCGCCGAGCGAGCCCGGCGAAACGTCCCCTTCCCGGAGGCGCCTGCTGTGCTCGAGCGCCTGCAGCGCACTCGCCATTTGGGACTCGTGACGAACGGCAGCCCGGACCTCCAGCGCGCCAAGTTGGAGCAGTCCGGTCTTGCAGCGTACTTTGCCGTGGTGCTCGTCTCCGGCGAGGTGGGCATCGGCAAGCCGGAGGCCGGCATCTTCCGCCTAGCCCTGGAACGGCTTGGTGTCGCTCCAACCGAGGCAGTCTTCGTCGGCGACGATCCGGCACGGGACATCGTCGGCGCCCAACAGGCCGGGCTGCGGGCGGTCTGGCTGAACCGGCATTCCCTGGCGGCGGAGGGAGCAGCCCCTGATGCCATAATCACGGGGCTGCACCAACTGTTCAAGGTGCTGGACCGCTTTGCGCCGGCGCCGACAAGATAGGGCGCAGACCAGGAGCGGATATCCGGGGAGCGACTCGCCTCAGGCCGGTCCCAGACGTTGGCGCCGAGGCACAGGTCTCCAGGTGCTCAGTACCCCGACCGTTTCAGGATGCGCTGGACCAATTCGATTCCGATAGGGACGCTGTTATCGCTGACGACCCGCGTTGCAGCCTCACGCAACGTCAGCCATACCTGTCCGGCAGGCACCGCCGCCTCGACCATCCCCGGTGCTTCGGTACTGTTGACGAGATAGCGCTGCAGCAGATCATCAGGGTTCGGCCAGTGCTCCAGCATGGCGGCCAGGGCGAGGGCGCTGCGCCGGATGGCGGCGTTCTCGAAGTCGAGCAGCACGGTCCGGCCTGCACCGAGTAGTATGTTCTCTGGTCGTACGTCGCCGGGATCGAGCAGGAGCGGGGAGGCGGCGATGGCGGCGACAACTGTTTCCATACGCTGATCGGCCTGTCGGTGTACGGACACGGGGAGCACTGCTGCGAGACAGGTCAGCGCGTCGCGGTAACCGCTGAGCAGTTCCGGCTGCTCGATGGGGTCGGGCGTCACCTCTGTTGCGAGTTCGGCGGTGGCATCCGGGCCGAGGATGGCCGCTACGCTCGATCCCGGAAAGCAGCGGTGAAAGCGTGCCAGCGCGGCCATCAGCCGCTCGCGGTCGCCTGGAGCGGATGGGTTGCACGGTCTGCCAGCGATGTCATCGAGCGCCAGGACGTGGACGCCGCCGATGGTGGCGCTCCCCACATACGCAGGAACCAGATCACCGGCGCGTGGAAGGAGGTGCTGGTAGAACAGCGCCTCTCGGTCCAGGGCACGGTCATTGCGCGCTTTGACTACCACCCGCCGGCCGGAGCGGAGCGTCAGGTGCTCCACGACGCGGCCGCGCCCGCTATCCAGGCGCTGCTGCAAGAGCATTCGCGTGCTGACGCCGTCGCCGGGCGGCACTACCGCCTCAAGCGCGGAGACCTCCGCTGGCAGGGAGGCAATGCTGGCCATAGCCCCGGCTGGTACGTCGAACGTCGTTCTTTCTACTGAGGCTGGGTGACGCTGATCGTTCACGGCGGGTCCCGCTTCGAGGAGAAGCAGCGTGACGTCGTCGAGCACGGCCACGCGCTGCTCCAATTCGGCCACGCGTCGCTGGAGTCCGCCCACCTGCTGTCGCAAGGCAGCGTTCTCCGTCACCAGATCTTCGTCGCCCGGCTGTACGGCATCTCCGATCATAGCACGTCTATCCTACACCGCCCGTCAAGGCATCCGCACCCGCTCGAATCCCTGTGGAATGCGGTAAACAAGTACACGCTATCTTTGCGCTCTACCGACAGGGCACGCTGGGGTTTGCAGACTGCTACCATGTCGTCCTGATGCGGCGTTTGCAAACGACCGAGATTCTCAGTTTTGACATGGATTTTGACAAAGTCCCCGGGATCATAAGACGGGAACAATAGCCTCCCTGCCCCCTCGTTTCGCAGTCCCCCGTCTGTCTCCCCAACGGCCGTTGGGGAGACGATCCAGTGGCAAACCAGGAGAAACGCAGCGCTCGCGGCTGGTTCCGTTCGCTGGGACAGAGGATTCCTAACCAGGAAGAACGCGCTGCGCTCGTAGGTGTTCGAGGATCCACATCCGTACCAGAGTCGTGGGCCGAATCCCTTGTTCCTGGGCGAGTTCCCGTAGAGCGGTTCGTGTGTCCGCGTCAAGGCGTAGGCTCATCGTGGCGGAGGGGACTGGGCTCAGCCGGGGGCGCCCGCGTTTCCGCGGTTGACAATCCTGAGCGACACTCATGGCTGGGTCACTCGCGGGCTTACCGAGGGCGGAATTCGCTCTGGTCCCGGAGGGAGATGCCGCGGGGAAGGCCCTTGGTGCCTCGTGATCTGGGCAAGAATACGCTCTCGGGGGCGAACCGGGATCACAAAGATGGGCAGTCCCTCCTCGATCTGCATCTCCATCATCCGGTCGATGACCAGATTCAGGACGTCTTCGGTATCTTCCACATCCACCGTGGTTGTGAGGTGGATGATCTCCGGATCATCCTGGCTGGGATTGATCCGGAATTGGGCGGTGGGGTAGTGCTCGCGGATCATCCCCTCCAGTTCTGTCAGAGCGGACTGCATACGGGGAGTGATCTTAGACGCATGTTCGACGCTCACGATTCCTCATCTCCTTCCTGGACTTTCGGCTGAATAGCTTCGAGAAAGGTCTGGCTGCGGCGTAGACTACGGGAAGCTTCGGTTTCTGTCACGCTGGTCTCCTCGTAGTCAGCGGTCTGACGCAGAGCGTAGACTCGACTGAGCGTCGTGCGCAGTTCGGTTGGGTAGAGTTTGCGACGGTTGATCAGCTGGCCATCGAATTGAGCGGGGACAAAGCGGTGGTTCCACTGGTCGCCCTGGGGTTGAATCCCTGCTTTGTCCAGGGCAGCAATGGCGGCCTGGAAGCAGGCGTAGTAACAGCGGTTGGCGCAGTTGTTGAACCGCCCGTTGACAAACTCGCTCTGGGCGCCGGCAAAACTCTCGGTGGCCTTGCTGAAGAAAATAGTCGGACGTTCACGTTCATACATAGGGAATTATTGTATCACAAAAATAGCGGATGGTAAGGAGCAAAAGAGGGGACTCGCGCCTCGCTCGTTTGCTGACGCTGGCCCGACGCGCCCTGGCCGCGGGTGGTCTGCAGGCCGCAGGAGGGGGAGACTGGACTGAACCCCATAGAGTAGACCAACGGAGCGAGTCCCCTGCTCGGGAGAGGCAGCGTCGACTGCCCGAAAGAGAAGGAGATCGCGGTGGTGGAGCCACGGCAGCACAGCCCGGAGTTCAAGCGCTCCGCTTCCCTGAGGGGAACAGTGCCCAGGCCGTGATTGCCCGCCTCCTGACAGCACGCCAGCGCCACGGCTACCAGCAGCGCGCTCACGCATGATACCGCCTGCTTCCTTGGTTAGGCAGTGCTATACTGTCTCGTACCATGAAAGAGCTGACGCAGAACCAATCCATGCAGACCCTCGCCCACGTGAAAGCAACCATCGTGCCGATCCTCTCCCAGCCTGAAGTAACCTCTCCGCGGCACTTCCAGCAGGTTCTTACCAAAAAACAGCGGCGGCAGTGGTGGCATTGATCGCCTAATTGGGAGAGAATAGGACAAGCCAGGCGGGCGAGGAGTGGATCCTGGAACACCTGCAGGAGCAGCGCCGCCCGATGCTATAGGCCAGCGCTCAACCTGACAGCCAGCCAATCAAGGTGTACACTCACCTGAGCCTGCTCTGACGATGAACGATCACCCAAACGCAACACTCCCCCACCGCCGGTCACCGGAGTCCCTGACGCAACAATGGCCTCTGCCACTCGCCGGGGGCAGCAGCGGTCGCGGACTGAGCGCGAGACTGCGCCTCCGGCGACCTGAGGCGGCGCTCGGGTCCTCACCGAGGCTTTCAAATAAGCAGGCGACGGCCACCATTATGGCCGGAATATGTATCCCAATGTCGTGGTGAGGTGTGAAGGCCGTCGCCCCAGATGGCGGTCACCGCTTACGCACATCTGCTCACGTTCACCAGGCTGATCGCCATGCCCAGCAGCTCCAGTAGGGAGGTAACTGCTGGTAGTCCTCACGGCTTGCTCAGCGACGCATCCCGTTGACTGTCTGGGTCGTTGCCGTGGGGTGGGATACGGCACTTTGCGCGGCTGTCAGATAGACGAAATCGCGGGAGTCGGGGGAAAGGTAGCGCCGAGCGGAGCGCTGCATCTCGGGCATCAGCTTCTGGCTCTGTAACACCGCCGAGCCGGGGGCGACGGGCTGGTAGAAGTTGAAGGTCACCCAATAGCTGTTGATGTCGAGTTCCATCGCCCGGCGCGCCCCCGCTAAGAGCAAGACCTGGGCAAGCGACTGGGCAGTCAAGGGTGTTCCCGCTGCATAGATGAGGTCGCCAGCAGCGGTCTGACCCAGGCCGGAGCGCCAGACGCGGACGGCATTATGGACGGTTTCGCCCCAGGCGGCATCGTGGTTGATCTGCGGTGAGATACGTCCGCGATCGACGAGCAAGGGCAGGTTTTGCAAGAGATCACGTGGAAGTGGTCCGGCTGAGGAGACGAGACCCTGAGGGGTAACTGGGAGGTCGCGGCCCCAGGCGCCGAGTACGACGCGCCCGGAGGGGTAGACGGCGAGAGTCGCCAGCCCCGGACTGGGCCGCCGGTACCAAAGGCCGCCAGCGCGGAAGCCGAAGGTGGTGTAGTGGCCGCCGATGCGCTTGAAGCCGCCATTGAAGGCGGCAAGCAAACGGGGACGTGCAGCCAGCGGCACCTCGCCCTGTCCGTGCACGCCGGACAGGGCATGGGGATGGCGCGTGCCCGCAACCAGGTGTACGTGAGCGAGAGCAGGATTGATCCAGACGAGGTCAACGCGTGCATAGGGCCGCTGTGGATCCGGCAGGACGAAGGTGCGCTCCATGACCACCTGGCCCGCGACACGCCGCCCAGCCGGCGCCCAGACCCCTTCACCTGAGACCTGCGGCCAGCCCTGCGGAATGACCAGATTACTGGGCAGTGGGGCCACGGAAGGGGTGGGCGTGAAGCTAGGCCGGGCTCCCGCCACCTTCTGAGTCGCTCTGGATCTCTTCGCCGTCTTGTCGGGCTGGACGGCCGCTGGCGGCGGAGTAGCCACAGCCGGTGTCCGTGCACCACTGGTGCTGAGGCTGCCCGCGGCAGGCGTGGGTGGCAGGTCAGTTCCCGATCCGGCAGACGGCGAGACGTGCGCTGGCTGGGCGTGCGTGAACCAGTAGATCCGCCGCTGCACCAGATCAGCCAGGCTGTACCAGCCATTTTCAAGCTGAGCGACGAGGTGAGGCCCAAACCAATGCCGCGTGGCTTCCACGAGCTGAATAAACAGCGGGTGTCCGCGTGCTGTAGTGGGTAGTGCAGTGAGCGCCGCCGTGGTCGAGTACCAGCCGTCCGCATGGCCCTGCAACACGGCCAAGTGATCCACTCCCTGTCCGGAGGCAGATCGCCAGCTGACGACTATGTCCTGCCCGCCTGCTCCTGGCGATGGAGAGAGCTGCACAGCGGTGGCCGGGACGGTGAACTGGAACATCTGCGTGCGCTGGTGCGTCAGATCGCGTGCCACGAGCACCGTAACCGACTGGCTGTCCGCGAGCGTATAGAAGAGCGTGCGCTTGACGCGGGTGAAGGTGGTGACGTGCAGACCCATCGTGCTGGCGTCCCGGTGGATGCCAGCGAGCTGCCACACAGCCGGCGAGGTCCGGTCGAGCTGCGCCATATAGAGCGCCTCTGACCGTCCGGGACGGGTCGCCAGGAAAGCAACTTTCTGAGGGTAATTCCGGCTTCCCGTCAGCAGATAGACGGCGGGATTACCAGCAGGACTGCGGGCCGTCTCGTAACCGGCGGCTGCAAGGGCGTGGGCCGCAGCAAGACGGGCACTTGGCGCGAGCTGTACGGATGCGGGTGGCATCCGCCGCTGCAGTAGCAGAACGAAAACGAAGAGGAGCAGCACCAATCCGAGTCCGCTTGTGAGCAACAGTGGACGGTGAAAGCGCCACCGGCCAAGCCAGTCCCACCGGGAAGAATTGGATCGCTTGCCCCACGCTAACTGCCGTCGCAGCGAACGCCGGCGTGCCCGGCGCGCTAGAGGTGGCCTAGCAGCCCACGCGCCCGGCTTCTCGGTCCGTCTTGGCACCCTATCAACCATGCCTTGTTCCCTTTCAGCAGCTCAGTCACCCTTCGGAACGGATCGGTGCGCCCACCCTCCCACACCGCCTGCCGCCAGCGATGTAGTCATAGCCAGGCAATCACGCCGCCAGTGCCGTTCACAAGCCACTGAACCGCTACTGCGCTGCCCTCCCCTCGACTCCGGTAGAACTCGACTTAGGCGTTACGGCAGCTGGATGATCGAGACGGTGCCCCGTGCCTACGCACCACCGTGCGCGATTAGGTGTTCCGGTGTCGCATCGCTGGAGTCAGCCCACTCGGCACAAGAATGGGAGTGGGCAGGCCAAGATGTCCTGGCCTGCCCAACCGGTACGCTAGAAGTTGCCATTCTGCTGGCTGTTGCCACCCTGCTGGACGTTAGCGCCGCCCGGCGCATCCAGCCCGGCTGCTCCAGCCCGCTCACCGTCACCCGCACTCTTGGCTTCAGTCGCTGTTCCGGTATCCGGTCCACCGGCATCGACTTGAAGAATGGCCCCCGTCAGGGCATTGACCTGCACATCGTAGGTCGCGCCATTCTGGGTGACCTGATAGCCATACGTGATGATGCCGTTCTGGTCATTCACCCCACCGGCGACAGCTGTGCCGCCCGGGTACTTGGCCAGCGCATCCTGCTGCGCTACTGCAGCAGAGATGGCTCCTGCTGGCAAGACGTCCGGGGTGTCGGCTGCACCACCCGGCGTCTCTGCGGCAAAGGCTGTGACGGTTCCGAGACCCAGCGCACTGACGAGTGCCACCGCGCCTGCAGATCGGACAAAGAAACGACGCACTTGAAATACTCCCTTAACTTGAGCAAGACAAAGGATTCAGGGCGAAGACCTGAACTTCGCCCTTCCAGTGACCCGCGGTGACAATCCGCAGGCTGGAACGGAGGTATAGCTTCCGCTCTACCGCATCTGGCAGCCCTCCTCTAGCTAGATAGTGACGAGGAAGGCACCTGGCGCCCCCTCGTGACTACGGGACTAGCCTGACCCGGCGCCATGAAGCCACCATGAAGTGAGCGCTCGGCTTACGAATCGGGCAGGTTCTTCGTCCCAGATGCCTGTTGTAGACGTGATCCCATGCGCTATCTTGCAGACACGAACGGCCGCTGGCAGAGCCGGCACATACCCTCTGATCCCCGGCACCGTGGTCCGGTTTCACGGTCTCTTCACGGATGCTTCATCTTGTCTGGGGAGGATCCTCCAGACAAGATGAGGAGGGATCCTTCTGGTTAGGAGTACTACCGTGCGTATACTTGTTGTCGAAGACGAGCCGAAGCTCACCGGCCTGATCCGCCGCGCCCTAGAACGGGAGCACTACGCGGTGGACGTGGCACACGATGGCGTGGCAGGCCAGGCTTGGGCAGAAGCAAATCCCTACGACGTCCTCATTCTCGATATCATGCTGCCGGGGCAGGATGGCCTGGCAGTCTGTCGCGCGCTGCGTGACCGCCGTCTGCGGATCCCCATCCTCCTACTGACGGCACGCGATGCCGTGGAAGACCGGGTCCGCGGCCTAGACGCAGGGGCGGATGACTATCTCACGAAGCCGTTCGCCATGGCCGAACTGCTGGCCCGCGTGCGGGCGCTGTTGCGGCGTGACACCCCCGACAAAGGCCGGACCTTGCACGTAGCCGACCTCACCCTCGACATGGCAACGCACGAGGTCCTACGCCGGGGACAGCACATCCCTCTGGCCAGCAAGGAGTATGCAATCTTGGAGTACTTCATGCGCCACCCGAACCACGTGCTCACCCGCGACATGATCGCCGAACACGTCTGGAACTACGAGTTCAGCCCCATGTCCAACGTCGTCGACGTCTACGTCCGCACGCTGCGCCGCAAGCTGGATGACCACTTCACCCCCAAGCTCCTCCACACCATCCGCGGCACCGGCTACCAGCTCCGCGCCCCGAAACCAGCCTCGCTCTGATGACCACTGCCAGCACCACCGCACCACGACGCCGGCACTGGCCTCCACCACTGCCCCGCAGCATTCGCGCCCGGCTGACCCTCTGGTTCTCTCTCTTGCTGTTCGGCATCCTGGCCACCTTTGCCGCCGTGCTCTATGCCGCCCTCGCCCAAGGACTCTACCGGACGGACACCACCCTCCTCTCAGCACGCAGCAGCCAACTACGTGCTGCGCTCAACGTACAGAACGGCCAGATCACCATCCAAGACGTTCAAGAGGGGGCCGGCGGCGCCGCGGATTCCGGCAGTGCCGAGCCCTGGCAGCTATGGAGTGCCAAAGGCCAGCTCGTCGCTGCCGCACCCGGCCAGGCCCTGCCAGTGACGCCAGCCATACTGGAGCCGGTCTTACAAGGTCATACGGTCGATCGGGTCCTCCCAAGTCAGACGGGCACGGACTTCTTGGTGCGGCTGCTGCCGATAGCCGACGGTGAGCAGATCGTGGGCGTCTTGGCGGTCGGAACATCGCTCGCCAATACCGAGCAGACGCTGCGCCTCCTCCTCGGTATGTTACTCTTTGCCATCCCCGCCACCGTGCTCATCGCTGGGCTGGGCGGCCTCTTGCTGGCTCGCCGTGCCCTCGCACCGATCGATCGATTGACGCGAGCCGCGCAGTCAATTCAGGCCGGCGAACTGTCGCGGCGGCTGCAGGCCCCGCCGGTCGATGACGAGGTCGGCCGGCTCGCAGCGACCCTCAACGCCATGCTGGCGCGCCTAGAGTCCGCCTTTGTCCGCCAGCGCCAGTTCACCGCCGATGCCTCTCATGAGCTCCGCACCCCCCTGACCATCATTCGGGCGACGGCCGAAGAAGGCAAGCTGGCGCGCAGCCGGGCTGGCGCTCAGGCAGCGCTGAGCAGCATCGAGGAGGAGACGCAGCGTCTAGAGCAGCTCGTAGGAGCCTTACTCACACTCGCCCGCGCTGATGCAGGCAAGCTCTCCTTGGAGCGGGAAGTGGTGTCGCTCGACGAGCTGCTTGGTGACGTAGTGGCGCAGCTGACGCCGCTGGCCCAGCGCCAGGGCATCAGTCTATACTGGGAGCCTGACCAACCGGCCACCATGATCGGCGACGCGGCGCGCGTAGTACAGATGCTGCTCAACCTGCTGGAGAATGCCATCAAGTACTCCCGACCGGGAGGACAAGTCCACGTGACACTCCAGCCACAAGGAATCATGGTCAACATCCAGATCAGCGACGATGGCATCGGTATCGCACCCGAAGAACTGCCTCACCTGTTTGAGCGCTTCTACCGAGCCGACACGGCGCGGGGCCGGGGCGGGGCCGGTCTTGGGCTGTCGATCGCCCAGTGGATTGCCAGAGCGCACGGGGGGGAGATCAGTGTTGCCAGTGAACTGGGCCGGGGTAGCACCTTTACGGTGCACTTGCCGGCGAGCTTGGCTGCCGGTGCTCCGGCTCCTTCTGGTTGCACCGCTGGACATCCTCCACACTCTGGCCAGATGCGGTAAACGACCCGATTTGACAATCTAGAATGCATGTTCTATCTTACGGGCATTGTGGCGCCGGACGCCACGGTCGGAAGGATACTCTGCATGCAAACTCGCTTGGGTCACATCCTGTTCGGAGTACGTCCGGCGAACATGCCGTTCTACAAGGAGCTAATGGCTTTCCTGGGCTGGAACTCCCTGTACGACAGTGCCGAGATGCTTGGCGTGGCCAGCGTGGGCGGTGAGAGCCTCTGGTTCGGCGGCCAGGTCAAGGAAGTCACTAACGACTATGACGGACCGGGGATGAATCACCTCGCCATCGCTGCAGAGTCTCCGGCAGACGTTGATGCAGTGGCGACCTACCTCACGGAGCGCAATGTAGCACTGCTCTTCGAGACGCCGCGGCACCGCCCAGAGTAAGGCACACACCTACTATCAGGTGATGTTCGAGTCGCCGGACCGCATCCTGCTGGAAGTGGTGTACACGGGACCGAAATAGGCGATGTACGCCGTCACTTGAGTGGCGCGGAACAAAACACTCGCCATCGTTCTCCACATATCGGGAGCCATGCCAACTGTGCCGTGTTGGCGGCAGCGACGTGCCCGGTCTCGTCACACTGGTCAGCCGCCGGGGCGAGATACATGTCGAGGCGATCAGCCTACAGACGACCGACCAGTTGACGCCCGAGCAGAAAGCGGTGTCCGGTCTAATCCCTGGCTACTTTGACAGTCACGGTTAGGGGTTCGGCGTGTCCATGGTCACCAGGCGCGACGACGTGGCAGCGGTTCCCGGACGGTTCAGCTGGGACGGCGGCCTGGGCACTCCTGATATTCGGACCCCGATATAGTCACCATCCTGATGACCCCACGCGCATGGAATTCGCCCAGTTCTCCGCGCGTCAAGTCCTGCCGCAGTTCGTCCATCATCGCACCTCACAGAGCAAGTCCACCTCCCTCCAGACTACCCGGTCTGCTCTGCAGGTGCCGTCGTGGCTTCACTTTAGAGGGTTTACCGCAGCCCCTCTTCCTTTTACAGTTAGCCCGACACGGCTATACAAGCGTGGGTACTATACTCTCTTCCCAATAAAGAAACAGTGAAGCCGTAGCGTGCGAGAGACAGATGAGCTAAATCATTCCACGATGATACTGCGTCGCGAGCGGCGGTACCTGCACCTGAGCCGCAACGCAACTCCAAGGTGGAAGGATATTTAGTCGTGAGAACTCACATCTCGGTTGAGGCTGGGACGTATTCCGTATCCAATCGGTGGTGCCCAACCGCTCTTGTAGGTGTCCTTGTCGCCTACTTCATCCTTGCTACTGTATTTAGCCTGGCAACGCCGATCCTTGAAGCTAGTGACGAGAATTCGCACACTGCTGTTGTGTGGACTATCGCCTCCGGTCACGGTCTACCAGTACTTTCGCTCGCTGACCGTGGAAAGGTGCTCGTCCCGGCACAGGAAGCAGGGCAGCCGCCGCTGTACTACCTGATCATCGCGGCTGCAACGTCTTGGATCCACTTTCCTTCTCCAGCCCGGAGCATGCTCCCTAATCCCTATTCCCAGATTGGACATCCCAATCGCAGCGGGTGGGACAAGAACCTTGTCATCCATACCTCTGCCGAGAACTTTCCCTGGCGCGGCCTGAGCCTCGCTGTGCATCTCGGACGTTTTGTTTCCATAGTATTCGGAGCGATAACCGTCTTGCTTGTATACCTCCTTGCCAGGATTGTAGCGCCAGGCTGGCAGGCACTACATGTACTCGCAGCAGCACTGACAGCATTCAATCCAATGTTCCTGTTCATTACCGCGTCGATCGACAATGACTCACTCGCGTGCCTGCTCGCCACCGTCGTCATTGTTCTTCTTGCCCAAACACTTGTTGATGGCCAGAGTACTGCTCGGCGTGAACTCGTAATCGGCTTCTGCGTGGGATTGGCAGCACTCACCAAGCTCAGTGCGGGGGCGGTGATGGTGCCAGCAGCCCTCACACTGTTGTGGCTCGCCTGGTACGAACAGTCCTGGCGCAGGGCCGTGCGCTCACTCATCCTCCTAGCGCTGCCAGCACTCCTGCTTGATGGCTGGTGGATCGCTCGCAACTGGATGCTCTATGCGAACCCCACCGGACTCAACACCTTTCTGGCGATTGCTGGTCAGCGTAGCCCGCCTCTGACCCTTCGAGAGTTCATTGCGGAGTTGCCTGGCGTATGGATCTCCTTCTGGGGTGTCTTTGGTATTTTTGATATCCTGCTGCCGCGCTGGTACTATAAGCTCGCTGGCATCCTCGGGGCACTCTCACTGCTAGGCTTACTCGTCTCCCTACTACGCCGGCGCTCAGCGTTGATCTCTCGACGCGCCCACTCTGTACTCCTTTGGGGATGGCTAGGACTAGAAGCAGTGCTTCTGGTACTATGGACGAGGCTCACCCTTGCATCCACAGGTCGGCTGCTGTTCCCTGCTATAGGAAGCACCAGTATCTTCTTCGCGATTGGCCTTATCGAACTGCAACGTCGTGCGCGCTCGCTGATCGCAGGCACGGTTGCGGGGGCTCTCGCAGGAGGTGCAGCGCTGACAGTCCCGTTTGCCCTCCTCCCTGCCTATGCCCAGCCTCCATTCGTCCCTGCGATAAACCTGCACCCTGCGACACGGTTAGGATTTCACTACGGCAATCTGGAGCTCGTAGGTGTAGATCGTTTCCAAGGTGCGATACACCCGGGCAGTACCGTACACATCCGCCTCTACTGGCTGAAGCGCGGTATGACCAATGAGAACGATGTTGTCTCGGTTCAACTGCACGGACCAGATCGGTTGCTCATTGCCCAGACGGATGCGCTGCCTGGTGGTGGCAAGGTGCTGACCACAGCTTGGCCTGACGGCCTTGGATTAGTGGACTCGGTACCTTTAACGATTCCGTCGAAGTTCCCACCTGGAATATCGGGGGCTTTTCTCGGTCGCATTTCTGTCTACGTTTATCCGGAATATTTGCCTAATCAGCGTATTCCGGCCACTACAGACACCAACCAGGTCATCAGTAATCCATTAGTGGAGACAGACGAAGTGCGAAGCATTGCGCCTCTTCCCAGCCCAACACCACTATCGCAGCAGGTCGGCATCACGTTTGGCGGGCGCATAGCTTTAGCAAGCGTGAAGGTACCCGCACAAGTATCCGCTGGTGGGATCCTTCCAGTAACTCTCCAGTGGCTAGCAAAGAGTTCTCCGGGTGGAAGTTATGCTGTCACACTTACTGGACGCGATAGCCACGGGCACCAAGCGTTCGCCGTTACCTCCATTCCTCACAGTGGTTTACTGCCAACAAGCGACTGGGTTCCTGGTGAGGTCGTCGAGGATACGCTGGATGTACCGCTAGCGGCGAGCATTCCGCTAGGGCGCTATGATCTCAGCATTGGTCTGGTCAACTTGCGCACTGGGGCGTATCTCACTGCTGACGATGGCACGGCAGAGGCGCATATCGGCCAGGTGAATGTCATCGCTGCTCCGCCGAACGAGCGCACACAGTCCGTAGATCCGCAGTTGACATACGGTGCGCTGCGGCTAGTACAGATGACCTTTCCAGCACACCCTGTCGCACCAGGCAAGCAAATTACCGTGACACTGCTGTGGCGTGTGGAACATCATGCAGCAGACAATGATGCCTTTTCCGTACAGCTCCACAGCCCTGAGGGAACACTACTCGCCCAGCGCGATCTTCAGCCTGGTGGCGCTGTTCCAACCTTTTCCTGGCCCGCAGGGCTGGACATTAGCAATGTCGTCCCGCTCAAGGTTTTGCCAAATGCTCCTTCACCGAGTCTTGCATTGCTCTCTGTCTACGTCTATCCCCTTGGTCATCCCGATCAACCCACCCTGGCCCGAACGGCAGCAGGGCGACCAGAGCCACAACCCATCATAGCCCATCTCGTGGTTCGCTCGAGTACAGGACAAACTTCGCTGCCTCCATCACTACCTCTTCGGATCAACGTCACCTTTGGTCGGATGATTCGACTGCTCAGCGCTGCAGTACCGGACCACGTAGAAGCTGGAAAGTTGCTGGACATAACCTTGCAATGGGAGGCAATCCGTGGCCCAACGGCGGATTACACCATCTTCATTCACGCGCTTGATCCGGGCGGTCGGTTGATTTTTCAACTGGACACTCGGCCGCACGGTGGAAAGCTGCCAACAAATGACTGGGTTACTGGTGAAGTGGTCACTGATCACTTTTCAGTCCCTGTCCCCGCGAGCACGGCACCTGGCGTATACCGGATCGTTGTAGGACTGTATCAGTTACAGACAGGCAAACGCCTCACGTTAGCAGATGGACACTCGGAGTATACGCTTAAGACTACTAAAGTGATGAAGCCTGTACAATCGTAAGATATTATAAGTCGTCATCCCTCCCAGACAGGCGATACTGCTGGTCAGTTCTCCGTAGACCATCGCGATGCCTCCTTCGCCATCGCCCTCGCCAAAGTGCTCCTCTCCTACGCCTCCCGCCTCCTTGCTACGCCACCCCAGTAACCCCCACCCGAACAGCTAGAGGCCCATCTCCCACCACCCGCACACGCTTGACGGGCAGTTCTATACCAAAACGACCTTAATCAAAAGCGTTCCAACCAAAGGCTGCATCCATAAAAAATCCAGCACGTCGATGCTCCATCCCCACACCTCTTTCCTAAAGTGAAGCCACGATGGAACCCGCAGAACGGGTCGGGTACGCTCCAGCCCTGAGCACAGCGCAGCGGAAATGCCATCTCGATTCTCGTACTCAGTGGGGTATCACCAGGGTGAGAAACCCGGCTCCCCTCCGTGTAACGCCACCAGCTGTCCGCACTTGCGGCACGGCTCGCTTCCCTTTTCCTCCAGCCTTCATGCTACAGAGAAGAATGCAAGTGACTCACGTCACGTCACGTCACGCAAGAGGGGTGCAAGTGATGCAAGATCCGCAGGAACAGCCGGCACAACCAACGAGCACGCGGCGAGCGTGGTTCGGGCGCGCCATGGTCATCCTATTTGTACTCCTCCTCGTCGGAGCAATCGTCATCCCGTACCGTCTGGCGACGCAGGCGCACATCCGCAGTCACCCTGCTACACCCGCAGCATTTGAGCAAGCGATCGCCGGTGAGTCACTCACGGTCGATCTGGAGATTACCGCGATCAATCCGAGCGGAATCATCACAGGTCAGCTGCTGAAGCACACAAGCAACGGAGACTACCAGACCACCACGAATACCGTGCGCGTGCAGCAAGGCGAAGGAGCAAAGCTAGTGCTCGGTTCGCGGACCCAGCTCCGCCCGGGTGCTGCCATTCAGGCCAGTGGTGTCTTCATGACCGATCACACTATCCTCGCCACTCAGCTGCTCGTCCTTCCGGGCAACATCAAGGTCATTGCCGGCTGAGAGCGGCGGCACGGTCAACGAGCGCCGCCCCATCTACTGGGGAAGGGTCACCCACTTCATGTGTATCTGTGAGCCGTTGATCGTGCCAGTCACGCCGAGATGGAACCCTTGTTCCTTACCCCCGCTCGGCAGCGAGATGCTGCAGGTGAAGGGGTAGGGTGTCCCCGCGACGAGATTCTTGTACTGCTGCACTGGACAGACCGCTTCCGTACGGAGCCCTTGCGCATTCTCAAGAAGCAACTGCAGGCGCAGGGTGACAGGGGCAGCCGTGCTCCCTTTCAGCACGAGCTGAACCTTGAATGCTGGCTCAGATACTTCTGCTGGCCCTGGAGTCGCTATCGGCGCGGTTTGAGTCACCGCCGCGACTTGCACCGATGCGTAGTCTGCCAATAGCAGGTCTTGCTTGAGCTGGTAGGGATACCCAGGATTGACCCACGCAGCATTAGCCAGCGGGAAGGCCGTCGCCGGCTGATTGTCCAGCCGTACCGCTGCCGAGTTCACGGGGATGCTTGCTGGGATCTCCCATACCTGGGCTACGACAACGCGTTCCCTGTAGGTCTGGGTGCGTGGATCATAGGCAATCGTCACTGCACCATAGGGGGAGAGCTCCAGAGCGAGGCTGCCCGTGCTGTCAACGATGTGCTGGGTGACATCCTGCCAGCTTCCGGCATTGTCAATGGAGAGCGTCTTCGGGAGTGGGGCTTCAGATGCTGCAGGGATGTCTTTTCGTACCACGAAGATCGCCACCACGAATTGATCGCCAGTAGGAGGCGTGACCGTTGTTCCTCCAACGCCAGCGAGGCCGCCGGGTACCGTCCCCCGGAGTTGATCGTGCGTCTGGATCGCCAGCAGACCGAGAGCGAACGGCGGTGGCACCGGCGTTGGTGTGGGTGTGGGCGTCGACGTCGGTCCGGGCGTGAAAGTGGGGTAAGGGCTAGAAGTTGGGACCGGACTCGGGCCCTTCGTCGGGACGAACGTTGGTGTGGGAGTTGCTGGCGGACCGCCGAAGTCGGAGATCTGGTAGGTGCGACTCGTTTGGAACGAAGCCACTGGCAGCACACCGGTTGAAGGTGGTGCGCCGCCTGCAAAGATCTCAACATCGTAGAAGCCGCCTGTCTGGATGTTGAGCTGCCCTTCCTGTGGCTTGCCATCCTTCCGGACATAGAGCGGGAAGTTGGCGCTGATAGTATTGGCGCCCTGATGCAAGGAGATCTTTTGCGCCGATGCTGCAGGCGATCCATTAGCATAGGCCGGGCGCGGCCACGGTACCGACGTGCTCGGATCAGCAATCATGAGAAACGCCAGCACCCCCGACGTAGGCTTGTCCGCCTGCACCTGCACCTCGACGTGCAGCATCTTCTTCCCAGGGTCTTGAGGATCGGGCACGACGCTGTCAGTCATGCTGAGGTAGTGCACCCCGGCGGGATCGGAGCCCTGAAGCGATGAGGATGAGAGTGGTGTTCCTGCAGCCTCGCCCGCGGTATTCGTTCCGCCACACGCTGTGAGGAGCAGAGCTACCACAGTACACAGCAAAGGCCAAAGGCCCAACCACCGCGGCAGCTTCTCACGCCGCCAGGAACGATTCACTCGGGTGACAACTCCCATCTGGGGTCTCAAGGCCATTCTAGTTACCGACCACCGCTGCAGTGTAGACCAAACCAGGCTCACTGACCAGTAATTCGAGCACGTTTAGCCCGAGCAAATGCCAGCACCTCGGCGGCAGATCGGGTGTTGAGCACGTGTTCCGGCCCGCATCCCGCCCGACGAGCAACCGCGGCGCCGAAATCCAGGTTACCAAAGCTCGCTTGCTCGTGTGCGTCGGTCGAGATGACGAGCATCGCCCCAGCCTCGCGCGCCTTTCGGGCGTGCTCAGCACTCAGATCGAGACGCTCCAGACCTCCGTTGATCTCCAACGCCGTCCCGGTGCGCACAGCAGCAGCGATGACTGTATCCATGTCAAGGGCAATGGGCTCTCGACGGCCAATGATGCGCGCTGTTGGATGGCCAATGATCGTCACCGCAGGATGCTCGATAGCAGCAAGCACTCGCGCTGTCGCTGTCGCCCGGTCCTGCTGCATCGCTGAATGGACAGATGCCACGACAATCTCCAGACCAGCAAGGACGCCGTCCGGATAGTCCAGCCGGCCATCAGCCCGAATGTCGACCTCTGAGCCAGCGATCACGCGGAAGTTGGGGCCTACAGTCCGATTCATTGCATCGATGGCTACGCGTTGCTGCTGCAGGCGTTCCGGTGTGAGCCCTCGCGCCACCGCCCGGCCCACAGAATGGTCACAGATAGCAAGGTAGTGAAGGCCTGCTGACTGAGCCGCAGTCACCATCTCTTCGAGAGTGTTTCGCCCGTCGCTCTCGCTGGTGTGAGCGTGGAGATCCCCCCAGAGATCACTCCGCTGCACGAGGCGTGGCAAGGGCCCACGCTGAGCCCGCTCGATCTCATTGAGGCCTTGGCGGAGCTCGGGAGGAATGTAGGCCAGTCCGAGTCGAGCGTACAGTGCCTCTTCGGTAGTAAAGTGCGCCTCTTCGCCGTTCCGCTCGTCCACAACTCCATACTCGCTCACCTTGAGCTGGCGCCGCTGTGCATACTCCCGCAGGCGGATGTTGTGCATCTTTGCGCCAGTGAAGTGCTGGAGCAGCGAACCATAGTCGCGCGGTTCGACAACCTTGAGATCAACCTGCAGCCCGTCGTTCGTGCGCACGGTAGCCCGCACCGGACCATGGGCGATGACCTCCGCCACAAACGGAAGGGTGACGAAGTGCGCGGTCAGCGCTGCGCTATCGCGCGCGGTCGCGATGATGTCGACGTCCCCGATGGTCTCCTCGAAACGCCGGAGGCTGCCGGCCACATCGATGTGCTCCGCCAAGTCACTCTCCCGGAGAAGGCGCGCTGCTTCGGCGGCGATTGGCCAGGCCTGGGCAATGGGGAAGCGCCCACCCTTGCGTCGCATAGCTTCGAGACTATGCAGAATCGCTTCTTCTTTCTTCGCCCCAAAGCCGCCGAGCGATCGCAGCCTTCCAGCGCGCGCTGCTTCTTCCAGTTCCTCTCTCGTCTCCACTCCGAGTTCTCGTACCAGTCGCAGCGCAGTCTTTCCACCAAGGCCAGGCACATCGAGTAAGGCGAACATGCCGGTAGGGAACTCGGCCCGCAACTCAGCGAGGTAGATCAGATGACCGGTGGTGACGACCTCGCTCACCTTGTCTGCTATGGCCCTGCCGACACCAGGAATGGTCTGCAGCTCACCTCGGGTAGCCACCACCGCGACTGGCTCGCCCCAGTGGCGGATCGCATCGGCCGCCTTCTGGTAAGCACGAACACGGAACCCTGCTTCACCCTTGAGCTCGAGGAGCAAGCCAATCTGCTCGAGCACCTCCGCGACTTGCTCGTTACTCACCATAGGGCCAACCTCCGCTTCCTTGAGGGCGCTGGGGGTATAGTACGGGCGGATGAGGCAAACGCTATTAACCCAGCGCTTGTGCCCATCGTAACGTCCACACTTTGGCACACTCCACGGAGAGGAGCAGCCCAGGCGGCGCGCTGCCAGTGCGCCAACAAGCCATGAGTGATGCCTCCTCTTCGCCACGCCGCCCCCGCGCTCGCCCGCTTGCGCGCCCGGTTGTGTTCCATCCCATTGAGCACCGTGGTAGCTCCAGAGCCACAAGCCGGCGCAGTCAACCCGCGACTACCGCCGCGGCCTCTCGCTCACGCTCTCGAGCGCAACCAGTTCGTCCCAGTCTGCTCTCTGCCAGCCTTATCATCATGGCAGGCTTCATTGTGAGCAGGCTCCTTGGCCTCTGGCGCAGCAGCTTGCTCGCCGCGACGTTCGGAAACGGTCCCGCTGCCGACGCCTACAGCGCTGCCTTTGCCGTCCCCGACTTCAGCTTCAACCTTATCGTGGGTGGGGCACTCAACTCTGCTTTCATCCCGGTGTTCGCGGAGCTCACGCAGGAACGTGACGAGCGCGAAGCTTGGCGCCTCGCCTCCATCACACTCAACTGCATCCTCGTACTCCTTACGCTCCTTGCTATTGCCTCAGCCCTATTCGCCCCCCTGCTCGTACACGTCCTGGCACCAGGTTTTCCGCCAGCCACACAGAAGATGGTCATCCAGCTGACGCGCATCCTGTCGCTC